>CAYUGV010000052.1:0-9233 GCA_964444335.1 uncultured Anaerolineaceae bacterium | reverse complement strand
CACCGTATAAGCTATTTGTTTGCTACCTCGAGTTGAATTATTACAATTTTCTAAAGGTGAAAGGACTACTATGAAATACAAAGTGTTTGGAGATAAATTACCCGCAGTAAGCTTGCAGTTTGAAGCCAACGAAGCCATCTATACCCAAGCAGGTGGCATGACCTGGATGACCGATAATTTCAGGATGGATACTAACGTTCGCGGTGGTTTGATGAAAGGGCTCGGGCGCATGCTCTCCGGCGAGTCCCTCTTCATGGCCACCTACACCGCTCTTGCCAGCGGAGCTGAGATGACTCTTGCCTCTTCCTTCCCCGGTGCCATCATTGCCCTGGAATTGGATGGCACGAAAGAATATATTGCCCAAAAATCCGCTTTTTTGTGCGCCACTCCTGGTGTTAGATTTCCACTTACGTGACCAAGCTCAAAGCTGGCTTTTTTGGCGGTGAAGGCTTCATTATGCAGCGGTTGAGCGGCAGGGGCATCGTTTTCCTTGAGCTTGATGGAACTGTGGTTGAGAAAGACCTTGCTCCAGGTGAACGTCTCAAGGTCGATACCGGTAATATTGCCTTGTTTGAATCTCATGTGAATTACGACGTCGAAACCGTCAAAGGGTTCACCAATGTGCTTTTCGGTGGAGAAGGATTATTCCTCAGTATCGTCCAGGGACCCGGAAAGGTTTGGTTGCAATCAGTCAACGCCGCCAACTTCGCCGCAAAAATCCTGCCATACATCCCCCACAGCAAAGGTTAGGACTGAATTGACGAAAAACCGCTGGTTCGCCAGCGGTTTTTTTGTTTGTTAAAGCGACTTGCGCATGTAAAGTTCGCCCAACCTGAAACCCCTGTCGGCGTAGTAATTGCGCGTGCCAACGGCGGAAATCACAGCTAATCTCTGGAAGTCGCGATCTCTCGTAATCCGTTCTGCCTCCTGGAGAAGTTGTGTGCCCAAACCGATGTGCTGCGCGGCGCCAATTTGCTCAGAGCCAACTTCAAGCGACTGCCCATACACGTGCACTTCGCGGATGATCGCCGCCTGGTGAAGATCAGGGATGGTAGGGGTCGTTTCGACCAGCGGTAGCGAAAGCCGCAGGAAGCCAACGATCTTATCATCAGGCGTGTTGAAAGACAGGAAATGTTCTTCCGCCTGGCCTGCCCGGTAAACTTGATCTGTCAGCACAAGGGTTTCAGGATCCACCTTGCCATATCGGATCTCCCGACAGCGGATACATTGGCACTGCTGCCCGCGCTGCTTTAGAAGCAGGGCAACATCTTGCCTTAAGCTGGTGTTGCGGTTCCCTTCCACGACCAACGGAGATGGGATATCCCGGATAACGCGGTTGATGCGGCAGAAGCGTGGCACTTCCAGCTTCACATCAGCGATCAATGAGATCAGGGTTTCCTCTGAGTAAGGTTGATACTCACCCGCCTGCCAATAGCGGTAAAGTTCTGCGGATTCGAGCAACTGGCAGGGATAGATCTTGAGTTCATCCGGCTGCAGCCCACCCTTGCGCCACAAGCGCTTGAAATCCTGTCGATCGCTTTCAGGAGTAGCGCCAAGCAAGTTGGGCATCCAGTGCACCACCACTTTGTAGCCTGCCGCGCGAATGAGCGCGACTGCGGCTTCAGCATCTTCGGCGGTGTGTCCGCGCCGGTTGAGCAAGAGAATCCTGTCATCCATGCTTTGCACGCCCACTTGGATTTTGGTGACGCCTTGGCGGCGTAATTCCAGCAAGCCTTCGAGCGTGACCAGGTCAGGTCGGGTCTCGATTACCAAACCAACATTGCGGTGAAGACCATTGACATTGCGTGCCTGCACTTCAGCCAAAGAAACCAATCCCTGGTCATCCAGGGGATTTTCCTCATTAAGCGCTTCAAAACAGCGGCGAATGAACCACTCGCGATAATCTGAAGGATAGGCTGACCAGGATCCCCCCAGGATGAGCAGCTCGATCTTCTCGGTCGGGTGACCCACCTCATGCAGAGCCTTAAGTCTTGAGCTGACCTGCAAGTAGGGATCGAAATGGTTCTCAACACCGCGGCGCGCGCCTGGTTCATCTGAGAGATAAGATTGGGGTAGCCCCGCTTCACTCGGGCAAAAGATGCATTCACCCGGACATGGATGCGGTTTGGTGAGGATGGTGATGGTGGTCACACCTGAAAGGGTGCGGATGGGTTTCATCCGGATCTTCGCCAACAGGACTGGATCTTCTTCCCACTCACCCGTCTCCACCATGCGGCGGTAAGCAGCCACCAGTGTATGTTTGGCAAGAAAGCCTCTGCCTTCGGGTAATGGGTTTGCCCTTAAGGCCTGGCGCACTTCAACTCCCTCACGCACAGCCTTAAGGACTTTGAGCGCAAGTTCAAGCTCCCGGGGAGAATATTGGCGTTTCTTCTGCCAGCGTTCACGTTCGGTTGAGGTATCCATGAATTTCAATTCTACCTCATGGCAGAGATGGTTATCTGAAACATCAATTACGAAACAAATGACCCACAAAAAATGTCACTCGCCTGCAATAATTTTGTCTTTTCACCTTTGGCTTTTAGCGACGAATTGGAAAGAATTTTCTCAGAAATTGTGCCATTCTCAGTGACCTGGCTGTCGATTCGGTATTTTCTTCTGGGAGTTATTGAATTCTCTGATATTCCTGCTATACTGTTAATAATCCAGCAATTGTTGAAAAACAACCTCTGTTCATAAGTTCTCACGGTAGATTCTTCTGCCAGTTTGTCAGCGAAAACTAACAAACATCTGCGTCAAAAGGGTAACTTGCTAAGGAGGTAATTAGCTATTTGCTCAAGCCCTGCCTGACTTTTCAATCATTCAATCACAAGTAAAGGAGATAACCATGCCTGCCAAGAAGGCTTTCACTTTGTTCATGCTGATGGTTCTTTGCTTGCTCCCGATAAAAGATACCATCGCCGCACCCATTATTCAAGATAGCATCGCTCAAGATGGACCCCCAGTTAACGAAACCAGTACTGGGATCGCACCCACAACTGACCTAAACCGCTCTGGAATCGGTTCGCTCTCTGGCAGCAATGTGACTTTTGATACAACTGCTGGAGGTGACTCTTGTTACACCCAGGGTGCACCTCAGACTCTCTGTTTCAAATCAGAATCTTTCACAACCGATTATGAATATGTTTACAACAACTGGATCAAATTCCCCTCAGATTGGACAGTATCCAATGTCTATGTCCAGGGTACGCCAGTCTGCGATACGGGCTCCTGGGGCGGATTTTCCTGGGCATTTCAAACTTCACCCTACGAAGTCAACATCACCCACACACGATACCAGTCAACTGCCGACCATTGCGTGGCAACCTATTGTGTGGATGTGACCCCTGCGGAAAACGCTAATCCTGCTGGAGTGTCGTGGTTTTTTGATGGGGATGGTTATGGTGCTGGGCCGCACAATCCATGCAGCAGCGACGGCTACACCCCTGCAGGTCAAAACGCCTGCGATGAGATGGTCAATCCCGTTGCATCAGTGCCTAAATGCGGTCCCCAGGTGGTATTGAGTCCGGCGGAGATTGAAACTTCAGGCTGCCATGCCGAGCCCAAATCTCTCACACTGACCATCGGGAATTACACGGGGGTTGGTTCAACATTCGAAGTAATCTATGACAAAGATTTCCCGGGCGATATAGTTGGACCAAGTGAGATCTCGCTGGCCAACGGTGAGTCACTTGACTTTAATGTGACCCTCGATCCCCACTTGTGCAGTTACGATGCAGAATACACTGCTACGGTAACCGTTACTGATGGAACCTACTCGGACCAGACAGATATTGATTTTACAGTCTATTCACAACTTCACGAATGGAAGCAAATTGCAGCCGATCCTAATCTCTTGATGGATAATGTTGTGGCTGGTTATGATGGTAAGGTTTGGAGTCTTACCGGTTACGGCTCTACTAACGGAGTGACCACCTACGATCCTGGTCTTGATACCTGGACCTTAATCCCTGCTTCATCGCCGCCTTGGGGAGGGGCTGGCTACCCACGCTCAGGCTGCCAGATCGGGAACGAGGTATTTATCTATGGAGATGCTTCAGGCGCTATCACGGGTCTGTGGAGCTACAACATGGATACAAATATCTGGGCCCCAGAGTCCCCCGCTGGTACACCACCACCTTATGCAGGCATTTGGGCGCCCTCCTGGGTGGGGGATACCGAAACCGGACTCTGTTATCTGACCGGCGGTGCGACAGCCCCCGGAGCTGGCAATCTGACCTCGGTCTATGTGTACGATACGATCACGAACGCCTGGATGCCCGAATTGCCCGCATTTACTACTATCCGCGACTTTCATGCAGCTTTCCTCTTCGTCCGACCTTCCGACTCTCACAGGCTGCTCTGCCTGGCTGGTGGAAACAATAATAATGAATTGTCGTCAACCCAATGTTACGACTTTAATACCGGAATCTGGAACGCGGAAAACGCAGACCTGGGAGCTCTCCCTGGTGGCCTCTGGGCTATGGGCTATACCCAACGCATGACACCGGATGGAGAACAATTGTGGATGGTTGGTGGCGTTTTCAACACGGCATTAGTCAATCAGACCTGGTACTATGATGTCAACACTGGCACATGGATAGATAGCGGATTGCTCCAGTCTGTTCCCGTATATCGGACTGCTGCGGCAACAGTTGATGACATCGTCTACCATGTTGGAGGTTCGACAGGCGGCTTTACCCCAACCGGTCTTTCGGACAAGCGGCTTGATATTGTCTGCCCGGAATGTGAACTCCCTGGTTTTGTCAAACAAGCCACAGAATTAGCCTACCCTGGTCAGACGATCCATTACAGCATTTCCCTCGACCCAATGGTTCAGGATACGGCACTGGTTTACGACTACCTACCCAGTTTAGTCGAATACATACCTGGCAGTCTTTCTGTTACGCCAGACGTAGGTACGTATGATTACGATTCAACCTATCGGGTAATTTGGTGGTACAACGGTCAAATACTGGCAAATGAAAATGGATGGACACCCGCTGAAAAGTCCGGTAATTCCTTAACAGCGGACATTACTACCCACAGCGAAGTGTCTGTTTCCTCAGCTCCGCCCGAATCCATCGATTATGCGATTAACGCAGTTTTGTGGGATCAACCGCTCAGCTCAGTTAGTACAGCTGCTTATGTCAACCAGGAGTTTTCAGATTTTCCTGATTACTCCTCCTTCCTGGCAGATGACTTTGTAGTGTCTGCGCCTTGGGTAGTGGATTCCATTTTTGTTCCAGGCGATGGCTGGAATGGATTTACTTCGCTGTCAAACGCGTCAGCGGTGACTTTTATGATCTACCAGGACAATGCTGGTGTACCTGCGGGTGATCCTTCAGGTGCTGGCGCACCACCGTTCTGGTCTTTGGCACTGCCCCCGACCGATCCGCAGATCACCATTACGAATGGTTCCAGTGGTGTGCCATCGAACACTCAATTGGTGTTGGATGAGCCATTCTTGCTCCCCACTGGTCACTATTGGTTAGTCTTCTACCCAACTATGTCCTTTAGCTCAGCAGGGCAGTTTGGCAGGCAACCTGCGGATACAGTCAACTTACTCACAGCCCAGTTTGTTAACCCTGGCGGTGCTTTTGGGTTTGGCAGTAATTGGCAATCGTGGATGGTTCTTGGACCTACTCAGCCCGATATAGCTTTCCGCATTGAAGGTGAGGAAGTGGAAAGCCTTCTGATCGAATACGATGCCAAGGTCTTTAATTACAACCAGGAAATCTGGAACTATGCCTATCTCGATTATGGTTCTTACCTCTTATCAACGGGTGATATGACGTTCACGGGGTACGGAGTCTTCTTACCTTTGACCATAAGATAATTGCTGATCAAGTTAGGCTGACAGGGGCTGCCCACCAGGACAGCTCCTGTTTTTTGCTCTAAACCTCTCTTTTATGGCCCTTGACCTTGTCGAACGCAGTAAGTAGTTGTCCTTACCTGGGGAATAATGAGTTCTCAGGGTTACTGATAAAATCAGGATATGCAACCGGAATTGGTCGAGAAGTTTTTACGCCTGAACCAGGAATTCTATACTACCTACGCGCAGTCCTTTGCTGCCACGCGCCACAGCGTCCAGCCAGGCGTGCAACGGCTGCTTCCACAATTCCTGCCTGCCAGACTGGTTGTGGACTTGGGATGCGGCAACGGCAACCTGGCGGAATTGCTCAAGAGCAAGGGATTTTCAGGTATTTATGTTGGCGTTGACGAGAATACGTATTTCCTGGAGCGGGCTGTAGAAGCCACTCGGGACGGAGAAGCTGGAAGTTACATCTTCATACAAGGCTCACTGGCTGACTGGAACTGGATGGAAATGGTCGATCACGCGGATGTCATTTGCTCCTTTGCCGCGCTCCATCACCTGCCTGGAGAAGATCTTCATCGGCAGTTTTTCTCAACTATAAGCAGCAAACTCAGCCCCAATGGTCACCTTTACCTCTCGTGCTGGCAAGTGCTTGGAAACCCGCGCCTTGAAAAGCACCTGGTACCATGGGGATCGATGGAGATTAATAGCCCATCAATCAACCAGGCTGACTTGTTGTTGGATTGGCGGGCAGACCCGGGCAAGCCGGCAAAGCTACGCTACGTCCACCATTTCTCGCCGCAAGAACTACGCAACCTCGGCGAACCGGAAGGTTTGATACTCCAGGACGAATTCTACTCGGACGGAAAGGAAGGCAATTTAGGGTTGTACCAGGTCTGGCGAAAACCTTGCTCCTAACCCAGGGCGACGTCTAACAGCATCATCACCGCAAATCCAATCATCACTGCGATTGTCGGCACATCCGAGTGATCCCCCGCTGAACGTTTCGCTTCAGGGATCAACTCCTCCGCGACAACGTAGATCATCGCGCCTGCGGCAAATGCCAGGGCATACGGCAGCAGATCACGCATAACCAACACAGCCCACGCACCAATGACCGCTGCAATCGGTTCCACCAACCCAGAGTACTGCCCCAGCATAAATGCTTTTCGGCGGCTCATGTTTTCACTGCGCAGCGGCATCGAGACAGCCATGCCTTCAGGGAAGTTCTGGATCCCGATACCCAGTGCCAGGGCGATGGCTGAGCTGAGCGTCGCCCCCTCGATCCCTGCTCCGGCAGCACCAAATGCCACACCCACTGCCAGCCCTTCGGGGATGTTATGCAAGGTGATAGCTACAACCAATAGCACGCTCCGCTGCCATGAGCTCTTGACACCCTCAGGGTTATTCTCACCTGGATGAAGATGCGGAAGAATTTTGTCAATCAGCAAGAGGAATCCACCCCCTGCCAGGAAGCCAACCACCGCAGGAAACCAGGACGGCACCGAGAGGCTCTCAGACATGCCGATCGCCGGAGCAAGCAATGAGAAGTAACTTGCGGCAATCATCACGCCCGCCGCGAATCCCATCATAGCATCCAGCCATTTGCGATTGAGCTCCTTACCAAGAAACACCCCAGCAGCGCCGAGTGCGGTCATTGCATAGGTAAAAGTCGTGCCGAGCAGCGCTTGAATAATAGGATTAAACTTTGCGAATTGTTCGAGGATCATGGTATCTCTCTGATGATAAGATTAGTTCGAAAGTAATTGTAAACCATGAGTAAACTATTAGATAGCACCACTAATAATATCGCTGGAAATTTGCAGAAAACGCTTGAAAACTGCTTGAATCTTCGGCTTGCTGACCCTTCCCTCCAATCTACAAACGTCAAAAGGTTGTTTAATGGTTTTTTTGAAGGTTTGCAAGGGTTAACAATCGACCTCTATGCCAACACGCTGGTCATCTCGGAACACGATCGGCAGCGGGCAAATGAGCAAAATCTGTATACGCAAATCGCAGAGTCCTACGCCAAAGTATTGCCTGGTATGAATTGCGTTTTACTTAAGCTGCGCCATGCTGAGGAACCTGAACAACGCAAGGGCAAATTACTGTTCGGTTGGGAATTGCCGACCTCGATCGAGGAAAATGGCGTGAATTATGCGCTGGATCTCAGGCTCAACCAGGACACCAGCTTCTATCCCGACACCCGCAATCTGCGCTTTTGGCTTGCCAATCGGTTGGAGGGGGCTCGCGTCCTGAATTGCTTTGCCTATACCGGCGCGCTCGGTATTGCCGCCCTCGCAAGTGGCGCGCGGGAGGTCATCCAAACTGATCTCAATCCCCATTTCCTTGACGTCGCACAGCGATCTCTGGCTCTGAATCACTTTGCCGGAACAATGAAGTCTCTCACCCAGGATTTCTACCCCATGGTTGCCAGTTTCAAAAGTCAGTCGCAACTTTTTGACTGCGTTATCCTGGACGCGCCGCTATTCTCGCAGACTCGCCGTGGAAGAGTGGATCTTTTACAAAACTGGCAAGGCTTAATTAACAAAGTCCGGCCCCTGATCGGTCACGAAGGCTGGCTGGTGGCTATCAACAATGCCCTGTTTTTGCCCGGAATTGAATTAATGGAGAGTGTCAGCAAACTGACTGCTGATGGGTACCTGGAGGTCTCAGAGATTGTTCCTGTTCCACAAGATGTGACTGGCTATGCGCAGAGTATTGTCGCGGAAGCCCCTGCTGATCCTGCGCCCTTCAACCACCCCACCAAGATCATAACAATGCGCGCCTACCGTAAGGATGGCAGACGCGCATAATTCAAATACACCAGATCTTTTTTAAGCCTGATATTGCACGAATTTTTCACCCTTCGTGTTGCAGATCGGGCAGCGTTCGGGGCGTGCACCAAGCTCGATGTATCCGCACACGGGGCAGAGATAGAAGTCCGTGACTTCGAGGTCTTTGCCTTCCCGAACAGCTTCGAGAGCTTTTTGGTAAAGGCCAGCGTGTACTTCTTCAGCAGCCACCGCAAAACCGAACATGACTCGCGCCTTGTGGTTTTCGGTCGTGGCTTCTTGCAGCATAGGAGGATACATTTCGGTAAATTCGTGGGTCTCACCGTCGATCGCATCTTGCAGGTTATCCAACGTGCTTTGGATTTTGTCCAGCGCTTTGAGGTGACCAGCCGCGTGGATCAATTCCGCCTGCGCGGTGGCTTCGAAGAGTTTAGCGATATTGGGCAAACCATCTGCTACAGCTTTTTTGGCATAAGCAGTGTACTTCTGAAAAGCCTGGCTCTCGCCGGCAAAGGCAGTTTTTAGATCATCGATTGTATTGCTCATTTGAATTCCTCCAGGATGTAATTTGTTACTAAAATTGTAATATAAAAATGGGAAGTTGGGTGTCGACTTGGTTTTGG
>CAYUGV010000051.1:5470-9473 GCA_964444335.1 uncultured Anaerolineaceae bacterium | reverse complement strand
GGCGAAATGGCTCTGCAGTGGAAGAACGACGGTATCCTTTCCGATAACCTCGACAACACCACCGCCAAATCCATGTTCCTGAATGGCGATGTCGCCTTCTTCATGAACGGACCATGGGAAATCAATAACCTGAAAGAATCTGGTTTGAACTTTGGCATCGCCAAATTCCCCGATGGTGGTTATCCCTTCCTCGGTGTCCAGGGCTTTGCAGTCAATGCAATGTCCGAGAACGTTCTGCTCGCGCAGTCCTTCCTGACTGAATTTGTCGCAACCGAAGATGCCATGTTGGCTCTCTACCAAGCTGATCCCCGCGGTTCTGCTTACCTGCCCGCAGCTGCAAAGATCGACGATCCTTATCTGCAGGGTATCGCAGCAGCCGGTGAGAACGCTGTCCCAATGCCCGCCATCCCCGAAATGGGTAAGGTCTGGGGTGACTGGGGCAATGCCCTCACCTTCATCTTCGACGGTTCCAAGACCCCTGAAGAAGCATACACCTTCGCCCAGGAAGCCATCGTTGCCGCTATTGGCACTGACACGACCGGCATGGTCAACCTGCCCGGTTCATGGCAAAAAGCTGCTGGTTTTGCATGCGAATGGGACCCCAAGTGCCCTGACACAGTCATGACCCTTGGCGCAGACGGTCTCTACACTGCAAAATTCACGATCCCTGCTGGCGATTACGAAGTCAAAGTTGCCCTCGACGGCGGCTGGGACACCAACTACGGTGTTGATGGCGTCGCTGGTGGCGATAACATCAAGTTCACTGTCGCGACCGCAGGCGAAGTCACCTTCACCTTCGACCCCGTGAGCCATATTCTTACCGTTCAACTGCCCTAAGATTTTGTCTGTCAGGAGGCTTGCATGTGCAAGCCTCCTTTTTTCAACAGGGAAAGGAGAATTAAGTGATGGACGCAAATCAGACGCCAATTAAAGGTGAATTTGCCAAGAAAACCATCCTGGGTGCTGGTAACTTACTCACCTCTCTGATCATTCTCGTTGTTGATATCGCCCTGGGCTTTTTTGCGTTTAAACTCTTCAGTCTTGGCTATATCCCACTGGGAATTTGTTTTGTTATTATCATCATCATGATTAGTGTGGCCTTCCTGGTCCCAAAAGCCCATATGTTCAAATGGATGGCTATTGGTCTTTCGGCCTGGCTACTTTTTTCAATTTTTCCCATTGTTTACACGATTTACAACGCTTTTACCAACTATGGTGACGGGCACCTGATCTCTCAGGCACAGGCAATCGATCAAATCCAGGCGCAAACCTATTTGCCTGAGACCGGCAAAGCCTATCAATGGATTGCTTACCGGTCCACCACAAACGAATACTTACTCTGGCTCAAAGACTCTGAAGGCAATACCAAGCTGGTTACCCAGGTTGACGTGGAAGGCGATCACGAGATCCCACTGGTTGCAGGGGAAAATGGGATTGGAGAAATTGACGCGGATGGAGCACCGGTTACGATCGAAGGCTACACCCGCCTCAACCGCATCCTTGCTTCGACAGATAAAAACCTGACCAATATCAAGTTTGGCGATCCGGAAAACACCATCCAGGTTCGGTCTCCATCGGAGGCTGCCGAGCTGCTGCCTCTCTATGCTTATGATGCAGAAACCAACACCTTTACCAATCAACTCAATGGTACGGTCTATAAAGATCTGGAAGGAACATATACCTCTGACAATAAAGAGCAGCTGAAGCCTGGTTACACAGCCGTTGTGGGAATGAAGAACTTTATCCAGTTCGTCAACAGCCCCGGTCTGCGCGGACCGTTGGTGACGATCGTTATCTGGAACTTCCTCTTTGCCTCCTTTAGTCTTTTGCTAACCTTCTCTGTAGGTTTGCTGATCTCGATTATTTACGGCGATCCCAAGTTTAAGGGAAAGAAAATTCTACGCTCGCTGTTGCTGATCCCTTATACCATTCCCAGCCTGATCACCATCTTGATTTGGCGCGGTATGTTCAACCCCGATTTGGGCGTCATCAACCGCATTATTGAGAGTATTTTCAATGTCTCACCCCGCTGGTTTACTCAGCCGTGGCTGGCAAGAATTGCCTTGCTCGTGGTGAACACCTGGCTCGGTTATCCTTACTGGATGCTCGTGACCAGTGGCGCGCTGCAATCCATTCCTCATGACATTTATGAAGCTGCTGAAATCGATGGTGCCAGTGGTTGGCAGCAATTCAGGAGCATCACCCTACCTTTGCTCCTCGTGAGCGTGGGTCCGCTGATGATTTCTTCCTTCATCTTCAATTTCAATAACTTCAACTTGATTTACGCGTTCATCAATGGCGGGCCGCCAATCCCGACCGCGACAACCCAGGCAGGCTATACAGACATCATTATCAGCTATGTATACAACCTGGCATTTGCCAGCGGACGCGGTGTGCAATACGGCTATGCCTCAGCCATTTCGCTGGTCCTGTTCATGCTGATCGCGGTCATGTCACTGCTTCAATTCAAGTTCACAAACATGTGGGAGGAGGTTGGCGAAAATGTCTAAGAGACCATCATCCGTCAAACGCAGTCGAACTATTGGCTTGATCTGGCGCTGGGCGTTGGCTGCTGTCTTGATCCTCTTTAGTATCTTCCCAGTGCTGTGGATCATTTCAGCCGCAATCAACCCTGTCAATGACCTGGCAAATCAGCAGCTCATCCCCAATAACTGGGGTTTTGATAACTTCCGCCAATTGGTTACGAATCCGATTTTCCCCTTCTTCACATGGCTGAAAAACTCGTTGATCATTTCAACCGTTTCCACCGTGCTGACTCTGTCATTAACCACATTGGCAGCCTTCGCCTTCTCGAGGTTCCGCTTCAGAGGGCGCCAGGGCATGCTTAAATCCATCCTGCTCATCCAGAGCTTCCCCAACCTGTTGGCGATCGTGGCTCTGTTCACCATCATCAAGCAAATAGGGGACATTTTCCCGCTGTTTGGGCTCAATACCCATGCGGGTTTGATCCTGGTCTACTCAGGCGGCGCGATGGGCATGAATATTTGGCTGATGAAGGGTTACATGGATACCATCCCACGGGACATTGATGAATCGGCGCACGTGGATGGGGCTACCGACTGGGAAGTCTTCTCCAAGTTGATCCTGCCTCTGTTGCGACCAATCCTGGTTGTCATCTCGATTCTGAGTTTCATCGGGACATACGGCGAATTTATTATCGCCCGCACCCTGCTTACCCAGCGTGAGATGCAGACCGTCATGGTGGGCTTGCAGATCTTCACTGCCGGGCAGTACACGAAGAACTGGGGCGTCTTCGCCGCCGGTGCCTTAATCGCCGCCCTGCCGATCATGATCATCTACCTGCTCCTGCAAAATCAGATCGTAGGCGGTCTGACCCAGGGCGCAGTCAAGGGTTAGGATTAGTTTGAAGCACGAAAGAGAGGGCTTTACGTCCTCTCTTTTTTTATGCCCTTTGTGGGGCAGACTGCGCTTCATTTGCGCACTCCGAGACTGTCATCCTGAGTAAAGCGAAGGATCTGTTTCTTAATTATCAGATTCTTCGCAAAAGAGGCTCAGAATGACATGAGTCGCCTACACGGGCTTCTTTTACCACATCAATTATTTGACACACTGGGTTTTATTCTGCCTGGATGGCAATGCCTGATCCAGTTGAAACTGTGCCAATCTGCCACATGGGTATGGCGCGCGCGTCGGCTTCTGCCTGGAACTGCGAGGCTTTCTCCTCTGGGACGGCGATGAGCAGCCCGCCGCTGGTTTGAGGGTCGTAGAGCAGGGTCAGGAGATTGATCGAAAACTCGCCTTCAAGAGTGACCTTCGGGCTAAAGTATTCCATGTTGTCTGACGCGCCGCCGGGGAAAGTGTAGGCTTCTGCATATTTCTGAGCGGCTTTCATCAGGGGGATACTGGAGTAGTGGATGCGCAGGGAAACGCCGCTTGCCTCAGCCATCTCCATGGCGTGCCCTATTAACCCAAAGCCGGTGACATCGGTGGCGCCGTGAAGGCCAAAGTCGACCGCGAGTTG
>CAYUGV010000051.1:0-5370 GCA_964444335.1 uncultured Anaerolineaceae bacterium | reverse complement strand
CCAGCGATCACCACGCCTGCTTCGAGGGCCTTTTCAGCCGCACCGCGAACGATGGTTTGGGTAATCTCGAGGGGTAGGGTGGCAGGGAGGGCGGAGATGTTCAGCGCGAAGAGGGGCTTGCCGCCCATCGAGTAGACGTCGGAAAGAGCATTGGCAGCAGCGATTGCGCCATAGTCGTAGGGGTCGTCAACAACAGGGGTGAAAAAATCGACAGTGGCGACGAGAGATTGGTGGTCGTCGAGACGCCAAACAGCAGCATCGTCGGCGGAATCAAGCCCGATGAGGAGATCAGGGTAGGTCGTACCCTGAAAAGTATCTTTGATTGGCAGCAGAACCTGCGCCAGCGTTTCCGCGTCGACTTTGGACGCTCAGCCCGCGCAGGCTGAAAGCGAAGTCAGGCGGATGGGTGGGGTGTTATTCATGGGTCAATCATACCTGATTTTTGGGTGTTTTGGGGTGAAATGGGCGTAGAAGGTTTGTGGAACGCCGAGGTTGAAGTCAGAAATGAAGTTATTTAGAATCAGGTCACTTAGTAGAAAGGACTATCGTGAAAAAATCATTTATCGCATTTCTTGCAGTAGGTTTGGTTGCAATCCTGTTGCTTGGTGCGTGTTCTTCCGACGTAGAACCAACAGCGGTGCAGGAAGCACCAACCAAAGTACTGGAAGCGCCAACAACAGTTCAGGAAACGCCTGCAGCAAGCCTGACGGACGCGGAGATGGAAGCGCTTATTGCTGAGAAGGCTCACGATCAGCACACTCTGGAGTTCATACTCGGGCAGAACAAAACCGCAGAGGAATGGTCGACTACATTGGATCGAATGATTCAATATGGGGCAAAAATCAGCCCTGAAGAGAAGACCCTCATCATCGATTGGCTGGTTAGCCGAAATAAATAGGCTTGAAGAGAATTTTTGCCAAACCGGGATGTTCGCATCCCGGTTTTTTTGTGATGCGGCTACAAATTGATTTTCAGTAGAAAGTTCCTGGCAATTGACCCCCAAAAATGGCACATGGGAGTAAACTTGAGCGGAATATTCGGATAAACGCATAAAAGAAGGCTGATGAAAAAGAATTCGCTTGACGAAGAGCTGATATTGTTGCATGAACGGATTTGTCCGGCATTGGACCATCCCCTCAGGATGAAGATCCTTTACCTTTTGAAAGACAAGGTAATGAATGTGGGCGAATTGACCCAGGAAATGGGAATCCCACAAAGCTCCGTATCGCGACACTTACGCGTGCTGCGTGAGAGGGGGCTCGTCCGGGCGGAGCGAGAAGGAACAACCATCTGGTATGCGCTGACGGAATCAGAACTGGCAACAGTCATCGATATTTTACGCAGGATCCTGGCAAGGCAGCTTGAAAGCCACCTGGATCAGGCACAAACAATCTTGGGAATCATGTCTGAGGAGGCATAAATGAAGGTAGTGATCATAGGCGGAGTGGCAGGTGGGGCAAGCACGGCGGCGCGATTGCGGCGTGTGGATGAAGAGGCAGAGATCGTGATGCTGGAGAAAGGACCGTATGTGTCGTTCGCGAATTGCGGATTGCCATACTACCTGAGCCGGACCATTGACGAGCGGGAAAAATTGATGGTCACGACACCCGAGAGCCTCAAAGAAATGCTCAATATTGACGCACGTCCCAACAACGAGGTAGTGGCCATCGACCGGGAAGCAAAAACTGTCCTGGTAAGAGAACATCCCAGTGGCAGGGAGTACACGGAAAAATACGACAAGCTGGTACTTTCTCCCGGAGCAGAGCCTATCGTGCCACCGCTGCCAGGCGTGGACCTGGAGGGGGTGTTCATATTGCACAACATTCCCGAACTCGACGCTTTGGATGCTTATGTCAGGGCAAAGCAGGTAAAAAGAGCTGTTGTGATCGGCGGTGGGTTCATCGGTTTGGAAGTCGCTGAAAACCTGGCGGAAACTGGAATTAAAGTCACCATCGTGGAAATGCTCAACCAGGTGATGGCACCGGTGGACTATGAAATGGCAGTGGAGGTGCATGAGCACCTGGCACTGCATGGCATCAAGTTGGTATTGGGGGATGGTCTGAAAGCCATCGAGAAAGTCGACGGAGATGGAACTCTGAAGGTTCAGACAGGCAGCGGTAAGGAACTGGAGACAGACCTGGTCGTGTTGGCGATTGGCGTGCGCCCGAACACAAAGCTGGCAAAGGATAGCGGGATTGAAGTGACCCAACGGGGACACATTGTCACGAACGAACGCATGCAGACCTCGGACCCCAATATTTACGCGGTGGGAGACGCTGTGCAGGTGAAGTCGTTCATAACCGGTCAACCCACATCGCTGGCGTTGGCAGGTCCCGCGAGCCGGCAGGGGAGAGTGGCGGCGGATAACATCGCCGGGAGGGATATGACCTTCAAGGGTGTTAAGGGAACCTCCGTGGTAAAAGTCTTTGACCTGACAGTGGCATCGACAGGCATGAACAGCCGACAGCTGCAGCAAGCAGGGCTGGCATTCGACTCGGTCGCGACGCATAACAACAATCATGCCGGGTATTATCCGGGGGCATGCCCAATCCATTTGAAATTGCTGTTCGGACCTGAAGGACAGATTTACGGTGCACAGGCTGTTGGAACGACCGGTGTGGAGAAACGCATCGATGTAATCGCGACAGCAATGCATGGGAAGCTGACCGTTTTTGACCTGGAAGACTTGGAACTGAGCTATGCGCCGCCCTTTGGCTCGTCGAGAGATCCAGTGAACAACATTGGTTTTGCGGCTGCGAACGTGCTGCGGGGAGATTGCCCTGTGAAGCATTGGGATGAAGTTGCGGGATTGAATCCTGATGAATGGTATCGGCTGGATGTAAGAGAACAGGAAGAGCAGGCTGTTGGAGCAGTGGAAGGCGCGCACAACATCCCGTTGGGTGAGCTCAGAAGCCGGCTGGCTGAACTGCCGAAGGATAAAAAGATCCTGGTAAATTGCGCGAGCGGACAGCGTTCTTACTTCGCGACCAGGTTGCTGCGCCAGAAAGGTTTTGACGCATACAACCTTTCAGGAGGATACAAGACGTATGCTTTAGGGGCGGCTGCACAAACAGAACCGAAGCTGATGGAGATAAAACCGGTGGTGAACATGGAAAAAGAAGCAGAAAAAATTGCGGTAGTGGGCAAGCACTATCAAGTGGATGCGTGTGGTTTGCAGTGCCCGGGACCGATCCTGAAGCTTTACTCAAAGGTAAAAGAAATGGAAAATGGCGACCAGGTAACTGTGAAAGCCACCGACCTGGGATTTGCGAAGGATGTGGAAGCGTGGGCGAGATCAACCGGCAACCGGTTGGTATCACTCGAGACCAAGACTGGTGAGATCACGGCGGTTGTGCAGAAAGGTACTGCAGAGGTAGCAACCATATCAACGGGTGATGGGCAGGCTCAGAAGTATACCAAGGGTGAAGACCTGACGATGGTGGTCTTCTCTGGCGAGTTGGACAAGGCGATCGCAGCTTTCATTATTGCCAATGGATTTGCCTCAATGGGGCAGCAGGCGACGCTGTTCTTTACCTTCTGGGGTCTCAACATTCTCAAGAAACCCAAAGCGCCTGCTCTAAAGAAGACTTTCATGGAAAGAATGTTTGGCTGGATGCTGCCGAGAGGCGCGGATCGGCTGAAACTGTCACAGATGCACATGGGTGGAGCTGGCACCGCCATGATCAAGGCAATCATGGGCAAGAATAATGTCGATTCTCTGCCTCAGATGATCAAGACTGCCCAGGAAAATGGTGTGAAATTGCTGGCATGCCAGATGTCGATGGACCTGATGGGCATTCGCCAGGAAGAGTTATTTGATGGCGTAGAAGCAGTCGGTGTGGCGACCATGGCAGCAGCAGCCAGCAACTCGAACACCCATTTCTTTATTTAGGATCAGATTTGGTAAGCATAAAAAAGACCCCAATTTGGGGTCTTTTTTGTTGCATATATTCTGTGCTTGCGTTTAAGAGTTCATCGGTTACCGGCGGGGGATTATCTCCGCGGGACGTCCTTGACGCGGGACATAAGCAGGGTGGCGATTGTAACGAAAAAGGCTGAGACGATGAACATGACCGAGTAGTCATATCGTGAGACGAGTGAGCCTGCCAACACAGGGGCAAGCAAAAGGAACGAGCCGGTGAGCGTGCGACCCATGCCGAGATAGGTGGGTCTGAGCGATTCCTCTCCCAGTTCCATGATGAGCATGCTATCGCCCACGCCAACGCCGGATTGATACAGGCCAAACAAGGCAAAGACCAGGTAGTAGAGCCAGATGCTTTTACTGATGATGGCAATGATCAGAGCAACAAACCAGCAAATGAAGGATAAAACCATGATCTTCTTTGGCCCGATGCGATCGCCTACCGCACCCCAGAGCGCGTAACCTAACACACCGCTGGCGAGGATCACGCCAGTGAAGACAGCAGCTTGCTCATCGGGCAGGTGGAAGGCTTTGATGGCATAAACCGCGATGAAAGCGGTAGCCATGTTACCAATAAAGGATATCGAGCGGGCGAGCAGGTAGAGGCGGAAGTTGCCATCTTTTTTCAAGATCCGCCCAAACATACTGAAATCGATCGCAGGTTTTTTGGGTTGCGATGGGATAGGCTTGGCATCTGGCAGGTTCGATTGCTCAGGATCAGGTTCGCGATTTTGGATATAGCTGGCAAAGGAAAGCCACTGGATAATTACGGCGATGCCAAAGCCGAGGGCGTAATTGCGAGGATAGCTTAAGTTAGCAAGGATGATGCCGCTGATCACGGATCCGAGAATACCAGCTCCCTGGCCAAACACACGGGAGAAACCAAAAAAGCGCGCACGATGGCTAAGGGGAATGACGCGCGCCATGACCTCCTGCCAGGGAAGGGCCGACATGCCGCCGGCAATACCGCGCCAACTCATCAAAAGGATCAAGAGAATGAGGGCGGTGGATTTGCCAATGTGCGGGATGGCAAGCGCCAGCACAGCAAAGAGTAGATAAGGAAGCCTTTCAAGGACACCTAATCGTACAGAAAGGGGCAGGATCTTCGGCGAATTTGTGACCCTGGAAGCAATGAACATCTGGGGCAGGAACCAGCCAGCGTTGACAATGGCGGGCATCAAACCAATGATGAAGGGGTTATCGGTGAGAGTGGCAGCAAAGACAGGCATGATGGTGTTGATATTCCAAAAGCTGTCAGCCATGAAAAAGAAACTGATGTCCAGTGTGTTGATGAGGACATTATGGCGGAAATTCCGCGCGACCGACGCCGGGACGTTATCCTCGGGGCGGATTCGGAACAGATTCGAAAGGAGATAGCGAAGGCGAGTGACCATAGGTGTAGTTGTACGGTAGATTATAAAATGAAATCAGGAAATATAACCCGATTC
>CAYUGV010000050.1:4335-9610 GCA_964444335.1 uncultured Anaerolineaceae bacterium | reverse complement strand
CAGGAATGGGAGCAATTGACCGAAAGGATCGCCTATTGGGTGGACCTGAGCCGGGCCTACGTGACCTATACCAATCCCTATATCGAATCCGTTTGGTGGTTGTTGAGCCAGATTTGGGAAAAAGGATTGCTCTACCAGGGATACAAAGTGGTACCTTACTGCCCACGCTGCGGCACGCCGCTCTCCAACCACGAAGTCGCGCAAGGCTATGCTGACGCAGTTGACCCAAGCATCACGGTGCGGTTGCCATTGGTGGATGAACCCAACACTTACCTGTTGGTCTGGACCACCACACCGTGGACTTTACCGGGCAACGTCGCCGTTGCAGCCCATCCTGACGTGGAATATGTCATGGTCAGGGTTGAGGGTGAGGCTAAGGAACGCCTGATCCTTGCGAAAGAATTGATCCCCCTGGTCTTTGGAGACAAAAAGGTGGAAGTGCTCAAGAGCATGAAAGGCAAAGCGCTTGAGGGCAAGAAATATGCACCTCTTTACTCATTCGTGCCGCCTGACAAGCCCGCGCATTACGTGGTCAATGCTGATTACGTCACTACCAGCGATGGCACCGGCCTGGTGCATATCGCGCCGGCGTTTGGCATGGACGATATGGCGGTTTCCAAAGTCTATGATCTCCCGGTTTTGCTCACAATAGATGATGAGGGCAAGTTCAAGCCAGCGGTTTCGCCCTGGGCAGGCATGTTCGTGAAGGATGCTGATCCGTTAATCATGGAAGACCTCAAGCAAAGAGGCTTGCTGTTCAACCGCGGCACGATCACGCACACCTATCCTTTCTGCTGGCGCTGCGACACGCCGCTGCTGTACATGGCGCGCTCCACCTGGTTTATCCGCACCAGCAAGGTCAAAGAACGCATGGTGGAACTGAATCAGCAGATCAACTGGGTACCTGAGCACATTAAGGAAGGCCGCTTTGGCAACTGGCTGGAAAACAACGTGGATTGGGCCTTGGGGCGCGACCGCTATTGGGGCACGCCGCTACCTGTCTGGGTCTGTGAAGATTGTGGACATCAGCACTGTGTGGGGTCTGTTGAAGAATTGAGCAAGTTGACCGGTGAGGATCAAAGCGGGCTTGAGTTGCACCGTCCGTATGTGGACGAGGTGCACTTCGCCTGCCCTAAATGCAAGGATGGCCGGATGACCCGCGTGAAGGAGCTGATTGACGTCTGGTTCGATTCAGGCTCCATGCCCGTTGCCCAGTGGCATTATCCATTTGAGAACCTGGAGCAATTTAAACAACAATTCCCGGCTGATTTCATCTGTGAGGCGGTTGACCAAACCCGCGGTTGGTTCTACTCGCTGCTAGCGATCAGCACGCTGGTTTTTGACAACCTAAGCTACGAGAACGTGATCTGCCTGGGCTTGATCCAGGATGGGGAAGGCTTGAAGATGTCGAAGCACAAGGGCAACGTGGTGGACCCCTGGGAAGTGATCAATGCCTACGGCGCTGACGCGATGCGCTGGTATCTCTATACCTCCAGCCCTCCAGGCAATGAGCGACGGTTTAGCACGGAACTGGTGGGTGAGGTGGTGCGCAGTTTCATGCTGACCCTATGGAATACCTATTCGTTCTTCGTGACCTACGCCAACCTGGATAACTGGACGCCTGATTCCGCGGTTATCCCGCAATTTTCCGATTTGGATCGGTGGCTACTCTCATCATTGGAAGCGCTTGTCAGAGACGTAACTGCTGCTTATGAAAGTTATGACGTCATCGGAGCTACCCGCCCGATCGAAGCCTTTGTGGACAACCTTTCCAATTGGTATTTGCGGCGTTCAAGAAGGCGTTTCTGGAAGAGCGAGTCAGATGCCGACAAAGCTGCTGCCTACGAAACGCTTTACCGCGCCTTGGTGACCGTCAGCAAGCTGTTGGCACCCTCCATGCCTTTCATGGCGGAAACGCTCTACCAAAACCTGGCGAGGTCTTTTGATGACCAAGCGCCCATCTCTGTGCACCTGGCAGACTGGCCAAAAGCTGACCTGAGCCAGATCGATGAAGCCCTTAACCGCCAGATGGCGGTGGTGATGAAGCTGGCTTCACTTGGACATGCAGCCCGGAACAAATCCAATGTGAAAGTGCGTCAACCGCTCTCAGAGGTTGCCTTTGCCGTTGGCAGCGCGGATGAAATGGATGTGATCGACCAGTTCCAGGAGATCCTCGAGGACGAACTGAACGTGAAAAAGGTGAGGGCTTTGGGCGGCAGCGAAGAGGCAGTTGATTACTCGCTCAATCCTTTGCCCAAGCAATTAGGGCAGAAATATAAGGCCCTTTCGCCAAAAGTGCGGCAGGCCATCCTTGACCTGCCCGCGAAGGAAAGCGCTGAGAGGTTATTGGCTGGTTTGAACCTGGTGATCCAGGTTGATGACAAGTACTACGAAATCCTGCCAGAAGAGGTCGAGGTCCATGCCGCAGCCAAGGAAGGCTATTCCGTCGCGACAGAAGGTCCATACCTGGCAGCACTGGTCACGACGATCAGCAAGGAGTTATTCTACGAAGGCCTGGCGCGCGAGTTTGTGCGGCGCGTGCAGGATCAGCGCAAGAGTATCGGGCTGGATATCGCCGACAGGATCAAGATATATTACCAGGCGACCGCAGCATTGAGCGAGGCGGTGAAACACAATGAGGCCTATATCGCAGCGGAAACCCTGGCTTTGGCAGTCCTCGATGAAACCCTGCCGCATGGTTTGGTCCAGGCGAATGACGCTTTCGATGGAGAGGAATTACACTTTGCCCTTCAAGCTGTGCGAGGAGTGAGCGAGTGAAGAAATTCCTGAAACATAACAGTCTTTTGTTCCTGATCGCAGCCGCGATAATCGTCGTAGATCAGATCACAAAAGCACTTGTAAGGCAAAACCTGGCCTTGGGCGAATCCTGGGCACCCATCCCGGCAATTGGAGATTTCTTGCGATTCTTATATTGGCAAAACCGCGGCGCAGCCTTTGGCACTTTGCAGAACGCAGGTCCAATACTCACTATAATCAGGATCGCGATTGCGCTGTTCATTATCGTGTTCTACCAAAAAGCTGAGATCAAGGACACCTTGATGAAAGTGGCTTTGAGCTTGATGTTGGGCGGCGCTATTGGTAATTTGGTTGATCAGTTTACACTGGGATTTGTGACTGACTTTGTCGCGATGGGTAGATTCCCCATTTATAACGTGGCTGATTCGGCGGTGACGATCGGTGTTGGACTGATGCTGCTGGATATGATCATCAAAGAGAAAAATGGATCAAAAACCGATCCTGAAGCGAAACCAGGCGAGAATGCATAAAGAAATTCGGTACGAAGGCGATGGTGCCATACGACTCGACAAATTCCTGGCGCAGTCTGAGCCGGAGATCTCCCGCGTGCAATTCCAGCAGTTGATTGCGGATGGAAGCGTTTTTGTTGATGGAGAAGTCCAGCAAAAACCGGCGTTTAAGCTCGCACCAGGAAGCACTGTCCGCTATTCGCTGCCAACTCCTCAAGAGAACCAATTGTTGCATCAAGCGATTGACGTCGATGTGATCTATGGCGATGAAAACGTGATCGTCGTGAACAAACCTGCCGGCATGGTGGTTCATCCCGGGGCAGGTAACGCTCAGGACACCCTGGTGAACGCCATTCTGCACCGCTGGCCGGAAATCGCGCGGGTGGGTGAAGCGGAACGCCCTGGAATTGTCCATCGCCTGGACAAAGACACTTCCGGTGTGCTGATCCTGGCGCGCAATGAAACAGCTTACAACTGGTTGGTGCGTCAATTCAAATCCCGGAAAACGATGAAGACCTACCTGGCATTAGTGGATGGCCAACCACCCACGCCGAGTGGCAGGATTGAAGCTGCAATTGGAAGAGACGAAAAGAACCGCCAACGTATGGCGGTGGTGTATGGTGATAAGGGTAAAAACGCCGTCACAGAGTACCACACGCTCGAAACTTATGCCGATCACACCCTGCTGGAGGTGCAGCCGCTCACAGGTAGAACCCATCAAATCCGGGTGCACCTGGCGTTCATTGGCTGCCCGGTCACCGGAGACAGGATCTATGGACGAAGGAAGAAGTCGCTCGACATTCCGAGATTCTTCCTGCATGCCCACAAGCTAAGCATCCGACTGCCAGGCGAGGAAGAGCCCACTGAATTCACGGCACCCCAGGCAGCAGACCTAAAAGAAATACTAACCACGCTCGAGAAGGAGTAGATCATGCAATTCTTTGATTTTCGCTCAGACACCACCACGCATCCCACCGAAAAAATGCGGCGGGCAATGGCAAACGCCGAAGTAGGGGATGACGTTTACGGAGAAGATCCAACTGTCAACGCGCTGGAACAAAAAGCCGCCGCTATGCTTGGCAAGGAGCGAGGATTATATGTGACTTCGGGCACGATGGGCAACCTGCTGGCGGTGCTGGCACACTGCGCCAGGGGCGATGAAGCTATCATGGGCACGCAGGGGCATACTTTCCTGCATGAAGCTGGCGGGGTTTCCGCGCTGGGTGGGGTGGTGATTCACACGATCCCGAACCAGGCAGATGGCACACTGGCTTTGACAGACCTGGAGAACGCGCTGCGCAATCCGGAGGATGTCCACGAGCCGATTTCAAAGCTGGTCATCATTGAGAATACCCAGAATTTTTGTGGCGGAGTGCCGATTGTTTTGGAATACACTGAGAGCGTGGCTGCCTTCGCACGCGAACACGGCTTGCTCTTGCACCTGGATGGAGCAAGAATTTTCAATGCAGCCGTGGCCCTGGGTTTACCTGCCAGCCAATTAGTGGCGCCAGTTGATTCGATCACTTTCTGCCTGAGCAAAGGGCTGTGCGCCCCGGTGGGCTCGGTGCTGTGCGGTGATGCAGCTTTTGTCGGTAAAGCACGCAGGCTGCGAAAAATGCTCGGCGGGGGCATGCGCCAGGCAGGCATCATTGCTGCGGCTGGGATTGTGGCATTGGACGAGATGGTGGATCGACTCGCAGAGGATCATCACCGCGCGGCAGTATTGGGGGATGGTCTGCGGAGCATGGCTAAAGTTCACCTGACTAAGAATTCGCCCCAAACCAACATGGTTTTCTTTAAACTGGATGAAAGCGTTGGGCTCTCCGTGAGTCAATTCCTGGATGCGATGAAACAGGAAGGCGTTTTATTGATGGATTCTGGTCCCGCGGAATACCGCATGGTGACGCACAACGACATAACGGATAAGGCCATCGAAGTCGCCCTGGACGCCTTCAAGAAAGTGCTTGGCTAAGCAAGCAGATCTCTCCCGGGCACGGGAGTTGCAGTGT
>CAYUGV010000050.1:0-4235 GCA_964444335.1 uncultured Anaerolineaceae bacterium | reverse complement strand
TTTTGACCAGGGCACAACCTGGTACCGGAAAAGCCTCGGGTTGGGAATCTTGAGGATCCAATCGTTGGCAACGCATCCAACCAGCTCAGCGATTGTTTACGCCGGGACCTACGAGGGCGGGATTTACAAATCGACCAATGCTGGGGAAAGTTGGCAGGCTTCCAATGGGGGCGTGCTTAACAACCACATCATCTACGATATTGAAATCGATCCATCCAATCCACAGCGGATGTTTGTTGTTTCGCGAATCAAGTACAGTGACGATGACCCTAACAATCTGAGAGGCTACCTTGCACGGAGTGTTGACGCTGGTCTCACCTGGACAATCCTTCTGACGGGAGATAGCTTTTCGAGTCTAGATTACTTTTATGATGTAGATATCGATCCGGCCAATTCCAATATCATTTATCTGACTGCACATGAGCACGGCTTTTATAAGAGCGTTGACGGGGGCGTGAACTTCTACGCAATTAATACAGCGGTGTCCGATCTTTCTGCGAGATCTTTTGCTATCGATAGTGCCTATTCAGGACTGGTTTATGGTGGCGTCTGGCACGGGGATGGAGTCTATCGCACCTGGAATGGGGGAGGGTCGTGGGTTAAAAGCAGCGCCGGTCTGCCCGCTGACGTGGAGGTTTTTCGAGTTTATCTTGACCCCTTCGGCAGGCTGCAGAAGCGCGTCTTCAGCTGCACTTACGGCAATGGTTTGTACAGCTCGGATGACTTTGCTTCCAGCTGGGTCCCGCGCGGTCTGGCAGGGCAGCGAATTTATGACTTCGTGATTGCCGATGGCAACCCTCAGCGCTGGTACGCCGCCACCGAAAACAATGGCCTTTTCCGTTCAAGCAGCTACGGCTCCAACTGGAACAGCATCATGGCTGATCTGCGGTTGACTGCTATCACCGGATTGACAGAACTACCTGGCGATCCAGAAGCGCTGGCAGGCGCTGTTTATGGGCAAGGGGTGTTTCGAGTTAGCGATTCAGGTGTCAACTGGGACCCAATGAATGAGGGTTTGACCAGCCTGGATGTGGTCTCGCTGACAGTGGCAGACGAAAAGCTCTATGCCATCGGCCGCGGTTGGATGAGCGTTTGGAATGGCGAAGTTTGGCAGGCGATCGAACTGCCGGACGCTGATCTTAAGGCAGTAGATGCCGGGATTAATTGGGTAAGGGAGCGGGTTTTGCTGCCAGATGAAGCGTTTGAGATGATCACAGGCAGCAAAGTTCAACCCACAGGTGTCGTTTGGCAGGATGGGCAGTTAATCCTTCGCACAGTTGGTGCGGGCGTGTGGGTACAGCAGGCAAATGGATGGAAGCAAATTGCTCTTACCACCACTGAAGAAATTGAACTTTCAAATACAGGCTTGGAGCGATTGCCAGTTGCCTTGGAAAAATCAAACTTGGGGGACCTCACGTTTGCCACCTCAACATCGGACAGTTGCCTGCAGGCGGTGAGCGAGCAGACAAGGATTTGGATCACCAGAGATTGTGGGGAAAATTGGACTGCGCATAGCCTTGATTGGACGGTCCAGGCTCTGGCATTTGATCCACTCAACGCAGATATCCTATTGGTAGGCACGAGAGAATCGGGCGCCTTCAAGATCCATATCCCCTGATTTCTTGCTACGCCAAAACAAACCAGGCAGGTGTTGGTTTACAATATTGCCAGGAGACATATCGTGATCATCGTAATGTCGGATTTGCACTTCGCGGATAGCAGTTCCCTCTACCTAGGGGAGCAGTATTTTAATCACAACCTTCCTCCTGAGGTCTACCGCGCTTTTTTTAACGAAATTCTTGAGTTTATTCGGCATGACAATATCAAGGAAGTTGACCTGGTTTTGGCAGGGGATATTTTTGAGATCACCCGTTCAGCCCTCTGGCTCAAGGATAGCCTGCGCCCTTACGTGCACAATGACCAGGTGACTGATGGCAGCGCATTGGAAGCACGCATCACAGAAATAATGGACGCTATTGCAGCCGATCAGCGCGTTTCAGCCACGTTGGACCTGTTCCGTAACCTGTCAGTCCAACTGCGCCGACCCGTGCGGATCCACTACATCCCTGGTAATCACGACCGGCTGCTGAACGCGAGCCGTCGCATCCGTAACCGTACCCGCAGTTTCCTGGGGATTGAGCCATCCGATCTTCCGTTCGACAACCAGTATCTGCACCAGGCAAACGGAGAGACAAAATTGCTCATTCGCCATGGGCATGAGTACGACGCGGCAAATTTTGGGGTGGACGTGCGTAAATGGCTTGTCATTCCGACCCTGATTGATAAGAGCTTCTACGACCGGCCCTCATTTGGGGACATTGTCACCAGTGAAATAGCGGCTAAGTTGCCTATACTTTTCAAAGATCACTACACGGAGAAAGCCATCCTCGAAGATCCAGCTCTCTCGTTGTTGTTCCAGCGATTGATCGATTTTGATAACGTGCGGCCTTCCAACGCGCTGATCAATTTCCTTTTTTCCACCCCGGGGCTCTCGATGAGGAAGGTCTGGCGCTTGATCGAACCGGTTTTTGTGAAAATGCTCGATGACCTGTCGTTTGCGCCGGAAATTGGCAGGCAGATGATCGCCTTTGGCGGCATGGCTGGTTTTTCTGCGACCAGTCTGAGAGCTGTCTTGAAAACACGGCTTTGGAGACGGGGATTGCCATTCTGGATGATTAAGTCCTTGTTGGCTCCGGTTTCCCGACGGTCAAAGATCGGCGATCAATCAGCGATCATTCAAAAAGAAGAGCTCTTGCAAACAGAAAATTCCCCCGTTCGATGTATCGTTTCGGGACATACACATAATCCGTTGGTGCAGTTAATGAAGGTGGAAAAAGGGGTTGAGACCTATTACATCAATACCGGCACGTTCAGAAACGTGATCACAGCAACCCCGAACTTACGCGATTTTGGAAGGCTGCGCTCGAAAGCCAGGGTGTTGATTTTTAAACATGGCGAAAGAAATCCCGAGTACGATCGTGAAACAGGTTGGTCCTTCGACTTCACAACCCGCTTCGGTTTTGGAGCCCCTCCTCCAGAACAACAGGATCTAGCCCAATTCGATTGACCCGGTCAACGCACGGGCTTTCTCATAGTCCGTTCGGCGGACGTAAAGTGCATAAGAAGTTGTGGTTCGTGAACCCCATTTGTCTCGGGAGACGTTGAAGCGCATATACGCGCTTGACTCTAACCCCCTATTAATGATTCCCCTCATGAAAAGCGTCTGGATCCGATATTGAATCCCATTTTCTTCCAGGATCTTGCAGGCTTTGTGGATGGCTTCGGCTGAGGTGTCAACCATGAGCTTCTTTAGGAATGGTATCAACATCAGAAATTGTGGCAATTTCATCCTAACCCTCCTGGTTGAGAAAGAAAAGTTACTCGATTTCTTTTTTTAGTTTAGCCTTTTCAAGCAAATTCCCGCGCAGGGCGTCGATAAGATCCGCGCGGCGCAGAGCGCGCTTTCGGTCAATCTCGATAGACTTGGCTTTGTCATCCGAAACCTTGCGTAAGGCCTCGATCCATGACGCGCTGGAAACTTCGGTGTGGTTAACCCGCCAACGTTCCACCTTGATGGGCAGCTGGTCGGCGTTCGTCAGCCGCTTGAGCTTCCGCTGCAGGGTCATACCCTGTGACACAAATTCAAAGGGTTCTTCAACGTAATCCGCCTTCACGGGGCAGACTTCCATGCAGGCTCCGCACTTGATGCAGTAGTAATCTGCCAAAACCAACTGACCAGAGTCGTCGATATGCAGGGCACGGGTGGGGCAGATATCGGCGCATGCCAGGCAGCCTTCCACGCAGCGTTCGCGGTGCAGCTCGACCGAGCCAACCCAGGCTTGCCGTACTTCAAAGGCGCCTTTGCTGGCAACTTCACATTGGCGGCAGTGGATGCAGTTGTCAAAGTCGACGCGCATGGTTTCGCGCTGTTCATCATAGCTGATGACACCGGTTGGGCAGTTGTCGATCAAGAAATCCTTGAGGGAGAAATCAAACTTTTCCTTGCGAAAGATGGTCTTTGTAATGAATTCGGGGTACGCGCCATACTCAATGACCGGGATTTCAGGTTTGCCGTTGACGGTGAGCGAAATGGCATGGGTGGGGCAGGAGACCACGCAGGTGCCGCAAGCGACGCACTTCTTTTCGTCCACGTCGACGGAAGAACGTTTGACGATGCGTCCATCTTTGAGTTCGGCTTCTACGTGCGTAAGCGCGCCTTTGGGGCAGACGATCGG
>CAYUGV010000049.1:0-9923 GCA_964444335.1 uncultured Anaerolineaceae bacterium | reverse complement strand
GGGAACAAAACCGGGATGTTGCGCCGCCCACCCTGGACAAATACAATGGCCAGGATCGTCAAAACAAAGACGACCAGCACCACCGCAAATACCCACCAAGCTTCCTGCTTATTGAACATCTGGGCAATCGTAACCGGGAAGCGCGAGACAATACCCGCGAAAATGATCAACGACAGACCCTGATTGCGCAAACCGTACTCAGAGATCAACTGACCGATCCAGATGCCAAACATCGTACCGCCGACCATGCTGATGATGGCAGTAACTGTCGGCAACAACCGTTCTCCAGTGAAGCCCCATTGTTCAATGACCGTGCTCCCACCCAACATGGAGTTGAAGATATTGATTTGGCCAAAAGCGGAAAGGAGCGCCATCGGGATGGTCAGGATAACGGTCCATTTTTCCATCCAGATACGACCTTCGCGGGGATCATCCTTCATTTTCTGCTCCAGCGCGGGGATTACCGGCGTGAGCAGTTGCAGGATAATTTGGGCAGTGATATACGGGTAAACACCCATGGCAAGCACAGAGAATCTGGATACAGCTCCGCCAGATAGCAGATCAAGCAAGTTCACCAGGTTACCACCAGCTCCAGTCTGCTGCGATAAGTCTGCAACAGCGGCACGGTTGATGCCAGGAACCGGAATGTTGGCTGCCAGGCGGAAAATCGCCAGCAGCAACAGCGAAATCAACAGCTTGTTGCGGATATCCTCAGATTTCCACAGGTAACGCCAGGATGATCGTTTCATCACTCATCTCCTCTTAGCTACGATAGTGCCAAAGTTTCGATAGTTCCGCCAGCTTCTTCAATCTTCTGGCGAGCGCCTTCAGTCACCTTGTGAGCTTTGATTTTCAGGGCAACGTTAATATCACCACGTCCCATGATTTTGATGGGCAAATCCTTGCCCTTCAACAATCCGGCAGCTTTCAGGCTCTCAGGGGTGATTTCGTCACCGGCTTTGAAACCTTGCAGTGAATCCAGGTTCACTTCCGCGTAGCGTACGCGATTGCGAGGGGTGAAACCCTCACCGCGCAGGAAAGGCAGTTTGCGGAAGAAGGGCAGGTTACCGCCCATATGATAAGGACGCACGCCGCCGCCATTGCGCGAGTTCTGGCCTTTGGTACCGCGACCGGCAGTCTTGCCAGCGCCGCTACCAGTGCCCCGACCTATACGCTTGCGCGCTTTCTTTGCGCCTTCGTTCGGTTTGAGATCATGTAATTGCATGCTTACTTCTCCTCAGTGTCCGACACGATCTCAACCAAATGAGAGACCTTTGTCAGCATACCGCGCAGAGCCTCGTTATCCTCGTGCTCAACCACCTGGTTGAGATTGTGGAAGCCAAGAGCTTTGAGTGTTCGTTTGGTGCGTTCGGTATAACCGATGCCGCTTTTCACCAACTTGATGCGAAGAGTGTTGGACTGTTTCTTAGCCATTCTTCCTCCGCTCCCAATAAGGTGTCACATCCTGCACGTCCTTGCCGCGTTCGGCAGCGACGGTGGCAGGGGATTTCAGCTGGGATAAGGCATCGAAGGTCGCCTGGACGATGTTGAGCATGTTTGAAGAACCCAGGGACTTGGTCAGAATGTCCTTGATCCCTGCAGCTTCACAAACTGCACGCACACCACCAGCCGCGATAACGCCGGTACCAGCAGAGGCAGGCTTAAGCAGCACTTTGGCGCCGCTCTGGCTGCCAGTCACCTCGTGGGCGATTGTGGTGCCCATCAGGCTGACTTTCTTCATATTCTTATACGCACGCTCGGTAGCCTTGCGCATTGCATCCGGTACAGCCAGCGCCTTACCAGTGCCCAGACCAACATTCCCGTTGTTGTCGCCGACCACGAGGGTCACGCGGAACGAGAAGCGGCGGCCACCTTTGACAACTTTGGCAACCCGCGCGATGTCAATCACACGTTCGTCGTATTGAGTTTCTAATCCTTGATATTCTTCCATAGTATCCTCGTTTTAGAATTCCAGCCCGCCCTTGCGAGCACCTTCGGCCAGAGCCTTCAGACGACCGGTATAAATGTAACCACCGCGGTCCATGACAACAGACTTGATGCCTTTGTCCAGGGCACGTTTGGCAAGCGCTTCACCAACAAGCATAGCCTGTTCGGTTTTGTTCTTGTCCTTCATGATCTCACGCAGCTCCGCATCCACAGTAGATGCAGAAACAAGAGTTGTACCGCTGTGATCATCGATCACCTGGGCATAGATCTCGCTGATGCTGCGAAAAACATTCAGGCGTGGGCGCTCTGGTGTGCCAAATACCTTCTTGCGCACACGAGCATGACGGTGTAAACGAGCAGCGTTTCTTGATTTGTTAGCCATAGTCATTTACCTCTACTTACCGGTTTTTCCGGCTTTACCAGCCTTGAGCTTGACAATCTCGCCCTGGTAGCGAATACCGGTTCCATGATAACGTTCCGGTGGGCGCAGCATGCGAATGTTCGCAGCAACCTGACCCACCTGCTGGCGGTCGCGTCCTTTGATCTTGATCAGACGAGCTTTCGCGTCCACATCGTAGGCGATGCCATCAGGCGCAGGGAAGTTGACCGGATGTGAAAATCCCAGGTTCAACAGCAGATCTTTGCCTTTTAACTCAGCCCGGTAACCAACACCACTGAACTCCAACACAACCTCGAAACCTTTGGCGCAACCAACAATCATGTTATTGAGCAAGGCGCGGGTGGTTCCGTGCAAAGCCCGCATCCGCGGTTCGTCGTTGGGACGTTCCACCGTGATGGTGCCATTATCGAGTTTAATCGTAATCTCAGGAGAGAAAGTCTCTTCAAGAACCCCGTTGGGCCCTTTCACAGAAACCTTGTTTCCGTCCATAGTCACTTCCACACCCTTAGGCAGAGTGATGGGTAATTTACCAATTCGCGACATTTCTCTTCCTCCTACCAAACCTTGCAGAGGATCTCGCCGCCGACGCCGATCTTGCGAGCGCGTTGGCCGGTCATGATACCCTTCGGGGTTGATAAAATCGCGATGCCAATACCGGACAATACCCAGGGGATATCGTTCTTGGAGGTGTAAACACGGCAGCCGGGATGGCTGACGCGCTCCAAACCCGTGATAATCGGGCGGCGCTGGCGACGTTCGCCGATGTATTTCAGCTTCATGCGCAAAACTTTGTGCGCATCGCTTTTTCCATCAACGACTTCATAACTCTCAAGATAGCCCTCTTCGGTCAGAATACGGGCAACTTCGCTCTTGAGTTTTGAGTTCGGCATGGCTACGGTTGTTTTACCAACCATGGCAACATTGCGAATTCTTGTCAACATATCGGCAATTGGATCTGATATAGTCATCTTAATCCCTCCAGGTCTAATTACCAGGATGCTTTAGTCACACCGGGGATTTTTCCCTGGAGTGCTAACTCACGGAAGCAAATACGGCAAAGACCAAATTTGCGCATATAACCGCGCGGTCTGCCGCACACACGACAGCGATTCACAACGCGGGTTGGATATTTCCGCCGCATTTCGCGATATTGCATACACTTTTTAGCCATTAGTTTCCTTTCCTGAAGGGCATGCCGAATTTGCTCAGCAATTGCCGGGCATGGTCATCAGTTTCAGCAGTTGTCACAATGCTGATCTCCATGCCGCGCACTTTGTCAATTTTGTCATACTGGATCTCAGGGAAGATCAGCTGTTCGGTCAGACCGAGCGTGTAGTTGCCACGTCCGTCAAAAGAGTCAGCCGAAATTCCACGGAAGTCACGCACACGAGGCAGAGCAACGTTGATCAGGCGGTCCAAAAATGCCCACATCTTATCTCCGCGCAACGTGACCTTGACGCCAATCTGACGCCCTTCACGCAGCTTGAAATTGGAAATGGCTTTCTTGGCGGCGATGACAACAGGCTTCTGACCAGTGATGATAGTCAGATCGTTCACAGCGGCATCCAAAGCCTTGGGGTTATCGAGCGCTTCGCCGACACCGATGTTAACCACCACTTTGGTGATCTTCGGGATCTGCATGACGTTTTTCAACCCGAGCTCTTTCTGCAGAGCTGGCGCGAATTCGTTTTTATATTGTTCTAGTAGTCTGTTCATATCTGCTCACCTACGCCTTAGTTGCCTTTGGCGTCTTTCTTCTTACTCTCAGCGGGCTTTGCCTTTTTCTCAGTCGCTTTTACGGCTGGTTTCTTGGCTGCAGGTTTTGGTTCTGCTTTCTTTTCCGCTGGCTTCTTTTCCGCAGGCTTCTTTGCGACTGGCTTCTTGGTGCTGTCGGCTTTAGCTTTGGTGACCTTGCGGGCGCTCTTGGCTTCTTTTTCCGCTTCGCGATCCACAACAGCCACATTCGAGGCATGGATTGGGGCTTCAAACTCACGGATACCGGCAGGAATTGTCTTGCCGCCGTCCTGGGTTTGCTTCTGGTGTTTCTTCACCAGGTTCACGCCCTGCACTACCACACGGTTTTCCTTGGGCAGCACACGGATGACTTCGCCAACCTTGTCCTTATCTTCCTCAGCCCCGCGCATAACCTGCACGCGATCGCCCTTACGTATTTTCATTTTCATTTGACACTCCTAATTCACCGACTACAGCACTTCCGGAGCCAATGAAACGATCTTCATATAGCCTTTGTCGCGCAATTCACGGGCAACCGGGCCAAAGATGCGCGTACCGCGGGGGTTCACGCCGTCATTGTCCAGGATGACTGCCGCGTTGTCGTCGAAACAGATGGTGGAGCCATCCGGACGGCGGTAGGATTTGCTGGTGCGTACGATAACAGCCTTCACGATCTCACTCTTCTTAACAGAAGCCTGAGGCGTGGCAGTTTTCACTGTGCCGACCACGATGTCGCCCACATAGCCATAACGGCGGCGGGTGCCACCAACGACCTGGATGACCAGGAGTTCGCGGGCGCCGGTGTTATCAGCAATAACTAATCGAGTTTCTCGCTGGATCATGCTGCTTCCTCTTCCTCGAGTTCTTCCTCGATCTCTTCAGCGATGGCTTCAGCTTCAATCAACTCTACGACCTCTTCAATGGCCTCGGCGGTTGACTCGACGCCTTCCTGGCGGGTTTCGATCTTGACGATCTTTTCCACAACCCAGCGGACAGTGGCTGAAATCGGAGCTGACTCGACGATCACAACCTCATCGCCCACATTGCATCCTAATTCGTCATGCGCCTTGTAAGCCTTGGTGCTGCGAACCACTTTGTGATAAAGCGGATGCTGGTATGTGCGTGAAACTTCCACGATGACGGTCTTGGTCATCTTGTTCGATTTAACAATACCCGTTAAACGTCGGCGATTGTTCATTTCTTACCTTCCTTCTCCTGGCGGGCGCGCTCATTCAGGATCGTTTCCATGCGGGCAATATCCCGTCGGGCAACCTTGAAGCGGCTGGTGTCCGTCAACTGACCGGTCACGATCTGGAAGCGCAAGTTCATGAGCTCCTGCCGGATGTTCAACAGTTTGGTCTTAATATCTTCCGTAGAAAGTTCCCTTACTTCTTTGTTGTTCATGAACCTTCTCCCATCATTTCTCGGGCTACGATCTTGGTCTTAAAGCCCAGTTTATAACGTGCCCGGATCAAAGCCTTGTTCGCGGATTCGGCATCTGTACCACCGACCTCAAACAAAATCCGACCAGGGCGAATCACTGCCACCCAATGATCCACGGCGCCTTTACCTTTACCCATACGGGTTTCAGCAGCACGCTTGGTGTAGGGCTTGTCAGGAAAAACACGGACCCAGATTTTTCCGCGGCGCTTGAGCTCGTGCACGATTGCACGGCGGGCAGCCTCGATCTGGCGCGCGGTCATGTAACCACAATCCAGTGCCTTCAATCCATAATCACCGAAGTTCACGTCCACACCGCGCGAAGCTTTTCCCTTCATGCGGCCGCGCATTTGCTTGCGGTACTTTACTCTCTTTGGCATCAACATAATTTACGTCCTCACTCGTTCCGAATAATTACTCGCTGATATAGACACCTTCGGTGGTCTCAACCTTCTCTTCAGGCTGGTTCATGACGATGCCCTTATAAATCCAAACCTTGATGCCAATCTGACCAAAAGTGGTCGTGGCAGCGGCACGGGCGAAGTCAATATCAGCACGCAGCGTCTGCAGAGGCACGCGACCTTCACGCAGAGTCACGCGGCGAGCCATTTCAGCACCGGACAAACGACCGGAGACGGAAATCTTGATGCCGCCTGCGCCCTGGCGCAAAGCTTGTTGGATAGCGCGTTTCATTGCGCGGCGATAGCTGATGCGGCGCTCAAGCTGACCGGCAACGTTGGTTGCCACCAGGTAAGCATCCGTATCCGCCGATTTGATCTCTTTGACTTCCAGATCAATCTTCTTGCCCGTCAGTGCTTCCAGCTGCTGGCGCAGAACTTTGACGCTCTCGCCTTTGCGACCGATCAAAATGCCGGGTTTGGCAGTTTGCAGGGTGACCTTCACCTTGCCTGGATAGCGTTCGATTTCGATGTTTGAAACACCAGCGTGTTCGGCTTCCTTTTTCACCAACTCGCGGATCTTCAGATCCTGATGCAGTTGATTGGTGTAATCTTTGCCTTCAGCGTACCAGCGTCCTAACCAGGGTTTGTTGATCCCCAGACGAAATCCGATTGGATGTACTTTACGACCCATATCTCACTCCTTACCTTTACTCGACTTCGCGTAATACAACGGTCACATGCGAACGGCGCTTCAGCAACGGCTTGAAACGACCGCGGGCACCAAACGAGCGCCACTTGCGAGTGGGAGCTTCGTCAGCGAAGATCTTGTAAACAACGAGGTCATCGCGGCTTACGCCGAAGTTTTCTTCTGCGTTGGACATGGCCGAGTAGATCAGCTTGTGCACCGGGCGAGCTGCCTTGTTGGGGGTCAGGCTCAAGGTGTTCAAAGCATCCACAACCTTCTTACCGCGGACCAGGTCGATAACCAGGCGGGTCTTCTGAGCAGATTCAGCGAAGTTTGTGAGTTTTGCAGAAATTTCTTGTGCCATACTCTTCCTCACTTTGCCTTTTCAGAGACGTGCCCACGGAACCATCGGGTTGGAGCGAATTCGCCCAGCCGATGACCAACCATGTTCTCAGTCACGTAGATCGGAACGTGGCGGCGACCGTCATGCACTGCAATCGTATGCCCAACCATCTGGGGGAAGATGGTGCTGGCGCGGCTCCAGGTGCGGATGACCTTCTTTTCGCCTCTCTCGTTCATCTCTTCAATTCTTTTCAACAGTTTCGGGTCAATGAATGGCCCTTTTTTCAATGATCGCGACATCTTAGTTTCCTTTTCTGTCTCTCAACCACTACTTGCGCTTTGCCTTGGAGCGGTGGCGAAGAATCATGTCATCCGTGCGCTTATTGGTGCGCGTCTTGTAACCAAGGGTTGGCTTACCCCAGGGGCTCTTGGGACCGGGCATACCGATCGAGCTGCGACCTTCACCACCACCATGCGGATGGTCTCTTGGGGACATCGCGGTACCGCGAACTTCTGGACGAAGTCCCATGTGGCGTGCGCGTCCGGCCTTGCCGAGCTTGATGTTGCTGTGTTCCACGTTACCGACCTGACCGATCGAGGCGCTGCATTCCTGCAGAACCAGGCGAACTTCGCCAGATGGCATACGCACGTGGGCGTACTTGCCTTCTTTTGCCAGCAGTTGAGCGGAACTTCCCGCGGAACGGCCAATCTGAGCGCCCTTGCCGGGATGCAGTTCAATCGCGTGGATCGTGGTGCCAACCGGGATGTTCGCCAGGGGAAGGTTATTTCCGGGGCGGATTTCCACATTGGAACCAGAAAGCAGGGTATCTCCAACTTTGACGCCGATCGGGGCGATGATGTAGCGCTTCTCGCCATCCGCATAGGTCAGCAGTGCCAGGCGGGCAGTGCGGTTGGGATCGTATTCGATCGCGCTGACTTTGGCGGGAATGTTCATCTTTTCCCGCTTGAAGTCCACGATACGGATCTGCCGGCGAGCGCCGCCGCCACGATGGCGTACGGTCACACGACCAGAAGAGTTACGACCAGCACGTTCCTTTTTCACCACGATCAAACTGCGCTCGGGGCGGGTCTTGGTAATTTCTTCGAACGTGTAGCTGGTTTTGTGCCGCTGACCGTTCGTCTTGGGTTTATAAATCTTGACTGCCATTAGTCCACTCCTTCAAATACAGGAATGCTCTCTCCAGGCTTGAGGGTCACGATGGCTTTCTTGTAGCCACTCGACCGCACTGCCAGCCGGCGGGTCCGCGAGTTGCGGTGCGCTTTGGCGGGGAGGTTGATGATATTTACACGCTCAACGTTGACATCGAAAGCCGTTTCGATGGCGGTCTTCACCTGTTCGCGAGTAGCAAAAGATGCAACTTCGAAAACATACTGGTTCAGTTTGCCAGCGAGGTAGTTCGACTTTTCAGTCACAACAGGGCGTCGCAGGATATCAAAGACGGTATTACTCATTCTGCTTCACCTTCCTATCCCAGATAACTCTTGATCACATCGAGTGAAGCAAGGGGGATAATGACTTTCTCACAAGTGAACAGATCGCGGATGTTCAGGTAGTTGGCCTGCAGCAGCTTGGCGTTCGCCAGGTTGCGTCCGGATTTGATCAGGTTCGTGTAAGATTCGCTCTTGTCGGGCACCAAAACCAGTTTGCGCATATCGCCAGCCAGGGCTGAGAGGCCCTTCGCCAGGTCTGCACTGCGGGCTTTGTCCATGCTGAGGGTGTCGACCACGATGATCTTGGCATCGTTGGCGCTCACGGTCAAGGCACTGCGCAGGGCTGCGCGGCGCATCTTCTGGGGCATGGCCTGGGTGTAATCCCGGGGTTTTGGGGTGTGGATGCGACCACCGCCAACGGACTGGGCAGAAATCATACTGCCGCGTCGGGCGCGACCAGTGCCCTTCTGTTTCCAGGGCTTGGCACCGCCACCACGGACTTCGCCGCGGCGCTTGGTGTTGTGCGTGCCCAGGCGGGCATTCGCCATCTGGCGCTGATAAGCCTGGTGCATCAGGTCCACATTCACTTTAGCTGCAAAAATTTCATCGGGCAGTTCGACAGTATCCGACTTTTCGCCTTTTAAGTTATAGACATCAACTTTCATGATAGCTTTCTCCATTCAACCACAAGCGCATTACTGCTTGCGAGCCTCTTTGATTACCACAGTTCCGCCCTTGGCGCCGGGCACTGAGCCCTGAACCGCGATCAGATTGCGCTCTGGATCAACCATCGCAATACGGATATGCGAAGAAGTGACCTGAACATCGCCCATATGTCCAGGACGGCGCTTGCCTTTGTACACACGCCCTGGCGTAGTACCGGATCCAGAAGAACCGGGGGAACGCTGGCGATCAGACTGACCATGGCTCTTGGGTCCACCGTGAAAACCATGACGCTTCATGGCGCCGGCAAAACCCTTGCCCTTGGAGGTGCCGATAACGTCAACATATTCGCCTGTAGCGAAAACGGACGCTTTCAGTTCGTCACCTGGATTGATATCTTCCAATTTCTTGGTGCGGAATTCCCTCAACACACGTACGGGAGGGAGATTGTTTGTCTTGAGATGGCCGAGTTCAGCCTTGCTCAGACGCTTTGGTTTTACTTCTCCAAATGCCAACTGAACAGCGCTGTAGCCGTCGGTCTCAGCATTCTTGACCTGAGAAACAAAACAAGGCCCAGCCTCGAGAAGCGTCACGGGAATTGCGCGCCCGCTTTCATCGAAGATCTGGGTCATACCGATCTTTCTTCCTATAAGCCCTTTTAACATACTATTCTCCTGTTTAGGTTTTTGCGAGACTGTCAGCCTGGGCAAGCTGCATCATCTCCGCACAATTCAGTCAATGCTCCCTGTGCAGCGGTCTGCCCACGCGGGTAACATTCTTAAATTGTCACACAAATATAACTACCTCTGAAGGTAGCCCGTCAAATATATCACAAGCCCCTGTAGAATGCAAGGGTTTT
>CAYUGV010000048.1:0-10065 GCA_964444335.1 uncultured Anaerolineaceae bacterium | reverse complement strand
TGCTGGTTGGGAGAATGACCCAAAATGTCGGTGTGTGCCGGCCATTGCCGCCAGCGCAGGCGCTCGAACCAGCTACGGCAGAGCAACTGGCTTTGCTTAATTTTTGTGGATGGCAGAATTTTGCTGACGGGCAGCGCCATTCGGTGCAAACTCATGTCCCTGAGCTGCAACGCTTGCTCCTGGCTCATCAGGTCACGCATGAGCAGCAGTTCCTTGACGCCATAAATCGCCTGGCTGGCGAGGTCATCCTTCCACTCGGTTTGGGCGATCGCGCCAAAATCCTTCCCGGGTTCCATGCTCCGGTAGCGCACTGCTACACGATTAGCCAGGTCTTCCAGGGAAGACTCAAGCCCGCTTACCCCCAGCGGTTGGCCGACCCGGTCCACGTAACCCCACCAGGCAAGCCTGTCTGAGGGGTCGTAGATCTCTACCCCGGAACCCAGCCAGCTCCGCATGCTTTCAAACCCGATTAAGTCATTCTCCAGGCTGAGGAGAGCCTGCTGCGGACCGCCGATGGCGTCCCAACTCAGGCTGAGCGGTTTCAAGCCCGGCACTGGTATGCGGTCGGTCAGAAAGGCGCGCCAACTCATGGCAGCCTCCATGCCGGGCGATACCAGGCCTTGACGGAGAGAGTGCGGGTGATTGGGGCAGCGCCACTGGCTTCATTCTGAAAGCAGTAAAAGCGCTGCAGGATTCCAGACTGCAGGTGGTGCCCGGAACCTACCCGTAAATGTGTCGTCAGCTCCAAGCCGCCGCTTTCGGACCAAACTGCCTGGCGCATCTGGTCATCAACCAGGGTGGCATTTTGCTTCAGAGCACCGATGGCATGGTAAGCCCCAAAGGTTTGCTGGGGTAGCAATAGAAAATCATCCAATTCCAAGCGATGCGCTCCCGTGTCGATATGGAAAGCCTGCAAGACAAGTTGATGCCCCATTGCGAAGCTTCGTAAAGGCAGATCGCCCCAGGGGATCGAAATCGGCTCCATGCGCAGGCTGGCTTGCCCCAACTCCAGGTCGCTGAAAGGACCTTCCCAGACAGGAACACCTTCCACCAACACTTGCCAGCGTAGCTTAAAACCGGCTTCGGCTGGGGCGGAAAAGAAACGCAGCAACGGCAGTAAGCCAAAGCCCTGCAGGCGCGTGCCATCTATGGCAGAAATTGTCCAGCTTGCCAGGTCGTGCCAACCGTTGCCGCTCCAATCGAAACGGCTGTACTTCCCACCTGAGGCGCCGGTAGCTGTCAGCATAGTTCCTCCAACTCCGTTCTCGGCTTCGAAGACCAGGTTGGGGAGGGTGCCGCTTTCGAGCAGAGCCATGCTCCCCAACCAAAAGTCCGCCAGGTGTTCACCGCTGGTCGTGTTCTTGAGTTCCACGCGCAGCGGAAGCCGCCAGTGGTTGCCGATCGCCACAAGGTTGACCTCAAACCAGTTATCGTGCCCGAGTGTTGGATCATCGTGGTTGTAAAGCGTGAGCCCATTGGTTACACCCACGCCGGAAGTATTGGAAAGCGGCAAAGCGACCTCATCACCGTAAAATAGATTTTCGCGTTCCCAATTCAGTTCAATCCTGAAACTTCCGCCTTCGGTTGCAGGCAAGTGACCTGGCAGAACGTGCCAGCTAAAATTGCTGAGTGGTGAAAACAGGTAAACTTCGCGGGTTTGGCTCCAGACGCGCAGGCAAAAATCTGACCTCCTGCTGGCGGCTGACCGCAGCGCTTCGAGCCGGCCGGTGACAGCCTGCAACTCCAACAAAGAGCCCCTCACGCTGACACTGGCAGTTTCTGCCAGGCTTGCTTCACTGCCAGCCCGTATTTTCCATTCGCAACCCAGCATGCCTGGCAGCATGCCCGCCCCTTCGAGATCGAGCCAATCCAGCTCCGAGGTGCTGTCCATAAAGCCTAATGCCAAAGGGATCATCAGCGCCAGCTCCCGTTCTCCTGCCACTCCCACTGCAGATGCGGGGCGCTTTGCGCGTTTTGTATTTCCTGTAAACGCAACCTGTCCAACTGCAGGTCAAATTGGCGTTTGAGGTGTTCCGCCCAAAGTTGCAGTTGTGCCCGGTCAACCTGTAGGTTGGTATGGCTGCTCAGATCGTAATGCAGCACCGTGCTGATAAGGATGGCTGCCGCGCCGCTGAAAAGCGCTGGCAGGCAGTTCTCAGGCAGATCGCCCGCAACCTCATCATCCAGCCCAGTGATGGAATAGGCGTGGTTCAGGCTAAGGTTGATCTCCTCCAACGCCAGGCGCACAGCTTCTTCACGGGTCTCCTGTGGGGCTGCCAGGGCATGCGGGTCCAAAAATTGCGAGCCAAGGCGCTGGGTGATGGTGCTTAGTGTGGTCATTCCGTGCTCCTTTTTGGGGTTTTCGCGCGCTTCTTTTGCAGGGCGTGATAATCTGCTGGCGTGAAGTGCCGCTTCCAGCCGCGGGCGTCCACGATCGTCAGGTTGCCGTCCGCGTGCAGAGCATACGCCAGTGCTCCGGGACCAACCAGGTCTTCAACGACTTGTTTCAAAACATCCTCTCGCATGATTCCTCCGAGTTGCCCCGCATGGTTTTAAGCCATGCGGGGCTGTTTAGTTTGCCTACTTGTTGGCGCGCAAGCCGTCTTCCAGGGCGGTACCCAGGATATAACTGACCAAAAGCGCCAGGATGCCAGCCAGTTGATCCCCGTCGAGCGGGAAATCAGGCTTCGCGACCCGCAGGACCATGAAAACCAGTCCGACCAGGGTCGCCCAAAATTTACGTGAACTTAGCAGTGTCTTCCATTTCTCCATACTTTTCTCCTTTTAAACCTATGCAACATTGCACTTGAACAGGGGGCGGAAGTCGTTGACCCAAACCGCCAGGTAGTGGCGAACTTTCAGGCGATGTTCATCATTGCTGAAGACCGCCGGAGAGAGCTCATCGCCGGCAATGAAGATCTCCGGCGCCAGCCCAAAGCGCTCGCCGACAAAGATCGCGGGCGCCACGCGCGGATCGCAGGCAGCCGCCCAGTCGTTGGCGTCCGTCCATTCCGGCACGACCACTGGCACGGCGCTGCCCTTAAGCACGTTGTCGTAGACATAATCCGTCTCACGCACCAGCGAACCGGTGCAGATTTCCATTGCGGCCTTCTGCAGTGAACGCCCGACCAAGATGAATTTGGGGTTGACGGCCATGCGAGGACCGGTACCGTAAAAGGTAATGGCTTCTTTGACCAGCATCGGCTGGTTGTAGACATTGCTGCTCACCAGGTCCCAGTTGGTGTGGTTGAGCGCCAGGGTGTTGAGGTTGGCGTGACCGCCAGCCGTGATTACAGGGGTGTTATTGAATAGCAGGCTGCCATCCGCCAGGTAGGGACCTGTGCCGCTGTTGGCTGTGAAAATCTCGGCTACCAGCTTGGAGATCTTGCGCATGCCAGCAGAAGCCAACTCGCGGGCGTATGAACGCAACTTGCGGGTCTCATCGCGGTCGATCAGCTCGAGCGTGAGCGGGATGTAGCCACCATATTTGACGAAACTGGCTGTTTCAGCCGAGTCGCCGACCTGCAGTTCGGTATAAGGTCCGCCTTCAGCAATGCTTGGCAGGTCTCCCACCGTGCCGATCAGCGTGCCTGTGATCTCGTGCAGGCTGGTGAAATGCTCCTGGACGGTGACGTCTTTCCACCAGTCGTAGCCAGCCTTGCCGAGTTCTTCCCAGGTGTTGGTAACCAGCTTGTTGAGGCTGTTTTTGACCAAACCGGTAAAGTCGCTGGTAGTCGCCAGTTGCGCGCGCTCGGGGAAGTACCCTCCGTGCATGTCGTAGTCGCCAGTCAGGTTTAGATAAAGCTCGCGGATGCCGGAAAGGCGCGGCACGGAAGCCGATGCCATATGTTTTTCGCGAGGCGCGCTAAACAGGTCATCCACGGCTGCCTGCAGCCTTTCGCCAGGCTCCACCATACCCTCGATCCGCGCTGGTCCCTGCACGCTTTTAGCGCCTTCAAACTCCCCAAGCATGGTATGGGCTTCACGCAGAACTGCTTTCAGTTCGGCAGGGGCGAAGGTACGGTCCTGGAACTGTTTCCGGATGCGCTGCTGCATCCCGACGGGTAGGCGCGTATTCGCGAGTGCACCTTCCAGCAGGAAAGCGCTCATTTCAGAGCGCATTGCGCGCATCTCGGAAAGCTGTTCCTGCAATTCGCGAGATGCTGAAGCAGGCTGCTCGTCAATGACCTCCAGAGTTGACGCATTCAGGTCGTTGTTTTGATTTGATTGCATGTTTTTTCCTCCAATTTGTAACGGTTCGATTCCAAGTTGATTGAGCGCGCGCAAAAAGATCCCGCCACGCGCCGGGTTGTAGACCAGGTCGACGGAGTAGATCTTGAGAATCTTCTCCACCTTGCCGGCTTTGCCCTTGAATAAAACATCCGCCGAGAAGCCCACCCTCACCGCTGGTTCGTTGCTGGCTTCCAGTACCTGCTTGCCAATTTCGGTAAGCACCTGGGCGGAGGGACCAAAAGCGGTCAGTTCAGCCCGCACGCCGCTGGCAGCTTCGTCCCAACGGGTCTCGCGCAGCACCCCGGCGATATCGCGTACCGAGCGGGCGCTCAGGCTGTGATCCACGAAACAATTCACGCCTTCCCACAGCGTCAGCGACTCGCGCAGCACCTCTGCCGGGAATTCCCAACCGTTCGCCACCCCGGCGGTGATCGCCAGGATCTCAAACCGGTCGTTACTGACTGGGTTTACCTCCAGGTTCAGATGCTCTCTGAATTCACCCATTCGACTCCTTTCATTCCTGCTCCATTCCAGAAAGGCTGCTCTGCCCCACGCAAAAGGCCCCATCTGTTCCCATATCTATTCGCTTTTGCTTGCGTCGACCGCCGGTAACTGCTCACCCATAAAGCGATAAACCAAGCGCAGCATTTCTTCAGAGCTGATCAAGCCCTTCTCGTGCAGTTCCGAAGCGATTGCCGCAGCCTTCTGACCGGCGTCTGCCAATTCAGCGTTATCCCGGGCGGAGATATCGCCGCCAGAGACAGTGATCGCTGCTGTAGGATCGACACCTAGGTCAAAGTATGCCCGTCTTTCCACGACTACGCGCAACAAATCCTGCAGGATCCAACACATCGCCCGCTGCCGCTCCGCGAAACGCCGGTAGCTTGGATTGCCCGAAGCCTCTGCCGTGGTCTTGGTCGAAGATTCCGGCTCAGCCAAAAAGTGCAGCGGCAGCCCCACGCCAGCCGCGATCATCTTCTTGATTGCCAGGCCATCACTCGAAGCATCCAGTGCCTCCAACTTGGGCGCGATGACCGACCACTCTTCGTTCTCGTCCGTCACCAACACCGATCCCGGCGCTGGCGGATGCAGCGCCAATTGCGCTTGCCGGTTGGAACGCGCGCTTTCATTGGCAAATCGCGCCCGCACCACGTACACGAAAGCGTTGCGAAAGCGGTTCAGCCGCACCCGGTCTTCCAACCAGGCGTTGTAGCGCGAGAGCCACTTCAACACCGGTGCCAGGTCGCTCTCGCCCCACTGGGAGCCAACCGGTCGGTTGACGGCATAGTGCAACATGACCGGGGCGAAACCACCCCCATCCTCTGGTCGGTCGCGGCCCATCTGGTAAGCCTGGAAGACCCTCTCCTCACCTGTGAAATCAGGCTTACCAACATAAAAGAGTTCCTGTTCCACGTCTGCGCCACTTGACTCAATCCTGGCGATATCCGCGCTCGGGATCACTCGCAGATAACTCATACCAGCAAGATCTGTGGAAACCAGCAGAAAGAGGTTGCCGCTCAGCACCAATTCATCCGAGAGTTCGCCGGTCCGCAGGCTGAGGTGGTTCAGGCGGTGATCCCAAAAACGTTCCAGGAAAGCCTGTGTGCCGGCGTGGTGGCAGTTCACCACGAATCCGCCGCCCGTGACGTAGGTGGTGGTCAGTTCGGTGATGCGCCGCGCCAGGGGATTGAAACGCCAGGCATCCATGCAGTCCGCCAGCATGTCCTGGCGGTCGTAAGCCAGGCGGTCGCGCGGGCTTTCGCCTGCCTGCCAAGCGCCAACCAGGAGCGTGTTTTCAGTTTCCTCCAGGCTGAGCTGCATCTGTTGCTGTTCAACTTGAGGTTGCAATCCGATGAATTGCTGGAATCGTCGTCGCAGGCTGCTCATGCCGCTACCCCCAAACACTCCACGCTTTCAGCAACACATTTTCCGCTGACCGGGCAAACCTCGCCGTCCAACGGGCAGATCACCTTGGCTGCCTCGGTGCGCCCAAAATATGCAAGGACGTCAGCCGGTGTGCCATTCCAGCGGTCGTAATCCATGTAATTGCCCACGCCGCCAATCGCCGGACCTCGCTCAGAAGTCTGGTGGATCAGCCAGCGGTCGACGCCCTTGGGCAGACGCGGCGGGCAGGGGTACTCAGGGGTGTACTGGGGGAAAGGACGCCGGTAGTAATACTGTGCCAGCCACCAGTCCACGCGCGGCAGGTCCGCCACGCGCAAATTGGCATCCACCCACATCGCCCGCGAGTAGACGATCGGCAGCCGGCCGGTCTCCTGCTCCAGCAACTCAAGCGAGGTCAGCAGGGTGTTGGTGATTACCGCCCGGGTTTGACCATGCTCCAGCTCCACGTCCAGCACCAACCTCACTTCTTCCAGGTTGATCCCTTCCAGGATCTTCAAGAAACTATCCACCTGCTTCAGGGCAGGTTCTCCAGGGTAAAGCACGTGGTAAGGCAACACGCAAGCGCCCATCGCCTGCGCCTGCGGAAAAAAGTGCCTGAACATCGGGTCGCGATAGCCCCACGAAACGCCAGCCCGGATCGCGACGAAGTTCACCACAGGGTCGTGGGCCGCAATCTGATCAAAATCAGGCGTCTGGCTTAGGTCGGCGCTGGCGTTGTAGCGAGACATGTCGATCCCAAAGGCAAACTCCTGGTTACGTACAAAATAACTCATCAAAAACCTCCATCCATTTCCAAAATTGGGTCGTGGGCTTCAATCAACACGGCCTGTGAAGAAAGATGCCAGCTTTGCTCATCCAGGATTGCAACCATGGCTGCTGAGAGCACCAGGTCGTCATGCAGTAAGCCGCCTTCCGGATCGCGCGCGCCTTCCGGCACGCTCCACTTGAGCAACCGCTCCGGTCCGGTGCTGACTTCCGCCTGCAAGCCGGCCAACTGGCGGTAAAAAAGCGCCTGAAGGCGATCCTGCTCGGCAGCCATCTGCCCCAAAAGGGGGTTGGCGCTCCACTGGTCGGGAGCACTGCGCGCAGAAAAATCCTGGAACCGACCTGTATCCACCACCGCCAGGAATCCCCACCCCAGGCGTGATTTCAACTGCCGCGTGAACTGCAGCGTGATCACACGCTCGCCCAGCTTGTCCCGCAGGAAGGACCCCACGCCCGCTCCCACGCCGCTGGCATCCACCACGATCTTTTCCGGCTGCCACAAGTCCGCAAGGCGCAAGAGCCGCGCGTAAAGCGTGCTGTGTCGCTCACCCTGCCAAAGTTGCCGGTTGACCACCCGGTAAATCGGCTTGCCCACCAGGTCCTCACCCAGCAGGGAAAAATCCATCTCTACTACCGTCACCGCGGTCAGATCCCGGTCAGGGTTGTCCAGCTCGGTGTTCGCGCCGCCCTGGCGCAAAGCTTCATCTTCGCCTGCCAGGTCGATCAGCAAGGCGTAGCGTTTGCCTGGCTGAGGGGTTTCGAGCGCAGGGTGCGCGCCTTGCATCAGGCCAAGTCGGCTGGGTGTGAACAACCCGCCCGCAAAATCGATCTCCTCGCTGAAGAACTGGCTGCGCACCATCGGGTGGTTGCGCCCCATCCGCGCGATCTGCTCATCCACGAACATGCCATAGGCCGGCACCTCCCGCCTTACCTCTTCAGCACTGATCTGGAACACCCGCCGGATGCCATCGCGCCCTTCGGCTTCACTTGCAGCCCGCAGTTCGCGCGCCAGGAGCGTCTGGGCGCTCCAGGCGGTGCCCCAGAAGACGCGCGTGGCGTTGGTGGAGGCTGCCATCGGAGCAATTTGCTTGTCGTACTTGGCGATCTCAATATCCTGCGCTTCATCCAGCGAAAGCAGCGTGGAAGCGGTGGCGCCAACGATATTGGAACCAGGCGCGGCTGACAGAAAAGTGAGGTGGGATTTGTGGAAGCGGTAGTGATTGCCAGCGCTTTTATGCCACTTACCGCGCGTCAGGACATTGGCTTCCAGCGCGGTTTCCAGGCGGCGCATGGCATTCAGGCTTTGCGGCTGATACGTGGGCGAGAATTTCACCATCTCCGCCCCCTCTTCTGCCAGCAGCGTCATCAAGTAGACCTCGAGCTGCGCCTGCATCAGATTCTTGCCGGACTGGCGTGGGAACATGACCACGATCGAGAGCCCTTGGTTTTCCAGTACGGAACGCACAATCGCGTTGGCGGCTGCCTGCTGGTAGGTGCGCAGCCTGATGCCGCCGAAGACGCGCGTGAAGTTGCCAACCCTCCGAAGGGAGCGTAAAAAGTCGGGTCGGCTCAGTTTCTCAGTTTCCGAGAGCCGTATCCGCTGGCTGTAGCCAAAGTCAGTCATGGGGAGAGCCAGCGCTTCAGTCATGGTCAGCCTCACCCATCTGCCTGACTTCCTGGCCAAAATCGGTCAGGCGTTTGAGTAGCTCCATCGAATCGGCGTTCTTTTCCGGGCCGTTCAGCATGACATTGACACGCAACATGGAGGCCATGCGCGAACAGGTCAGCCCCAGCAGATCAAGCGACTTCGCCAGGTTGACCGGGTAGTCATCCTCGCCAGCGCTGTCCGCGGCGCGCATGAAACGTTTCAGCGTGCGCGAAAGCATGCTGATCTCCTCATCCAGGTTGAGTTTAGCAGCTTCGGAAAGCTGCAAGCGTTCAGCCGGGCTGAAATCCGCCAGGAACGCTTCCCTTTCGGCCAGTTTGTCCAGTTGCCCATCATCAGCCTGCCGGGGTGAGCCCGCCGCGTTTGGGCGGGCTGTTCCGGTCGGCTGCGTAGGTGCCTGGCAAGTGGGGTTTGAGTGTCGCATGTTACGCTGCCTCCTTTTATAGAACTTATGTTCTATTTATGGACATAGTTTAGCGTCTTTCCATGCGCTTGGAAAGAGGTCAATAGTTGCCAATTTTGTTAGAGAATGTCATCTTTTACGTCAGCGGTATACTTAAGCTTTGATGACCTGGAGGAAAAATGCGCCGAAAAGACCGTGAAATGGATCAGGATTTTGCCTGTGATGTGATTGACCGCAGCCAGTTTGGCGTCTTGGCGTGCGTTACCCCAGATGGCAAGCCTTACGCCGTCCCGCTTTCCATCGCGAGGAATGGCAACAGGCTCTTTTTCCACTCCGCCACGGCTGGCAGCAAGGTGGACTACCTGCCGGACGGCCAGGAAGTGGCGCTTACGTTTGTCTCCCACGTGCAGGTGCCAGACTTGTTCAGCCCTGAGCAGCTTGCTGGTCTGTTGAACCAGCCCGGAGCTGCTTCCAAGCTGGGGTCAAAGGTCTTCACCACCGAGTTCGAATCTGCCTGCGTGCAGGGCAGGATCTATGAGCTGACGGATCCCGCAGAGAAACTATTGGGTTTGCGCTGTATTTGCGAAAAGTTCACGCCGGAGAAAATGGCGTTTTTTGAGCTCGCAGCGAACGGCGCGCTGAAGATCACGAAAGTATATGAGATCAGGATTGAGAGCCTGACGGGTAAGCGTAAGCGTTTTGACGCCCAGGGGAATGAACTGAAAGGTCAAACCAAAGGCTAAAAGTCAGGCAGTTTGAGCCCGTTCTGCTTCAGCCAGCGGCGTTGGGTTTCGTAGTTCGGAAGCATCTCCCCCAAAAAGCTCCAAAAAGCCCGCGAATGGTCGTGATGGCGAGTGTGCGCCAGTTCGTGTACCACCACGTATTCAAGCGCTTCCGGTGGCACCATCGCCAGCCGATGTGAGAAATTGAGTGAGTTTTGCCGGCTGCAGGAACCCCAACGCGTCTTTGCCCCCGTGATGCGGATCGACTTGACCAGTAATCCCCACTCCCTGGCATACTTTTCTACGATGGCGGTGACCCTCTTGCGCGTGGTTTCGCGATAGAAAGCCTCCAACCTCTCCGCCCCTTTTTT
>CAYUGV010000047.1:0-10246 GCA_964444335.1 uncultured Anaerolineaceae bacterium | reverse complement strand
CTACGAAATGAAACCTTGGTCAGATTCCATGCTCGGTATACCCACACGCACTTTCAGTGCTGGGGTGCTTCGCAAGAGACCGGCACGAACGAGGAATGTAGGGGTCACCCCCTGTGGTGACCTTGGAAGAGCACGGGGGCTTGCCTTTGAATGAGCAAGGAAAAGAGCCGGAATCAACGGCGGAATCCGGCCTACGAAAGGAACAGAACTTGTGACAGACAAGATAGAGGCACGGCTGAATTGTCAAATAAGTCGATTCCTTAGCCGTCTGTTTATAGAGGGTCCACTTTGCGGTGGGAGTGAACATCTATGGTAGCGGCACGGCAGTGCAAAGCCTCCCCCTGAGGGATGCCGTGCCTGAGCTGGGCAAGCACGGCCCTCAAGAGGGTGGTTCCCAACGGCTTGCCACTACAACAGGAGATTTTGCGAGAAACACACAAATCCATTTCTGGCACGATTGGTGTAACACTCAGCGGCATGAAAGCCACCTTCCGGAAAATCATCCTGCTAAGCTTTTTCCTTGTTTCTGGTTCAATCCTGATTTCAGGCTGTAAAAGGGTCGTTGAAGACTACACTCCCTGGCGCGTGTCAGGATCTGCCACACCTGTCTTGACATCACCTCAACCTCCATTTACCATCGAGCAAACAGCAACACTGACTGCACCCCAAGTGTTTCCGACTTCAGTGCCGCAAGTTACGCTCACGCTTGCGCCGGTCGGGATTCAGCCCACGCCCAACGCGCCGATGGCACTGCCAACGCTGCGTACCTCCGAAGACCAGTATACGATCCAACAAGGCGATTCCCTGGCTCGGATCGCACTGCTCAACCAGGTGTCGGTCAAGCAGATCCTCGACCGTAATGACCTCAAAGATCCCGATCTGATCAATCCGGGCGAAGTCCTGATCATTCCACCCGCCAGTGCCAACGAGCAGGCAACCGGGTTCAAGATCCTCCCCGAATCAGAGTTGGTCTACAGCCCTTCCGCAAAGGATTTTCACACGGAGTCGGTGGTCTGGCAGTTTAATGGAAAATTAAGTCGTTATGAAGAGACACTTGATGATGAAAGTCAACTGAGTGGAGCTGAGATCGTTCAGCGCGTGGCAGACGAGAATGGCGTTAATCCTCGCCTCCTGCTGGCGCTGCTTGAGTATCAGAGCGGTTGGGTGCGTGGTGAGGGGAAGAACGGAGTTCCCGCAGACTACCCCCTCGGACTGATCAATCCTTATTACAAAGGTCTCTATAAGCAATTAGGCTGGGCTGCCAATGAACTCCTGCGCGGGAGCAACCTCTGGCAGCAAGGAAACCTGGCAGTCTGGACGCTATCAGATGGCGAGGTGATGCGCATTGATGCCACGATCAACCCAGCCACCGCTGGTGTGCAGTACTTTTTTAGCCTGGTCAAGGGAAAAGCTGAATGGAAAACTGCAGTCTCGGAGACAGGCTTATATGCCACGTATTCACAGATGTTTGGCTTCCCCTTTGCCTTTACCATTGAGCCGCTCGTGCCTGAAGGGCTCACCCAACCGGATTTTATTCTTCCACTGGCACCGGGTGACATCTGGCTGCTGACCTCCGGACCACATTGGGGCTATGCCACCGGCAGCATTTGGGCTGCGCTCGACTTTGCGCCGCCTGGAGCGGCAGACGATTATGGCTGCTACGAAAGCGACGCCCCGGTTCTGGCAGTTGCGGATGGGTTTGTGGTGCGATCGGGAGCCGCAGCAGTGGTGTTGGACTTTGACGGTGATGGTTCGGAACAGACTGGCTGGACGGTGCATTACTTCCATATTGGCGAGGAGGGGCGCATACCCGCTGGCACACAAGTTGCAGCAGGAGATGTAATTGGTTATGCCTCTTGTGAGGGTGGGGTGACCAGCGGCACGCACTTCCATATTGCCAGGCGCTACAACGGGGTCTGGATTGGAGCCGGCGGAAGCATCCCATTCAACCTTGGAGGTTGGATCGCAGCGAGTTATGGGACAGTTTACGACGGGACATTGACGAAAGATGGAAAGACAGTTGAAGCTTACGATGGCCGTGCCGATTTCAACGAGATCGGAAACTAAGAGCCAACGCGAAATTCGCCTTGAGCGATTGCATCGCCGCCGCAGCCGCCGCATGGCCCTGAGCGCAATCCTTATGTTGGGTGCGGTCGGAGCTTTCCTGTTTTTTTCGACCAAAACTCCTGGATCCTTTGCTTCAGCTGATCTTCCAAAGCTGGCGGATCCTGCCCAGGTTCCTCCTGCTCCTGAGGGTCCCGCGTTTTTTGCGGGTGTGAACCTTGCGGGGGCACAGTCACCCACCTCGACTGTCGAACCAACACAAGTTGAGCCAACCGCAACTTTACCTCTTTCCTTACCTGGAGAATCTCAACCTGAGTCTGAAGGTGTTCAAGCACAACCTGTCCTGCAGACCATTCCGACGCAAGCTCAAATGATCACCTATACTGAGAACGCGCCAATGCTCTATTATGCTCAAAGTGGTGACAGCCTCGGCGTTTTGGCAGTGCGATTCGGTGTCGAGGTGCAGGATATCACCTCGCGGGATCCACTGCCCAGCGATGGATTTATCCCTGAAGGGCAATTGCTTCTCATCCCTAATCGGCTTGACGAAACCACCTCACCCCTCAAACTCATTCCGGATAGTGAAGTGGTCAACAGCCCTTCTTCAGTTGGCTTTGATGTGGCTGATTTCGTCCAACAGGCCGGTGGTTACCTCGCCAATTACCAGGAATCAGTTTACAGCTTTGGGATGATGAGTGGATCAGACATTATTGAAAAAGTTGCGCGGGAGTTTTCCATCCATCCGCGCCTGCTTCTCGCACTGCTCGAGTACCAGAGTGATTGGGTGTACGGCGGACCCCATACCGAACAAGAAAAGACTTACCCTCTTGGCATCCTGAATCAAGATAGCATCGGCCTTTACAAACAACTTGAGGCGGCAGCCGGCATTATTGAAACCGGTTATTATGGCTGGCGCGAAGGCACGATGGTTGTGTTGGAATTCCCAGACGCCAGTGAGGTGCGCCTTTCAGCACAGCTCAATTGCGGCACAGTTGGTTTGATGCACTTTTTCTCAAAGCAGCATAACTTCCCCGAATGGGCGGATGCTCTATATGGCGAAAAGGGACTTGCATGGACCTTCCAGAACATGTTTGGTGACCCCTGGCTGCGCGCGGTGGATTATGAGCCATTGTTCACGCCTGATGTGCGACAGCCAGAACTCCAACTCCCCTTTGCGCCAGGCGTTACCTGGTCGATGACAGTCGGTCCGCATGCCGCCTGGGGAGCGGCGGCTGTTCGGGCTGCGCTTGACTTCAGTCCGCCTTCTTCAGAACCGGGCTGCAACACCAACTGGGCGTGGGTGAATGCTTCCGGTCCGGGGCTGGTGGTTCGTTCGGAGAATGGAGCCGTGGTCGTTGATATGGATGGAGATGGCTTTGAGCAGACAGGTTGGAATATCATTTACCTGCACATCGCCACCAATCAGCGCGTACCTGTTGGCACATGGGTTGAAACCGGAGATCATATTGGGCATCCCTCTTGCGAGGGTGGGGTTTCCACGGGGACTCATCTGCATATTGTCCGCAAGTACAACGGCGAGTGGGTGCCGGCGGATGGTCCGCTCGGCTTTGTGATGAGCGGTTGGAGAGCCAAGGCTGGTTCGGCATCCCTGAGTGGCTGGTTGGTACGGGGCGACCAGGTGGTGAAGGCCAGTATTGTTGGAGCCAGCAGTTCCCATATCTCCCTGGATTAATGAGCTTTTTGGTTTATGGTATAGTAACAAACGGATGTTTACCGGTTGTTGACCCATGAAAACCTCAAGAATTTCCCGATTCAGATGGCTAAATATTCTTTTCCTGGTATTGATCCTTGCCAGCTGCACGCAGCGGCAAAGACCCACCTATATCATTTCTGAATCTGTCCCTACTGACACTCCCATCGAGCCAACCGCGACTCCGTTCGATACCAGGCCGGTCTATCCACCGGGCACGCTGGTTGATTATGTTGCTCAGAGCGGTGATAACCTCGACTTGCTTTCACTTCGATTTGGCACAACGCCCTCTGAAATCCTTTTTTCCAATCCTGAGATTCCAGAGAACGTAACAACGCTGCCCCCTGGATTTCCGATGAAGATGCCGATCTACTATATTCCTTTTTGGGGAACGAGCTACCAGATCATTCCAGATGCCGCTTTTGTTTATGGACCGGATCTATTGGATTTTGACCTGCGCGTTTTTTTGGATTCTACTAACGGCTGGTTCAAAAATTACGGCGCGTTTATCCAGGAAAAGTATCGCAACGCGGCTGGGATCATCAAGTACTACGCTGAGAATTACAGCATCAACCCAAAACTCCTGCTGACTTTGGTGGAATATCAGACTGGTGCGCTTAGCAATCCCGAGCGGGACAGGACAAAAGAATCAACCTTCCTTGGTTTCGAAAACTACCATCGCAGCGTCGAACTTCAAATCTCTTACGCCGCTGATCTTCTGAATGACGGCTTTTACCGTTATTTCAAGGGTGAGCTGACATCCCTGATTTTGGATGACGGCACCGTCGAAAACATAGACCCCTGGCAGAATTCTGCCACGGTAGCACTGCATTATTACTTCTCACAGGTCTACAAGGGAGAAGCATACAAAAAGGCGATTGGTCCTGACGGATTCGCGAAGACTTTCAAGGACCTGTTTGGCGATCCCTGGCAGCGTAATCTGACCGTTTTGCCTGGGTCGCTGACCCAACCTCAATTCATCCTGCCCTTCCAGAACGGAACCACCTGGTCCTACACCGGTGGTCCGCATACCGGCTGGGGCACGCGCAAACCCTGGGCAGCGATCGATTTTGCTCCTCCCAGCTTGACGCAAGGCTGTGTTGAAACCGAGCAGTACGCCCTGGCTGTCGCTGACGGCGTGGTGGCACGGATTGATACGGGGACGGTCATGCTCGATTTGGACGGCGATGGCGACGAGCGCACGGGTTGGGTGATCTTGTATCTGCATGTAGCTGAAGAGGGACGGGTCAAGGTCGGTGACCGCCTGAAGCAGGGCGATAAAGTCGGCAGACCCTCCTGTGAAGGCGGCAGCGCAACAGGCACGCACGTGCACCTGGCGCGCAAGTACAACGGTCAGTGGATTCCGGCTGCCTGGAGCGTTTTGCCTTTCAACCTGGAAGGCTGGACGCCAGTGGAGGGGGTGGCTGCCTACCAGGGTGAGTTGGTCAGGGGAACGCAAAGAGTACGCGCCAGCACGCTTTCCGACTCCGCCAGCATGATCTCAGCGGATTAGTTTAGACCATCTAATACGAGGGGGGATTTTGGAAAAACTGTTTCAGCAATGGAGCAAGATCGGCATCAGTGTTCATGCGAACCGCTTTGAAAAAGTCGGTTCCTGAAGCAATTTTGAGTGTATTTTCTAGCACATATTGTTTTAGGGCAGCAGTAAACGCTTGATAGCCCACCAACTCACGCAGGCTCTGCAGGAATTTTGCCCCGTTCAGATAGACCGCGTCGCGATACGCGGTGTAGCCGCCCGGGATGCTGGTGGTCGAATCGACCCAACCTTTGGGCTGATACCTATCCACCCGGTTTTCCCACCACCACCCCAAATGTTCGGGGTGAAACCGTTCAAAATACAACGCTTCGCTGTAGGTGGCAAGCGCTTCATCCAGCCAGGGTTCTTTTGCGGGATCGTTGCCCACCAGGCTGTAAAGCCACTGGTGCGAAATCTCGTGCGGCACGAGGATGGTCAGGTTGTTGAGCGGCGCGTCGCGATAAAAATCAATCACGCCCTTACTGATCAGCAGCATGCCGTCTGTTTCCATATTGTGCAGGAAGTCGGCTGCCACCAGGCTGAGCGTCTTGCGCGGATATGGGTAAAAGAACTCCGCGAACATGTCCAGCGCGTTTTCGGCAACCTCGATAATTACCTGACCGGCATCCCGGTGCTGCGGAAAGACGTAGGTCTTGATCGTCACCCCTTTGTGCTGAGCTTCCTGCACCACGAAGCGATCACTAATGGAAAGCGAAAATGACCTGGCCATGGGCAGTTGATATTCGATGAAACCGGTCTGCTGAACACCCTCGCTGCTCGCGGCAACGGTCAGGTTTTGGGCGGAGCCCGTCAGGCGCAACCGCAAGTTGAAATCCGCAGACTCAGCCGCGATGTACTCGCCTACGATCGTGTTGGTGCTGTCCACCACGCGCTCGTTCACCTGCCAGCCGGTAGCGGCGTGGAATGGGGGAATGATTGGGAACCAGTCCACCAGGTTGGTCTGCATGTCCGACCAACCAAAAATCCCCTGGCGGTTCGGGAGGAGCAAGGTGAAGATGACCTGAATTTGGGTTGACGCTCCGGGCTGCAAGGCAGGCTCGAGGTTAAGCATGGTTTGGATGCCGTTTTCGCGGGATTGCGTGACCAAATCACCGCTGATCTTTGCCTGCGAATAAGCTCCTGCGAAGTAGCGGGGTGGTATTAGCAACAGAAGCTCGCTCATCGCCTGGTCGGCGCGGTTGAAATAGGTGATCCGCTCCACCACGCTTACGGTATGTTGCGCGTAGTCAAGGTTTGCGTCCAGATCGTACACCGTGCGATCTTCAAGCCCGGAAAGACCTTCGGGCTCGGCAGATTGGGTCGGCTCCATTCCAATCGTGGGAATCGGAGATGCTTCGGATTGTTTTGTGATCTGCGCTATGGGCGTGGGGAGATTGGTTGGTTGTGTCGCAGGTTGAGAGCAGGCTGAAAGCAGCAGACTCAAAGCAAGCAGAAGGGCAAACAGGCGTGACCGCATATCAGTGATTCCTAAAGGCAGTATACCAGTTTTTAACCACAGAGGCTGGTCTTGCAAACCAGCCTCTGTGGGATTGAGAAGGTCTTACAGCCCAAAGCCGTGAGGGTTCACCGGACTGCCATTGTAGCGCAGCTCGAAATGCAGGTGGGAACCGGTAGAATTGCCTGTGGAGCCCATGTAACCGATGACGCTCCCTCCATAAACTGCTGAGCCGCAACCAACAGCCACACCGCCATCCATCAAGTGAGCATAGAGCGAGAGGTAGCCATTGCCGTGGTCAATCACGATCGTGTTGCCGTACCCGCGATCAGACCAACCGGCGTAAATCACTATGCCATTGTCCGTCGCGAAGATGGGATCGCCCGTTTCGCCATCGTAATCGAGACCGTTGTGCACCGGCGGGTTGAATTCATAACCACTGATGGCGCTCGTGCTGTTGGGTAGTTGGAAAATGCCTGTACCGGTTAGCCAGGCGGTCGTGTTGCAGGCAAACGCGCCCAAATATGAGACGTTCGGGTGTTTTCCATCGCCAGTGCCAGGGTCTGTGACAATGCTGACCCAAGAAGGAATGGAACCTCTTCCGCCTGGGATATAAAGGAAAGTACCGGTCTTGATGTGCGGCAGGCTCAAATCACCAATAGCCTGCGGATCCAACTGGTTGAGGGGTTCGTCCAGGATGTCCTGGGGTGTGACACCATAGCCGGAAGAAACGCCATTCATGCCCTCGCCATAGAGCCAGGCGTGATATACGCCATCTTCGGGCAGGATGATCAATTTCTGCCCGGGATTGATGCCATCCGGGGTGTCGCCGATCAGATACCGGTTGGTCCAAAGAATGGTTTCGGGCAAGAGGTCGAATTGTTCAGCGATGCTGAAGATCGAGTCCAATGGCTGGACTTCGTAAACAATGATCTCCTTGCGGGGAGCAGGGTAGCTCTCGGCATTCCCAACAGGCAGAGACTTGAGTTTTTCAACTGCGGCGTAATAGAGCAGCGTTTCACTCGCAAAGTAATTTGGCAGCGTTCCGCCAGGCACCACCAGACGTGTGCCAGCCTTAATGTTGGGCGAGGCGTAACTGCCAATCGTCTCGGCAGACAGTTTATTGGCTGGATAGTTGATGATATCTTCAGGGGTCACACCATAATACTTCGAAACCGCACCAAGACCCTCGCCGGCAGACCAGGTGTGGTATACGCCGTCTATCGGGAGAATAAAGATCGTCGTGCCAGGAGTAAAGTTGCGGATGTCATCACCGAGTTCGTAGCGGTTGGCCCACAGGATTGTTTCTGGCCACAAGTTGAATTTTGCTGCTACAGAAGCGATGGTTTCACCTTCCTGGATGGTATAGGTGATCACCTCGGCGCGCGGAACAGCTGTAGGCTGAGGGGTGGGAGAGACTGCCGTCGGGGCGGGAGCAAGCGTTTCGGTGGGGGCTGAGGCAATGCTTACAGGTGACTCCTCTGTCTCCACCTGAACTACCGGCGCGGAAATTGTCCGCGTAGTTTCAACCTGGGTGGGTGTTTTTCTACCTGCCAGCCAAATGATCAACAGCACAAGCGCTAGTAAAACTAAAACACCAGCAGCGATCATTCCCGGATGTTTGTAAAAGGGGAGGGGTTTGGAATCTGGACTGGCTTGTTCAGCGTCTTTTTCAGGCTGAAAGCCATGGGTGAGGTTTGTATTATCAGTCATATTAACTCCAGTTTTGGATAATACCTGCCAAATCCAGAGGTGTCAAGTTGACGCAACGCCCCTGAAGTCCCCAATGGGGAGGGCAACATCGTTTAATTCTTAAAATACTTAGAAACGATCGGCCCCAGGTCCACCTGGCTGTGGCGCGCGATGGCATCAAAAAAATCCTTCCGGGTTGCGATCTGCCAGGTGTTGGCGTAGGCATAGTCTTTCAGAGCGGCAAAGAATTCACCCTCGCCAACTGCCAGGCGAACCTCATTAAGGAATTGGACGCCACGCAGGTAAACGGCGTTGCGGTAGGGCACGTAACCGCCCTCGATGTTGATATCTGAATCCACATAGCCTTGAGGATTCTGTTCGTGAATTCGAATTGCCCACCACCATTCCACATCCGCGGGATAATATTCCTGGTAATAGAGCAGCTCCGCATAAGTCGCGAAGGCTTCATCCAGCCAGGGTTCGAGGGCATGGTTGTTGCCAATGGTGCCATAAAACCACATGTGCATTAATTCGTGTGAAGTCATTAACACCAGGTCGGTTTTGGGCGATCCGTCATAAAAATCAAAAATCCCATAACTGATCATGACCATCCCGTCCATTTCCATGTTGTGCAGGAAATCTCCGACGACAATCGAGACCATTTCGTGCGGATAGGGGTAGAGAAGCTTGCCATAGAGCTTCATCGCGTTTGCGCCGATTTGAGCGACGGCTTTGCCGGTTTCAATGTTGTTCATGAAAACGTAAGAACGAATGCGGATTCCATCCTGGACGACTTCGTACTCAAAGTAACTGTCGCTGACCGAGAACGAGAACCCACGCGCGCCTTCCAGGTGATAGGAGAATTTGCCGTCTGATCCGCTGGCAGGCGAGCTGGCCGCGACCTCGATCAGTTCCGCCCGATCTGTGAGGGTGAGGGTTACGTCAAAATCGCTGAATTCGTTGACGATGGACTCGCCCACGATGATGTTGTCCTGGTCCACCACCCGATCGTACGCCAGCCAGCCTTGTTCTTCATCGTAAGGCGGGATGAAGGGATACCAATCAGAGATGTTGGTTTGCCGGTTGGTGTAGCCGTAAATGCCCTGCTGAAGCGGGAAGTAAAGCCTGAAACTAAAAGTGATGGTGGTCGTCTCGCCGGGCAGTAAAGGTGAGGAAAGGCTGACGAGGGTATGAATGCCATTTTCCGTGAAACTTGCCACGCGTTCACCGCGCAAGTCAGACTGTTCGTAACTGCCCTCAAAATTGCGTGGAGGCACCACAAAATGGATCTCTTCCAGGGCTTGGCTGCTGCGGTTGGTGTAGGTGACCACTTCGGTCACCGCGCCGTAATGCGTGTAGTAGTTGAGGATCAGGTCCAGTTTGTAGTGGGTGCGGTTTTCCGGCAGGGGTGGAATTTGCCATTGGACTGGAGCAAGTGTGGGACTGGGGCTGGGCTCGGGGGTTGGACTTGGTTCAGGGGTCGCTGTCGGCTCGGGTAGGGGAGTCTCAGTGGGCCGTCCGGCGCAGCCGGTGACGAGCGTTAGGAGGAGAAGCATGAAGAGCAGGTTTCGCAATTTCATACCTTGGGATTTTACCAGTAAACCCGGATTGTACGCGTTGGCGCAGATGCTTTTGTTTGTTTTGGAAGGATGGATTGAACAGATGAATACGGTTATTACGCCCATTTTCTCGAGACTTCCGGTCGTAGTGGCAAGCCCCCGTGCTTGCCATGGGTCACCACAGGGGGTGACCCCTACCGGAAAGGTAGGATTGACATCCATTGTGT
>CAYUGV010000046.1:0-10276 GCA_964444335.1 uncultured Anaerolineaceae bacterium | reverse complement strand
CGAGGTTCTGGCAGCTTGCACCAGTACGGTTGCCATTGTTGTTTTCCATGATCAAAGGCAGAATGGCTGTTGCGCTACCAGCAGAGAAGCCGTTATAGACACCATTGGTGGGGGACGCGGGTACACTTGCGTTCACATTGCTTACAACACCAGCTAAGGCACCAGTGGAAGCGGCGACCTTGATTGAGCCTAACCAGGGATTTGCGCCATTGTAATCTGCCATGTTATAGGTGGCAGCGGCACCTGGCTGGAGGGTACCATGGATGTCTGCGATATCAGCATAACCACCACCTGGTAGCGGTACGAAATCGATCACGTAGTTGGCAACGACTGCGCTCGCATTCTGAATGCTGAAGACAGACACATTATTGCGCTTGTCGATCAGGGGGAAGAAGAGCGAGGCTCCACCAGATGCAACGCCGGTATAAGTACCAAGAGCACGGTTGGTGGCTGCAATGGTCAAGTTGCTGATGATTGCAATTTGCTTATCGGAGCTGACAACAACTGATCCCTTGAAACCGACATCCGGGTGGATGGGGAGGTAGGTGTTGGAAGATCCGGGCTGCACAGTATCAGCGACTGGGTTCGTGTAGGGGGCGGGCAGGACTGCCAGGCTGCCATCCGGATTGTAGTATGCAATCGAGATGTTGGCCACGGCAACTGTATCGAGGTTCTGAACCTGGATAGCAGATTCATAAGCAGGCAGGGCAGCCGCATAAACCGCCTTGGGGGAGGTCGCGACAGCGCCGAGCAGGAAGACAACTAACATCAAAAGGGAAAGTGATTTTTTCATATCTAGCTCCTGTCTAATTAAGTTATCAATATTTTAGGTTATCGAGAGAAACAAGGCAATAACACTTTATTACTACCATTGCTCTATGGGGTAATACTTGGGTAGTAAATAAAGTAGTAGATAATCCTGGCTGCGGCATTGGTCAACCAGACCTCATCCAATGCCTCTGTCAGCACTGGCGCGTCGAGCCATCTCTGCTCCTCGGGGAATTTTTCCAGGTTGGCTCCATTGTACAAAACAAATGTTTCGCCCGGTTCCAGGATCAGGTTACTCGGAAGGATCTTCCTCACATCCAATTTTGGAGAGTAGATCATATAGCTGCTGATATCCTGGGTGGTAGAACTGATGTTCTTGATGTAGATGCTCTCCACGTCGCCTTCATGCTGAACCTCAGACACGATGATACTGACCAAACTCGCGTCGGGGGTATTCGTGATGAAGCCCGGAACCAAGTATCCTGGTACAGCGGTTTCCTGCGCAGTCCCAATTGGGTAGGCATTCGATTCAACGTTGGTTTGAGGAATTGGGTATGCTGTCAGCTCTGGTGAAGGAATGGCGGCGGGTTCTGTGCTTTGGGACACAGGCGTTGGTTTGGGTGAACAGCCTGCAATAACAACTATCAAGAGTAACAATAGCGCAAATCTTCGAAAGGTTTTCATTAAAGCTCCTTTTAACGTGGTTTCTGACAATAATAAGTGCAGGAGGACCTGATCCCAAGCCAGCGAATGGGTCTTGCCAAAATTCCGGCGATTATTCGGCCTAACGGTTTGTGTGTCGCACTTATTATAAACTTACTCAAGTGTATGCGTCCGCGCCTGTTCAACCAGTGACCAAAACTAACAAAAAAAGCGAGGTAGTCACTTCCTGTTTGCCCGGTTTGAGTCGGACCAAAGCCAGTCTCTTTGAGTTTGTTCAGCAGGACAGGTTTGGGAAAGCCAAAAAGATGTTGAGGCGCTTCATATCCAATCCAACTCTCCCGGAACATTGAAGCTTCCCGGCCCGCCGGATCGGGGCACTTGAGCACCAGCATTCCCCCCGGTTTCAGCAGGGCATAGCAAATCTGAAGGGTTCCGGCAGGGTTTGGCATGTGTTCCAACACATCCCAAAGCGTGATCACGTCAAGACTGCCATCAGACAGGTTGGCGTCTTCCAGATTTTTTTCAATAATCGTTAGCCCTTTTGCCCTGGCTGCAGCCGCGGCTTCCGGGACGATTTCCTGCCCAGTTACATCCCAGCCGGATAAAGCCTGAAAAGCAAAAAGGAAATCGCCAGTTGCGCAGCCGACATCCAGGAGTGTGCCCTTCTGAGTGCTTGCCTTGCGTATAACGGACTTCACCCGGTTTCGAAGCCCAAAACCGCGAAGAATGGAAGTCATTTTTGAGTCTTTGCGCAGGTAAGCATGATATTCCTTGGGATAGTGCGCGGAGAGTTCCTCCCAGCCTGGTTGCGGGTCGAGAAACAATAGACCACAATTTTCACACCTCACCAAATTCCATGAACCCTTAAGGTTCAGCCTGAGGTCTGAAAGCGCCAGGAATGGTTCAACCTGCCGATGACTACAAAAATTGCATGGGCTGGTTGCCAAAGCGTTCATCGAGTTGCTTCCTCAATCCACTTAAGAAAGATAAAGACCAGCCAGAGTTCCCATTGCGTATCCGCCCACCCCGAAGCCTGCTCGTTAATCATTTTCTCAATGACTTCAGTATTGAAAAACGCATTGCCTTTCAGCAGGTCCATGAATTCCGTTTTCCACACTCCCAACAGCCAGCGGCTGATCGGAGGTGAGAAAGTGGCCTTCTTACGGGTTGTGCACTCGGCAGGCAGGATCCTGGAGGCGGTTTTGCGCAAAACAATCTTGTTTTCGCTTCCAGAAAGTTTGAAAGCCACCGGAAGGCTTAAGGCAAATTCAATCAATCCCGGTGTCATGAAGGGCGTGTGATAAATCATCCCGGAGGCATACTGCAAGGCTGAAAGTTTCTGTGTGGCATGGGTGGGCATGGTGCCCCTGATGCTCGCGTAAGTTGAAGTGAAGAAGTCGTCAAACGTGGCAGGAACTTCAGCCCGAATCCCAAGCAGGATTTGATCAGCAAGGTGTCCATTGGGTGACAAAGAGGGGTTGATCATTCGATCCACCGCTTCCCGAGACATAAACCTTGACCAGTAGACCTTCTGGTCATTCTCAGGCAATTCAACCCCATAAATGAATTTCTGCATTTTTCGCACCCGGTCGGTGAGAGCCGATTTTCTTGAGGAGGGGAGTGCGTTTAGCAAGGGTCTGACCACACCCACTCGCAGGAACTTGGGAATTCTGAGATATTTCCTGGCATATCGCTCAGCCGCAAATTTCTGCATTCCGCCAAAAATGTTATCCGCTCCGGTGCCATCGATGATCGAGGTGACCTTCCCCTTGCCAGCTAATGTCATCAACAACTGGGGGAGCACGGTTGCATCCCCAAGCGGTTCCGGCAGAGATTGGGTTGCTATATCCATTATCCCTGCGATATCTTCATCAGAAACCCTGAGCAATTCGATCGGGAGCCCGATCAGCCGCGCGTTCTCCGAGGCGGCTTCCGTCTCGTCGTATCGGGTTGTGGGGTTATAACCAACCGTGAGACCCCGAGCTGGTATGCCTCCCCGCACCAATAATGCCGCGATAATGGCCGAATCCACCCCACTGCTCAAGGCAAGTCCGAGCGGCGCCTGACTGCCGGCATTTATTCTCATTAAGCTCTGTTCAAGCAGTGTCTGCAATTCATCCTGAGCATCTTCGAGCGAGCCCCGGAAGGGTTTTACGCTTTCAATAATGGGCCAGTATTCCTCGCTCTTTTTTCCATTCTTGGTAACGCACACGAGTTCGGCTGGTTTGAGCACTGACACAGCTTCAAAGACTGTATAGGGGGCTGGTATACCTTTCATCGAGAACAAAAGGGAAATCCCATCGCCCGAAACTCCAAGGTTGCCAAGCCTTTTTGCAACAAGATGCGCGTGCGAAGAGATCACAATTTTGCCGTGGTCTCCTCCGAAATAGAGTTTGGTCATCCCGAATGGATCGGTGGCGAACAGCAACCTGTCTTCTTTTTCATTCCAGGCTATAACGTCAAATCCGCCCTCAAGATTTCGTAAATATGTACGCAAGCTTCCGCCCTCAGCCAGGGTCGCTGCCATCTCGCGCGCCACGTCATGACCGGCAATCCCATCTTTTTTGTGCCTGGCTGAGCCCCACAGGAAAACGATCCAATCAGATTGCCTGTGCAGGCTGACCAATGGTGAGGCCGACTTCCAGCTAACGGTCGCTCCAGGCAGCGCCAGCGACTCGCACCCTGGATCAGTGCATTTTTCGATGTTACCTTTTTCGAAATTGAACTCAGCCAGAAAGAATTCCATGTTCGCCTTTAGTACCAACTTGTGCCAGTTAGCGGTGGAACGGCCTGTCTTAAGCCATCCAGCGCACCATGGATGTATGGTCGGATTTGCGTTCGCTTACCTGTGAACAGGTAAGTCAGAACAGTCTTTATGGAACCAAATAGTAACGCCAAAAACGTAGCCGCAGGCAGAGGTCCGTGGCGATATCGGCGATAGAACCAGGAACGGTTGCGAGCCCTCAGATATACCATTTGCTCGGGAACCAGTTTGGAACTCAACGACGCTTTGTGGCGAATGACAGCCGAGCCAACCCGAACGTTTTTCCAACCGGCGTCCCGCATGCGCCGGCAGATGTCCGAGTCTTCATAATACATGAAGAACGAAGTGTCAAAGAGCCCGACTTCCTTCAGGCTCTGCGCACGCATCAACAGGGCGCAGCCAAAAAGGTAGTCAAATTCCTGTGTTTTCGAATATGCCGGTCGGTCAAACGCTTTTCTACCGACGCGTACCGGCAGCGGAAGCCAAGGGGTGATGTGATCACCCAGGCTGAAGATCCTCTCCGGGTGATCGTGATAGATGATCTTCGGCGCGGTGATGGCAATCCGCGGGTCGGAAAGCATGGTATCCACCAACTTGCCAATAGTATCAGGTGGTATCAGCGTGTCGTTGTTGAGGATCAGGTAGAAATCCGGGTTCAGGATCGCGCCCGCCCGGATCCCGTCATTGAGGGCGACGGCATATCCTCCATTTTCACTCCTCTTTATCAACTGTGTTTGCGGAAATTGCTGTTCAACAGAGGCCACGGAATCATCACTTGAGTTGTTATCCACAACGATGACGTGCATGCGTGGGTAAGTCGTCTCGTATAATGAGCCCAGGCATTCGAGCAGATCTTTGCGCAAATTCCAGTTGGCGATCACAACCACAACAAGCGGGGTTTCAATATTCATCTTCAAGATTATAATCTCAGTCGAAGATAGAACCAAACCTCGCAGAAATTATTCACCTGAAAGGGCAGATGTTAAAGTCGATTTTTTTAGCTGGCAGAGAAGTGAATTATCCCAGGAACGCACTGATGCTTTCTGCGATCCAGGGCGTCAGCCAAACAACAGTGATTGGCTCACAAGGCTCGAATGTATACAAAGGCGGCATCCGTCCGATCCTCCGCCAGAGCGTGCGCAGCTTCCTGCAACTGATCCCAAGGTTGATCAAACGCGACTTCGATTTTGTCTTCATCGGCTTTTTTGGACAGTTGCTAACCCAAATGATCACCCCATTCACCAGGAAACCAATCATCATGGACATGTTCGTCTCGGCGTATGACACGCTGGTGGAAGACCGCCAGATTACAACCAGGAAGTCGCTGCTTTCCAAATTCCTTTTCTGGTTGGATAAGCAAAGCAGCCAGCGGGCAAAGCTGATCCTTGTGGATACGCTGGCGCATGCCGAATACTTCCATGAAACTTTTGGAATATCTTTGTCAAAAATGAAGCGGGTTTTCGTTGGTTGCGATGAGGAGCTATTCCATCCCCTGCCCGAAAATCCTGAGAGCCATACGGTGCTATATTACTGCTCTTACCTGCCTTTGCACGGAGTGGATGTGGTGGTACAGGCGGCCGAATTGCTCCAGGCTGACCCAGCGATCAAATTCAAGATCATTGGCGAGGGGATCGACTACAAAAAGATCCAGAAGTATGTCCAGGAAAATCAGCTAAGAAATGTGGAACTGGCTGCGCCAGTATCGATTGACCGGCTTCCCAAGGAGATCCAGAATTCTCTCATCTGCCTTGGCGGGCATTTCGGAGCCAGCGCCAAAGCCTGCCGGGTGATTCCGGGTAAGGCCTTCCAGATGATCGCGATGGGCAAACCCGTCATCATGGGAGACAACACCGCCAACCGTGAGTTGTTGACACATGGGGTTGATTGCTGGTTCTGCGAAATGAACAACCCCAGGGCGTTAGCTGATGCGATCAGCACGCTTCTCCAGGATCGTGAGTTAAGCAACCGGATCGCAGGTGGAGCACTAAAAACCTACCAGGAAGCGGCTTCGAGCAAATTTTTGAAGTCAATTGTTCAGGAAAGCATTCTTGACGCTCTGAAGCCCCAAGGCTGATTTTTTAGTTCTCAACCACTTCACGATACAGCCTGAATGTACACTCCATCATCCCGGGTACATCAAACCTGTTCAGTGTGGCGCGCGCGTTCTGTGTGAATTGCTTGCGCAGCGATTCATCTGCCAGCAAGCGGTTGATCGCTCGGGTTATGGAATCGGGCGATTCCATGGGCACAAGCAGGCCGTTGAAACCGTCCTGGATGATCTCAGGGATTCCCCCGACATTTGTTCCGATCACAGGTACGCCGGCAGCCATGGCTTCGAGGAAGGTTACACCCAGCGCTTCAGTCAGAGATGGCATTGCAAATACGGTTGCCCGCTGATAGTATCCAAGCAGATCTTCTTGTGATTTCCAGCCTGCAAACTCGACGTTTTGACTGACCCCGAGTTCGGCGCAAAGCGCCTTCAATCGGTCCACTGATTTGTCATTGCCTACAATAACAAACTTTGCCTGCGGATAATCCGTTAACACGCCAGGGGCCGCTTTGATCAAGTCGGGCACGCCCTTGCGGTGCATGTTACTACCGACGAATAAGATCACTGGTTTGTCCGGGTCAGGTGGAGACACCTCCCGGTTCGCTCGAACATTTTGGTATCTGCCAACATCCACGCTTTTGTAACATTGCCTGACTTTGGAGGCGGTATTAGGGTAGGCTTTGATGATCGTTTGGGCTGTAAAGTGGCTGTTCGCCACGATCAGTTTCAAACGGTGCAGTTTGCGTGACTCGAGGAAGTGCACCGCGCTGTAATACAGCCAGCGCATCGCCCAATCCGGGTAATTTTTCCTGTATTCAGAGGGGGACTTAAGTTCGGCGGAATAGGTGTCGTTCACATGCCCGATCATCGGCGCGCGCGGCGAACAAAAAAAAGATTCGCGGGCGTCGGTGAAATGGATCAGGTCAAACTTACTCTGCTTCTCCAACTTGCGGAGGGCAGTATTGAACAAAAAACTTAGCGAAATCCACCTCGCCTGGCTTTGGCTGAAGCGGGGCTTTTTGACGGTCACAACCTTTAGGTTTGGCAAAGCAATTTGCGGAGCCTGGTCTTCGGGCAGCAGCAGGGTGATGGTGTGGCCTGCATCCATTAACGCCTTGGTGAGATTATTGGCATGCAGCCCAACACCGCTGATCACGTTCTTGTACTGTTGGGTCACGATGCAAATATTCACGCCTTACCCCAACGCCTTTTCAATCACATAATTTGTAGATCGAAACGCCGCCATCCTGGTAGATGGTCTGAACGCCTTCAGCCTGCTGGATCGCGGAAATATTGAACTGGCTTCCGTCAAAGGGGTTCTTCGCACCATCGTAGAGGTAATCAACGCCAAGTTTACACAGGGCGCCAATGTCAGGGGAGGTTGAATAAAGGCTCATCACCGCTTCCGATTCGGTCATGACCTCTTCGTAGCCGGGACCCAGGCTTGAGATCATCGTGCTGGTGGTGGTTTCCCGATCGGCATAGTAGGGAATGAAATAGCCCGCGTCGGAGCCATGGGGCGAGTCGGGCAGCCAATAGTAGGTGTGGACAGCAAAAATGGAATCCTTCGGAGTGTTGTTCTCGATCCAGTCCATGGCTTTCTCGTCTGCAGCCGTCATGAACTGTCGGTAGGTCTGAACTTCGCCAAGCCGGTAAATTGCGGCAACCACTGCCAGGAACAACACGACCCATTGAAGCCCAACCCCCCAATTTTGGTGTTTCTCCAGTGAGAATAGCTGCCAAAGATCTTCCGCAAGGACACCCACGATCACACCAATTGGCAGGTAGAGCATGATCATCATGCCGGTCATGTTCGTGAAAGCCAGCAGCGGAATGTTCAGCTTATAAAGCAGTCCAATGCCAAACAGCGCAAGGATCCAGGCGAGCATGACTAGGACGACAACCCGGTTCTTTCTGAGCAGTCCGACAATAATTCCCGCCAGGGTTATTCCGATCATCCACTTCTTTGCTCCAATGGCGTAAAGAGAGTTGGCATTGTAATTGGCAAAATAGTCGTTCTCAGCCACCCCACCTGATGTGCCGGAATCTACGGATTCAGCCTGTGTGGACCGTCGATCGACGTAAAAATCCATCGCAGGAACCAGGGCTGGCAGGATCAAGACAATACTGACAACAGCAATGGCAAAGATGCCTATCACTGTTCTGATCGCATGTTTTTTGGCAATAATCGCTGTAGCAAACTCATCAACACAGATGATGATAATCAGGGGGAGCAGGAAGCCCGCCGCTCGGAAATGTAAAAGGAATACGCCGGCAATCAACAGCGCGGAGATCCCGGTCAGAGCAATCGCGGGGATGCGATCTTCTTTCCAATCGTCTTTCCACGCCCGAATTGCTTCCCAAGTGGCAAAGGCTGCGATTAACAAGATGGTTTGGGAAGAAGATTGCGTGAACCTGCCCCAGCTAAAATACAGAGCCGGCTGAAAACTGAACAGACCCACAACTGCCAAGCCAGCCAAAGCTGCCAGTGGGGACACTTTTTTATACAAGAAAAGGAAGACCCCCAACCCGCACAAACCATTGATCGCCTGTGACATCCAGATCAGCGCTTGATGGGCGGGAATTTCGGCAAGCACCTGCAGGCTGCCGGTGAGCGCGTAAAGCCCCAAGTGATACTGATCCAAAGTGGTCGGCGCGTAGGGTTGAAGATTGAACGGGAGCTTTCCGGTTGTGGCGACCAGGTCTGTGATCAGAATGTGGTGCAGGGAGTCGGTCCAGGCAGGATAGGGATAATTGTGCGCCAGCCAAATGCGGGTCAGGAGCGTAAGCGCAAGGATGAACAGAAAAGGACCTGTAATCTTGCCCAGTTTGAATTGTTCGCGCCAGTTCTTCCTCAAGAGCCAAACGGTGAGTGCAAAGAATAACACCAGCAGTATGATAAGTTTGTTCAATCCCAGTCGCAATGAAGGGATAAGTGCCCGAGTGAGGTAGTAGAGGCAAGGATAGAACGCGATGCTTAGCCCGACGGCAAGAATCCAGCGTTCGATCGCTTCAAATCGCCGCCAAAGGTTGGTTACGGAGAGGATAGCCCAACCAGGGACAATTAACATGATGAAGATCGTGAGCACTATTCGCAGTTCAACCCAAGACATACGCTCTCTCAATCCAACGAGAATTCATCGAAAATTATACCCTTCAAGGGGCGTCCGCTGGCTTTGTAATTAGGTAGATGTGCACACCGTCGATACTGATGAGTTGCTCGACGCCGTCACAAGCAATCAGCGCTTCTGGCTGCAGGCTGCCAATGCCTTCCTTGATGTAAAGATAGTTAATCTCCGCGTCTCTCACCAATAGCCAGAAATCATCACCACACTCGCTGATAGTACTCGCGCGCCTACCCATATCCGCGACACTCTGCACAAAGCTGGCATCCCCACTCATGGGATAGAAGATGGTCGGGACAATGCTCCACCTGCCGGTGATCGGCAAGATCCATCCGCCGCCATCAACTCCGCGATAGGTATTCGTACTCCATCCAGCCGTGTTGATGAAAAAGCGTGCGTCTTCAGGGGTGTGGGTTTTGATCCAGTCCAACGCGTCCAAGTCCGATCGGGTTGCAAGGATGGTTTCGGCGTTGACCGCCCGCGCGTTCTGCCAGGCCCCACCCACGCTCAGGAAAGCAGCAACCAACAGGATAAGGATTGTAGCAAGGCTTTTGCGCTTAATGAATTGACCGAAAAGCAGCACAATCCCAAAGGCAGATGTGATCGCGATCGGAATGAACACCACCAGGGCGAAGTAGTCATACCTGAAGTTCATCAGGCGCAAACCAGTGGGAAGCGCAAAAAACAGGACAAGGAGTGCCCAAAGCTGAAAATGCACTTTCCTGGTTTTGAAAATGGACCAAAGCAAGCCAATAAGGCCAAATCCGATCAGAACATATCCGCTGATGGGGCCAACCAGGTAATAGAGGTAGTTCCAGGCTGTTTTCAGAGTCTCAGATTCCATCACCCGAAAAACCGGCCTGGAAGCCGCGCTGGAGTAAACAAAAATACGATAATACCAACGAG
>CAYUGV010000045.1:8515-10802 GCA_964444335.1 uncultured Anaerolineaceae bacterium | reverse complement strand
TAAACAAAAACTCCTCACGAAGAGGAGTTGTGTGGGCGCTAGAGGGCTCGAACCTCCGAACCTCACGGATGTGAACCGTGCGCTCTAACCAACTGAGCTAAGCGCCCAAAGTTCCGTGATTATAGCAAACCTATTTGAATTTGTCCACAACCACTTTTTCAATAACCCGGCGCATTATAAGGCTCGGATAATACTCTCCACGTCAGACTTCTCATCCAGGACGGACGAGAAATCTTTTTTGCCTTCAATGGCCGCTTTGACCTTGTTGGCCAGGCTGTCATCACCCAACTGGATCGAGCCGATCATCTTGCCCTCCCGGAAGAGGAAGCTCTGATAAACGCCATCTTTGCTTTCCGCCACCAGCCTGTCGCCATCCTGGCTTGGAGAAAATTGACCGATACTGAAAACGTCCACGCCCAGGACCTTGAGCCTGGTGGAAGGCGGATCGCCCAGGAAGTTAGCTTCTTTGCCGGCAGCGTTTTGCCCGGCAATGGTGCCCTGGTTTTTCGCAGGGATCCACAGTCCGTAACCTCTCCCCTGGAATTCGGTGATGTCTCCTGCCGCGAAAATGTCCGGGTTGGAGGTTAGCATGTGCTCATTTACCAGCACACCGCGGTTGACAGCCAGCCCGGCCGACTTTGCCAACTCGAGGTTGGCGGAAACACCGGTGCTGATCAGCACCAAGTCCGCCGGCAGCACCTGCCCATCCGCTAGCTCAACATTCTCGACCTTGCCATCGCCGCGCATCGCTTTGGTTATGGCCGGCACGATAACCTTGATTCCCATATTCTCAATGACCTTTTTCAGGATCGCGCTGGCTTGTGCGTCCAACTGACGTGGAAGCAGCCAATCCAGCCCCTCCAAGACAGTCACTTGCGCGCCCTGGCGTGCCACGGCTCCAGCTACTTCCAGACCCAGCAGACCACCGCCGATGCAAACCACCCTGGACTTCTTCCTGGCAACTTCCATGATCAGGTCAGCGTCCTCGAGCGTTCGCAGCGTTTGCACACCTTTCAGTTCGCGACCCGGGAACGGCGGCACGTTTGGATGCGCGCCGGAAGCCAGGATGAGTTTGTCGTAAGCGAGTTTTTGACTATCAGCCAAAATGACCTGCCTTAATTCCGGGTCGATCGCGTCAACGTGGGTGCCCAGCAGGATGGTGATGTGATTCTGGAGATACCACTGCTGGTTGTGCAAGGTGAGTTTCTCACGCTCCACTTCCCCTGCCAGGTAGCGGGTCAGGCTCATGCGAAAGTACGGTAGATTTGGTTCTTCAGAAATCAGGGTGATATCCGCTTCTGGTTGCAGCGCGTGAATTGCTTCAGCGGCGCTGACGCCCGCGATCCCTCCGCCGACAATAATGTAACGTTTGTTGGTATCTGCCTGTGTCATAATCTCTCCTGCTCTCATATTCGACTCTAATTCTAATGACCCCTGCCTGACAATGCTATGCTTTGTAATGTGTTCGATCCTTGAGTTTTTCATCGGATGTTAATTACAAACGGAGCCCGGAAAGGCTCCGTTTGTGGCGTTGGTAAGCGATTAAAAATCAACTGATACTACCGCAAAAGATTCCGATAACTCATAAGCTGGCAAAATGGATCCCTTATCCGCGGGGATAGTAGTGCCGTCGTTTGTGTCCGGGTAGTACTCATCAAAGTAATCCGGAGTCATATGCTCAAAATTGTGATTCATTGGCGCAAAAATGGCAAAGACCATTCCCAGTACCAGGAAAATCGCAACCAGAAACACCAGGCATCCACAGCCGCAACCGCAGCAACCACATCCACTTCCACTTTTTCCGTTCATGATCGACCTCCTTGATTGATCTAAATTAATTGTATGACATATTTATTAAGGTGGCATTTTCCCTAATAGTTCTTGCCAAAATTAGCACATTAAAATCGGTTCATCACAAAGCCTATCCGATTGCCAGGCTGAGCACCAAGGTCCAGAGAATGATTGAGAAGAAAACTGCCCATTCGGATATTGTGAATTTTGAAATCTTAGGATGTTGGACCCCCTCCACAGAAAGGGTCCGATCGACCTGATCGCGCTCATTCCACAAGAGTATCAGAAAGACTGTAAAGGCAGCAAATGGGATCAGGCCAACCAATCCAATGGGTCGAGGGAGTGTGATGGCATTCTGAGGTGGAAACAAGATCGCGAGGGAAAAGGCCGAAACCATCAGCAGCCCACCACGGAAAAATGTAACAGCGGCAGTCGCATGGGGTTTGATATTATCCATTGGGAAAATGCCTATCATCATCATTCCGACCCCGGTCAC
>CAYUGV010000045.1:0-8415 GCA_964444335.1 uncultured Anaerolineaceae bacterium | reverse complement strand
GTAAGATCGCCAAGCCACTCCAACATCATCACCTCGCTTCGTTTCTATACTATAGCGGATTTCGATGAGAATGGGGTAGATAATCTTGGGTTTTCATTGAGGTTTATTCGAAAAAAGCGTACACTAAGATTACTTTCTATATCCAGGAGTCTGATTATGTTGAAAATCGGTGCAATCGTTTGGGGTGTCAGGGACATTCCGAGGGCAGTGGCATTTTGGAGCGCCGCGTTGGATTATGTTCTTAAGTATCCTCCCAATGAGGATTTTGCGATCCTGGTTCCAAGGAATGGGGTGGGCTTGCAGCTTTCATTTAACCGTGTGACCTCCTCCAAACCTCGCAAGCACCACATGGACCTCCACAGCGATGACCCGGAGGCTGAGGTGGCGCGCTTGATCGCCCTGGGAGCCACGAAACCGGAATGGCGTTATGAAGAAGACGCGGATTATGTGGTCCTGCATGACCCTGACGACAACGCCTTTTGCGTGATTGACACGCGCCCACGTTAATGGATCAGCAATTATCAGCCATAAGGTTCTAACGCAAGCGTTCCTTGCTCTGATTCGTAACGGGCAAAAGCAAGCAGAGTGCCTTATAATTGACTGAATTGCTTTTGAGGAGTCAATCATGAAACCTATCTCGCTGACCGGTATTAAACCCACCGGCAATCCGCACATCGGGAACTACTTTGGCATGTACAAACCTGCCATTGCCCTGACCGAAAAGTACCTCGGTCTTTATTTTGTTGCCGATCTGCACGCCCTCACCACCACCCCCGATCGCAAAGATCTTCAGCACCTGATCTACGAGGTCGCCGCGGGCTGGTTGGCTTTGGGGCTGGACCCGGAGAACAGCGTCTTTTTCCGCCAATCAGACGTGCCTGAGATACCTGAATGCGCCTGGATGCTTTCGTGCCTGACCAGCAAGGGCTTGATGAATCGCGCCCATGCTTATAAGGCCGCAGTGGATAAAAACCTGGAAGCCGAACGCGACCCGGACGACGGCATCAACATGGGGCTCTATAATTATCCAGTCCTGATGGCTGCGGACATTTTGCTTTATGGCTCCGACGTCGTACCGGTTGGGCTCGATCAGAAACAGCATATTGAGATCACGCGCGATATCGCTGAGAATTTCAACCGCGTCTACGGCAAGACGCTCAAACTTCCGGAAGGGCTCTTCACCAAGGACCTGCAGGATGTGCCCGGGATTGACGGCCGTAAAATGAGCAAAAGTTACGGCAACACGATACCGATCTTTGCCGACGAGAAAACCATGCGCAAACAGGTCATGCGGATCGTGACCGATAGTCGCACACCTGAGGAACCAAAAAATCCCGATGGCGATAACCTGTTCCAGATTTTCAAACTCTTTGCCACAACAGAGCGGACTGAAGAGGTGCGCCTGCAATACCTGGCAGGCGGATTGGGCTACGGTACTTTGAAACAGGAGTTAGCCGAAACCATCCTGGCTTATTTTGGCGACGCCCGCCAGAAATTCAGCCATTACATGCAAGAGACTGCCACGTTGGACGCCATTCTCGCACAGGGTGCTGTAAAAGCGCGCGATATCGCCGTACCGGTGCTGAAACGCATGCGCAAAGCAGTAGGAATCGACCGTTAATGAGCATCCATTCCGCAGTTAGCTCCAAACCCGTCAACACCACAGAACGCAGTAAGCTTAGCAACCAGGCGGTCTCATTAGCGCTGATTGCAAACGTGCTGCTGGCAGTGCTGAAAACCAGCATCGGCATCCTGGGGCATTCCCCCGCCTTGTTGGCGGATGGCATTAACAGCACATCTGATGTGGTTTATAACATCGTAGTCTCGGTCTTTGTACGGGCTGCTCATAAACCCGCTGATGATGAGCATCCGTATGGGCACACCCAATTCGAGAGCGTGGGCGCATTGGTGGTTGGCGCATTTGTGATCACCACCGCTATCACCATTTTTTGGGACTCTGTCAATTCCCTGTTCGATTTCATCAAAGGGACCAGCGATTATGCTGGCAGCGCTCAATTTACGCTTTATGTAGCTTTGTTTACCGTATTACTTAAGGGATTTCTTAGTTTTTACACGCGCAAGGTCGGGAAGAAGACCAACAACCCATCAATCATCGCTCTGGCGCAGGATCATCGCAACGATATCTTTGCGGCATCCGCGGTGGTCATTGGCATCGCAATGAGCCAGTTTGGCTACCATTGGGTGGATCCCCTGGCTGGAGCTGTCGTGGCAATGTTGATCCTCAAGACTGGTCTTGGTATTCTGAGAGACTCAACCGATGATCTTATGGATACCGTTCCCGGGCAGGCTCTGAATGAACGGATTCATACGTTGGCAAGCCAGGTACCCGGGGTGGAATCGGTCGATTCAGCCAAGGCACACCGCTTTGGGCAATATCTTGTGATCAATCTTGCCATATTTGTGGATGGCTCTATCAGCGTTGATCAAGGTGATTCGATCGCGGACCAGGTTGAGAAAGTATTGGTGGACGGAATTGATTTTGTGCGCGCTGTACATGTGCATTTCCATTCAAAAAATGGGGGTCATCTGTGACAAGCCTGCCGGTGTACCTGCAGGGTCTGTTATCATTAAGCCTGATCAAACCAAACAAGGAGCAACCAGATGAACAATTTCGAGTTCTTTAATCCTACGCGAATTATTTTTGGCAAAGGAACTATCGCGAAACTGAGCAAGCGTGTTCCTCGTAAAGCCAAGGTTATGCTGCTTTATGGCGGCGGATCCATCAAAGAAAATGGCGTTTATGATCAGGTGGTGGACGCACTCAAGAAACACGAAGTGATCGAATTTGGCGGGATTGAAGCCAACCCCGATTACGCTACCCTGATGAAAGCCATTAAGCAGGTGCGAAAAAAGAAGGTTGATTTTCTACTCGCGGTAGGTGGCGGCTCTGTCATTGACGGAACCAAGTTCATCTCGATTGCTAGTCTTAATGAAGACATTGAGCCGTGGGACATCCTGACACACAAATTGGCAAAAGATTTGAAGAAAGTTGTTCCTTTCGGGTCTGTGCTGACTCTTCCCGCGACTGCCAGTGAGTTTAACCACAACTCGGTCATTTCGCGCCGCGAGACCGAAGAAAAATTCTCGTTTGCCAGTGATCGTGTTTTTCCCAAGTTTTCAATTCTGGATCCGGAAACGACTTATTCTCTTCCTCAAAAGCAGGTGCGTAATGGGCTGGTGGATGCCTATGTGCACGTGATGGAACAGTACATGACCTACCCGGTGGGCGCCATCGTGCAGGATCGCCAGGCTGAAGCTTTGCTGATGGCCATCATTGAGATGGCGCCGGCTGTTCTCAAAATGAACCCCCCGGATTACGACGCCCGCGCCAACTTTATGTGGGTATGCTCGAACGCGCTCAACCACCTGATCGGTGCTGGTGTGCCGCAGGACTGGGCAACTCACAGCATTGGGCACGAACTGACCGCGCTTTACGGGCTGGCGCATGCTGAATCGCTGGCGGTGGTATTGCCCTGGCTGCTATGGTACAAGCGCGATCAAAAGCGTGATAAATTGCTGCAATATGGTTACCGCGTGATGGATCAGAAGATGCAAAAATATACAGAACGCGTTGACCGCACCATTGAAGCAACAGCAGCGTTCTTCCAGAGCGTTGGCATGCCCACTACTCTAACCTCTTATGGAGTCGATCCCGACGAAGCCGCCGCAAAGGTGCAGGCTCGCTTTGAAGCAAGGGAGTGGACACTTGGTGAACATGACGATATCAATGGCGCCGCCGCCGCCGCAATTTTGCGGCTGAGCAGGTAGCAACTGTTTGAAACCAAAAGGAGGCTTTCGCCTCCTTTTTTATTTTCCTCTCACAAAACGCTTCAACCAGGCAAAGAGCAGCTTGGCAATCATCACCAGGTAGTAGAACCAGTTGAAGAGGAAGAAATGCTCCCTGGCGAAATGCTTGCGATAATACAAAAAATACGAGCGGTGCCATTGGAAAATCGCATAGTACGGCTGGGTCTTTGAGCCACCTTCTCCCCCGTAGTGAATGATGCTGCTCAGGGGCACGTACATCACTTTCCAACCTGCCTGCCGAGCCCGCATGCAATAGTCGCTATCTTCCTGGTAGGCGAAGAACTGTTCGTCCAGCCCGCCGATCTGCTCATAAACTTGCCGCCTGATGAACATGCAGGAACCCGAAACCGCCTTTACCTCCGCGACCTCATCCTCCGGAAGCCAGGATTGCAGGTAACCGTTGAGGGCTCTGTTTTTGGGAAAGAGTTTGCCAAGCTTCAAGAAATAACCAAACACCTCAGCCGGGCGGGCATCCCCCCGGCGCGATTGATGCTGGAAACTGCCGTCTGAATTGAGCACTTTCGGGATTGTGATCGCGACTTTTGGGTTTTCGCGCATGTAGGCGATCTGCGGACCAAAACAATCCTCGGTCAGGAGGGTATCAGGGTTGAGAAGCAGCAAGAAATCGCCTTTTGCCAGCGCCATTGCCTGGTTGTTACCGCGGGTGAAACCGAGGTTGGCCTGGTTGCGGATCAACTGGATCTCCGGGTGATGCTCCTTAACCCATTCCAAAGTTCCATCGGTGGAGCCATTATCCACCATGATCACTTCGTAACTCAGCCCAATGGTATGCTGCTCGATTGAAGCCAGCAGAGGCTCCAGGTACACGAGCGCGTTCAGAGGTACAAGACAAATTGACAGGTCCATTATGCTGCCTCCCCATCAGCATGAATTGCTTCTTTTCCTACGCCAATCATATACCTTTTTATGTGCGTATCAATTGCGTGCACGAGGTGTGCACCGAAGAAGAGAATGTAACTGCTAAGATACAGCCAAAACATCAATGCCATGATCGATGCCAGGGAACCGTAAATGATCTCGTAATTGGTGAAACCGCTGGAGATTGCCCAGCCAAGCAAGCGGCTGGAAAGCTCCCACAGAACTGCTGTCACAAGCGCCCCAATCAAGCGTGCCTTGAAGAGAATACTGGCGCTTTGCGGGATCCAGCTATAAACCGCCAGAAACAGGAAAAATTTGAGCACGAGCGGCGCGATTTGCAGCACTTCAATCCAGGCTCTTGCTGAGCTGATCAGCTTGCCAAAGAGGGCGTTCTCGGCAGCCGGGAAGATCTCGACCACGGTGCTAATTAACAGCGAGGTGCCAAAAAGCAGGATCATTACCACGATGATCAGCAGAGCCATCCCGCGACTCTTGAAAAAACCCGGCCGGCTGCCCTGCGGGAAAGCGCGATTGACATTGACAATCACCTTTTCAAAAACGTTTGAGCCTGACCAAAGCAAAGAGATGATCGCGACAACCGTGACAGGTCCTCTTAAATTGAGCACGGTTGTCACCTGGGAATTAACCGCGTCAGCTGAAACGGGAATCCACTGTGTGATGATCTCCAATAATTCAACTTTGACCAAATCGCCTTCCAAAAAAATCGATCCAATGGAAACTACTGCCAGTAGCAAGGGGAAAATTGAAAAAAGACCATAATATGCCAGGCTGGCAGAGGCTTCAGCAGCATGCACGAGATTAAAGTTGTTGAAAGCGTGACGAAGAACGCCCAAAGAGCCGCCCAAGCGCTTGTTAAGTTTGAGGTAAAAGTAGCGCAGGCGGTCCTGAACCTCGCCCCGGCGTTCGCTCCAGGCTTTTATTTGGCCCTTGAGATTTCGAAACAAGCCTGCCATTACTTGATTATAAGCGCAACCTCATTTAGTGCCAGACCTCGCCTCCCTTGGATAATTCGGGCAGATCAAGCCAGCCATTGCCAGCTTTAATCCGTCCGGAACCAATCAACGCGATGAAATCTCGCTCACCAACAAGGTTGAGCGCGGGTACATCCAGACGCACAGCGGGATGTGCTTGCTCTGAACGGTTCGCAGTCACAAGAACCCACTCTTCCCCCAATACGCGGGCATATACCACCAGGTCCTGGTCGTAATACAGGACCCTGAGTTCCCCTCTCGCCAGAGCCAGGCTGGTCCGACGTAAGGTGATCAGCTTTTTGTAAAAGTCCAAACTTTCCTGATCCCACTGATCTTCATCCCATGGGAAACAGTTGCGCGAGTCAAAGCCTTCCTCGTTGGTGAGTCCAATCTCATCGCCATAATAGAGGCAGGGCACGCCGGGGAAGGTGAACTGCGTGATCGCAGCCAACTGGCTGAGGGCTTTATCGCCATTTAGTAGTGTCAAGAGTCGTGGGGTGTCGTGGCTATCGAGCAAGTTAAACTGCTGCAGGGCTATCTGCCAGGGAATGGAAGCCAGGTTTTCATTCCACGCTTGGAGCATGGTGGCTGTATCCCAGGGAATATCCGTTTTCAAGACGGCATCACAACGTAAAGCGTCCTGCTCGTAGCCGGTCAGCCAATGGAGGACCGGGTCTGCAAATCCTGTGTAATTCATGACCGCGTCCCAGCCATCGCCCTGGAGTTGCTCGGTAGCTTCAAAAAAGTTCTCTCCCATCAAGTAAGCCTCAGGTGAAACGCGTTTTACAGCCGCGCGGATCGACCGCAGCAATTCGAGGTTGATCTGGTGGTCGTCATGCCGGCCGAGCATGTTGCCCACGTCCACCCGCCATCCATCCGCGGAGAACGGTGGCTTAAGCCAATAGGCAAATATCGAATCTTCACTCTCAATCATTTCGCGGCGCAGAGCAGAACTTCCGTAATTGAGTTTGGGCATGTGACCGAACCCCATCCACGAGGTGTAATCCTGCTCGTTCTCAGCAAAGTAGAAAAAGCCTCTCTCTTCGCTCTGTTTATCCTGGAGCGCGGATTGGAACCAGGGGTGCATGAAACCGCTATGATTCGGGACGATATCCAGCACGTAGCGCATATCCCGTTGGCTGAGAGTCTGGCGCAGCGAAACCAGGGCTTGGTCGCCGCCGAGCACAGGGTCCACCTCGCGGAAATTGCTCACGTCGTAGCGGTGGTTGGTGAAGGCAGTAAAGATTGGGTTCAGGTAAAGGGCGTTGACGCCAAGCTGCTCAAGATAGTCGAGGTGAGTTTCGATGCCAGCCAGGTCGCCGCCATAAAAGGGCATCAGCTTGCGATCCCTGGGTGCCTTCTCACCCCAAGGGAAGGTTTTGCGCGTGTAACGTTGGCGAGGGTCGGCTTCTTCAACAGGATCGTTGCTGGGGTCGCCATTGGCGAAGCGGTCAGGGAAGATCTGGTAAAAAACGGAGCGCTCCAGCCAGGAGATCGGCTGAAAGCCTGCCAGGAGTTTGAAGTCGAACATGGCAAGCGGTGTGTGGATGCTAATACCAAGCGCGTTCAGCCACCAGACTCTGCCTTCGGTTTGGATCGCAAACCGATAACTCACTCGCGGTTCATTGACCTTGAGCGGAGCTTCCCAAACGTCATAGCCACCCTGCTCGGAATGGCGCGTCATTGCGGTGAATTGCTGTTCGCCGTTTGGGATGGTGCGAAACACGACCTGGTCCGGGTTAGCCTGGCTGGGGATCAGCAGGCGAACGGTGATCGTTTCTCCCAGGGCAGGGTTGGGGTTCGAAAGGTAATCGGCAGTGGGCACGTGCAGCACGTGCGCAAGCCAGGTGGGTTGAAGTAATGGATTATTGTTCACAAGAGTATATGATACCAAGATTTGTAATTAGTTGATGCATCAAGTTTCTAATCGACGGTTACAATTAAGGACGAGGTGCGAAATGGACACGAAATGGATCAAGGCATATTACGACGCGCGCGGGTTACAATGGGCTGACCAAAAGAGCGCGCTTTTGTTCTTCCTCTCTGAGGTAGGCGAGCTGGCTGAAGCTTATGCCGAAATGGAAGAGGCGGGGTTAACCAACGAGGAAAGAGAGCTGTTTTCTCGTTTTGCTTCGCTGGGATTGGAAGCCGATGAAGTTGTTTCACGCAAGCCAGGCTGGATCCGAAACAACGACCGCCTGCGAAAGCAGAACGTCGCGCACGAAGCCGCCGATTGCAACATGATGCTGTCCGTGTTCATGGAGTCCTACGCCCGCATCTCGCCCGATGACGCCCTGCGTGAGAAAATGGCGCTGAAGCTTGGGTGCAAGACGGAAGACCTGGACAAGGTTTTGGGGGTTCAACAGGGCTGAAAAGGCGAAATCCATAAATATCCGTGATGGGGGCTGACCCCTTCCGTAACAATCAACGGTTGGACTCATTTGGCGGCTGGACTAAAGCCCAGCCGTACGGAGGGGGCTTGCTCCCTCCGAAACTATCGATACTTGGGCGTACTTTGGTCGGAGGCCAGGTTGCGTAGTTCAACCTGGCGACGGAAACCCGCCAAGATGGAATTGTTTACCGGTATTCGTGACGTCAGGTTCAGATGAAGAACCTGACCTACACGATGATCTACGATTCCTTCGCTAAGGCTGGCCTTTAAGCGGTTTGAAACCCTCACCCAGGGCTTCGTTGGCGTGACCCACCACCATGAACG
>CAYUGV010000044.1:1874-10939 GCA_964444335.1 uncultured Anaerolineaceae bacterium | reverse complement strand
CGAGGTTGATACCACCTTTGCTAAAATGTTTCACGTGAAACAACTTGAACTTCTCCAAAACGCTCATCTTTCTTTGACCCGGATTTGTCAATCAGGTAAACAATTCGTTTTTACGACGTATCAACGAGAGTCACACTCGTAGGTCGGAATGAGCCTGCCCAACGATGCCAATCCAGCATGAGCGTGGTGCAGGCTCACTCCGACGCCAAACACCCAATAAGCAAGCAGATAGTTTCACGTGAAACAATCACGTCTATCTCGAAATCCAGCATACTTTACCTACCTCAAAAGTTTCCTGGACATCGACCCCTTGCTTATCGTTTCACGTGAAACATCGCCTCCTAAAATCGGCGATAAAATAGGCATAGATCGTGCATCAGATTGACTGATTGATAAGATCTGGAGGCGTTTATGACCAATAAGCGATTGATTTTCACCCTGGTGGCTGTTTTGTTGCTGCTCACAAGCTGCGTGCGCACTTCACCCGCGATAACGGGCACCCCTGAATCCACCCAACCCGCAAGCGGCAACGCACCCACTTCGACGCCTACCCATCTCTCTCCGCTCTATAACCTTCACATCTTTGTCGGCGGTCACGGTTGGGCAAGCAATTTGGACCAGACCATCTTCTACAACACCCGTAACTTCGGCGAGCACTGGCTCGTGGTCACCCCCACAGGTCTATCTGCAGGCGGTTCCGGTTGGGGTACCACTGCCGCCTTCCCAAATGGTGACATTGGATGGATTTGTCAGTCTGTAAACGAATCGTCCGCCACACTCCTCACGAGCACCGACGGCGGGCGCAACTGGAAAACCCACAACCTGGATTTCCCTTGCGGTCAAATCTCCCTTTTAAACGCCAACGAGGGTTACATCCTCTCCGACCAGGGTGCTGGGGCCGGTTCGCAATACGTCAGCCTTTATCACACCGCCGATGGCGGTCAAAACTGGGAGCTGCGCTTCGAGCACGACCCTGCTAACCCGGATGATCACGGGCTTCCAACTGGCGGCATCAAGAGCTATTTCGGTTTTCTAAGCTCTGATATTGGACTGGTTGCCGGTTCTGAGCCTGTTCCTGGCTTAGTTTACGCTTTTCGCTCTGTAGACGGTGGCACTTCGTGGAAGCAATCTGAGTGCCAGGGTTTACCCTTGGATCCAAATCAGGAAACTAGCGTTGACAAGATCATTCGGATCAACCCCACAACCGCCATTCTCCCGGTGCGTTCTTACCTGGCTGACGGAAATAGTGTCACTTACTTCTGCAGCACCACCGACGCGGCTGAGACCTGGCAGTATGTTGGGATGCTCCAAAACGTTGAGTTCTTTGATTTTGGAACGCAACTGACTGGGGTCGCCTACGGACAGGGAAAGATGTTCCAGACCCAGGATGGTGGAATAACCTGGACTGAAACTACTTCCGGGCTGCCTCCCGCGGTCACGCCCGTATCAGTGGACATGATCAACGACCTCGCTGGCTTTCTTGTGGCTACAACCACGCCGGACACGCTGCTCGATAATCGCCTCTATATGACGGGCAACAATGGCAAAGACTGGCAGACCATGCCCACGAACATCCTCGAGTCAACCACCACCAACTCCACGCCTTAGTCGCTGGACATCGGCTTGCAAATCGGATGTGCTTTACTATAATTCAGGTGTGTGAGAATGAAAAAGGTTTGGCTTTTACTAGTATTAGTTTTGATCCTGGCAATCCCGCTTTCGGGTCCAGTTCAAGCTGATCCAGGACCTGAGACCGGTCAAACCGAGACCTTGAGTGCTTTTGTCGAAAGCTGGACCGAAACTGGCATCCAGACTGAAGTTGAAGCAGCCCCTCTACCCACTGCTGATCCAGAAAAGAAAGCCTACCTCACCTTCGATGACGGCCCCGATCCCGTCTGGTCTTCCCAGGTGCTGGCTGTTTTGCGAAAATACCAGGCACACGCGACCTTTTTCATGATCGGGCGCAACGCCGCGACCTTTCAGGATGTAATTGTCCAGATCGCCAGCGATGGAAATACGCTTGCCAACCACAGCTACAATCATTTTGACCTGACCACCCTTGGTTTCCAAAACTTTTCACTTGAAGTCGGCGACACTGAGCAAACCATCCGCTATGCGCTAAGAGATCATCCTGAACTCCTCAGCCAGGTAACCAGGTGCTTACGTCCACCCTATGGTAAGACCAACGAAACCGTTTACGCCTGGGCGGCGGGCATGGGCTACAGTATTTCGATGTGGAACCTGGATACGCGCGACTGGGCAGGTACTAAGCCTGAGAATATTCTCGCGGATTTCTCTAAAAAGTTGCAACCCGACAGAGTCATACTCTTTCACGACGGCGGAGAAGATCGGCAAAATACTGTTGAGGCATTGGATCTGGTTTTGCATGAACTGATCATGCAGAATTACGAGGTTTTACCCTATTGCACCGAGGCAGGGCAGGCCATTATTGGCAGTTGACGCTTTCGACTCAACCGATAATATTAACGTAAGTTTAACTTTTGTATGAATTATGTAAACCTTGTACATTGAGTCTTTTTTTCTCTTGATATTTCAGGATTCTCTTGTATACTAAGATTAGTTAGGCGCTTGGGTGCCCCCCTCACCCAGGCGCCTAACTATTTAAGTTTCCCGGGGGTAAAATTGCTTCATGAATTCCTCCAAATCAGGAACCTTCTTCTTCGAGTGCGGTAATTCCCGCTGCGGCTTGCGGCTACCCCTTGACACTGAACTCTTCGACGGACGCTATTGCCCGCGTTGCGGCTCTCCCCTTGAGAGACACGAGCCTGGTATCCTTGCCCAAAAACCGCCTGCCGCGCCAAGCCCCAACTTCAGAATCGTTGGGGCGCTCGATAATATCAGGTCCGCGCACAATGTCGGTGCGATCTTTCGTACAGCGGATGGCGCAGGGCTTTCAGAACTTCTGCTTGGCGGGATTACCCCCACCCCAACCGAGCAGCCAGCGATCAGCAAGACCGCCCTGGGGGCTGAGAATACCATCACCTGGAGTTATCATCCAAACCTCCCAAAAACACTTGCTGAAAGGAAAGCCGATAACTGCCTGATCCTTGCGCTCGAGTACGCACATGGCGCGGTTTCTTTGCGGGAACTGCAAATTAACCACCCCTTTCCCGGACAAATAATCCTGGTTGCAGGCAACGAACCCACCGGTGTCGATCCCGCCATCCTGCGGATCGCAGACCAGGTGTTGTACATACCCATGAACGGTGAGAAATCTTCACTAAATGTTTCTGTCGCGTTTGGTATTGCAGTCTTCCAGTTGTTAGCTTTGTAATTCACACAAAAAAAGGCCCTGGCAGTGCCAAGGCCTTTTAACTGAGAGGGAATTTAGGGTTGAATGACCGTCCCGGCAGGGATGGTGGTGTTCTTTGGGATCACCACGATACCTTCGCGGACTTTATAGAGCGCGTGATCCACTTCGCGATCATCAGGGAAAGGTTTGATGACCACGTTGTCGCCAATGCTGGCGTTCTTATCGATGATCGCGCCCTGAATTTTACAATTGCGGCCAATTCCAAGCGGAGCTCCATTGGTTTGGTTGCCATACCAGTCAGCGCCCATCACGATGGTATCTTTTATTTCTGTGCCGGAACCAATAACGCTGCGCAGCCCGATCAGTGAATGCTGTAACGAGGCGTCCTGAATCTCACAACCCTCTGCCAGGAGAACGTTCTTGCAGGTGGTCCCGGTCACACGGGAGCCAGGCAAAAAGCGTGGGTGGGTAAAAATGGGATGCTCAGGATCGAAGAAGTCGAAGTCCGGATGATCCTCGGTCAGTTCCAGGTTTGTGTCATAAAATGTGCGTATCGTTCCGATATCACGCCAGTAGCCTTCAAAGTTATATCCAAACACGCGCTTTCCAATGCGGATCAGGTGCGGAATAATGTCTCCACCAAAATCATCCAACTGATGGTCTGTGTAATCCCGCTTCAGAACTTCCGCGAGCAGGTCCATATTGAAGATGTAGATGCCCATCGAGCCAAGGAATGGGGACTCAGGGTCATCGCGGCTAACCAATCTTGAAAGCAAACCCGGATCCTTGGGCTTTTCCGCAAAGTCCGTGATGCGCCCGTCTTCATCCCGCTTGAGGATGCCAAAGCGGAAGGCGTCTTCCTTGAGCACCGGCTGCACCGCCACCGTGATGTCGGCGTTGTTCGCGATGTGAAAATCGACCATCTTGGAATAGTCCATACGATAGAGGTGATCGCCAGCCAGGATTAATACGTACTTCGAGCGGCTGGAGCGGATCTCCTGGATCTGCTTGCGAACGGCGTCAGCAGTGCCCTGGTACCAGTCGGTGTGTTCAATGGTCTGTTCTGCTGCCCAAACCTGCACCCACCCACCGTGGAAGTTGTCAAAATTGTAGGTGCGGGTAATGTGCCGGTGCAACGAAACCGACAGAAACTGGGTCAGAACAGAAATTTTAAAAATGCCTGAATTGATGCAGTTACTGATGGGGATATCAATTAAGCGATACTTTCCGGCAATCGGGACGGCCGGTTTTGCCCGCTCAGCAGTAAGAGGGTAGAGCCGCTTACCCTGACCTCCACCTAGAATGACTGCAAGGACTTCATCCACGTTCGCCATATTATCCCTTTCAGCACGTATCGTGCACGTTTTGATGAGGTTGTTAAGTTGTTACTCAAAGCTTCTTGCTGAAATGTATAGCTATATTTTACTAGTTTTCACAGCGACTGTGTGTAAAATTTCTCGGGCGGATTGCAATGTGGCAGGTGTGCCCGCGCCGAGCATGGCTGCCAATTCTTGCACACGCGCCTCACCCTCTAATTCCTCCACCTGGGTGGCAGTTCGTCCGTTGTCGGCGCGCTTGCTGACGTGAAAATGCTGATCGCCAAATGCTGCCAATTGAGGCAAGTGCGTGACGCACAAGACCTGGTGCTGCTTTCCCAGGTTCCAGAGCATCTCGCCCACTGTCATGCCAACCCGGCCGCCTATGCCACTGTCTATCTCGTCAAATACCAGGGTCGGAATGTGGTCCACCTCAGCCAGCACGGTCTTTAACGCCAGCATCAGTCGCGAAGTTTCACCACCCGAGGCAGTCTTGGCAAGCGGCTTAAAGCCTTCACCCGGATTGGTTTCGATCAAGAACTCGATCTGGTCTATGCCACTAGCGTCGAACGCAAGCGTGCGATCGTTCATCATAAGCCCCTGCTCGGCTTCCACCACCGCCTGAGCAACCTGGAACCTGGCCTTTTCCATTTCGAGTAGATGCAGCTGCTGTTCCATGCCATCGGCAAGCTGAACGGCTGCCTGTCTGCGTTGTTCGGAGAGCTGTAAAGCAGAATCGCTGAGCACTTTCTTTATCTGGCTCAGCTTTTCCTTCACTTCACCAATCTGCTCTTCTACACCCTCCACTTTTTCCAATTCAGCAATTGAGATCTGTAAATGTGCCAGGGCAGACCCCAACGAGCCACCGTATTTTCGCTTCAGACGGTTAAAGAGGTCTAACCGTTCTTCTATCTGATCCAGCCGGCTGGGATTAAACTCGATCCCTTCCAGGTAACCGCGCAGCTCATACGCAAGATCCGACACGGAACTGAGAGCATCCTCAACTTGCTGCGCCAGGGCTTGCATTTGCGGATCGATCCGGGCAAGTTCTGCCAGGTCGCGCGCAGCTTGACCAAGCAGATCCGTAGCAGCCGAGCCAGTCTCAGTGCCTTCATCGAGTAAAGCCAGCGCGGACTGGCTGAGAGAGCTCAACGTCTCGGCGTTCACCAGCCGGGTACGTTCCTGAGCCAGGGTTTCTTCTTCGTCAGGTTTTATGCGGGCGTCTCCGATTTCCTGGATCTGGTACTTCAGCATGTCAGCCCTGTCGCGGGCGGTCTTTTCAATCGCGAGGAGTTCATCCAACTCTTTTCCAAGGAGAGACCACTGCTTGAATTGCCCCTGATAAAGACCAAGTTTTTCCTGGTCATGCGCGAAACGATCAAGCAAATCGCGGTGATTCCGCACTTTTAACAAGGAAAGATGGTCAGATTGCCCATGCACGTCCACCAGGGCTTCACCTATCTCAGATTGCACACTCAGGCTGACTGTCCGCCCGTTCACCCGGGCGATCGTCCGCCCTTCAGCCCGAATTTCCCTTCCAAGCCAAAGTCGATCAGGCTCCTCAAGCAGCCCTTCGCGGTCCAGCAGCTCGTTAATTACTTCACGCTGCGGTCCTTCCAAGCGGAAAAAACCTTCCACGATCGCCCGATCAGCGCCTTTGCGAATGCTGGTCGTATCCACCCGCGCGCCAAGGATCGCCCCCAACGCATCCAGGATGATGGACTTGCCAGCGCCTGTCTCACCAGTGAAGACGACCAATCCGGAGGAAAATTGGAGTGTCAGGTCCTCAATGATTGCAAAATCTCGAATGCGCAGTTCTTCCAGCATATTCCCTCAAAGACGTAGACCTCTGGCTTGAGCGTAAGCCGAGGAAGAAACCAGGGCGGCGTAAATCGCCCGCCAAACAAGCGGAAGAAGACTGACTCTTCCTGTCAAAAGTGGTCCTGAGCCGGCCAGCAAAGGCAAAATTGCCATGATCAGTAACGGCAGCGCGCCAACGATCGCCCCAGCAAGGACCGCCTTGTTGAGCGCTTTGCTGCGCCGGCGGTTGACCACCAAGCGCACGGCGTTGCTGATCAGGGTGCCCACGCCAGGAGCAACTAAAATGGTAAAGAATCCCAGCAAGCCCGCCAACCAACTTCCAGCAAAAGAGATCAGGGCTGCAACGATAAAACCCCAAATCGGATCGAGGCTTTTAGTCGTATCAAACGCGCGCTGCTGTTCGCGCACGCATTCCGCGCAACGGTAACCCGTTTCGGTCAGGATGGCTGTCGCGGGAGTGATGGGTTTGTTACAGCGATTGCAGCGCAGTTGAATATCTTCTTCGGGCGTCGGTTTTATTTCAACGCTGGGGTCTTGTTCAGTCATGAGCGTCCATTTCCAGGATTGGGTTCCGCTGCAGCAAGCCGGCAAGATCGCGGTAGAAGTAATTGGGTTCGCCAAATCGCACCATGCGCAGAGATTTTTTATTGGCTGTGATGCGGACGCTGTTTTCAGGGTTAACGGAAAGGGGTGTTGTGCCGTCAATGCTGAGTACGACTTCAAAATCGCTGATAGCGCGCAGGTTAACCACCGCGCCTTCCGCCAGTACCACCGCACGGTCGAGTGAGAGGTGCGGCGCAATGGGCAAAACAAGCATATTGCGCAGTTCTGGCGGCAGAATGGGTCCGCCAGCAGCCAGAGCGTAGGCAGTTGAGCCGGTTGCCGTCGCCACAATCAAGCCGTCAGCAATATAAGACATCATGTAGCCTTCGTTCAGGTCCACCCGCACTTCAATTGGCCGGGCGTCCCTGCCCCGGGAGATAAGCGCTTCGTTGATCACATCCCAGCGTTGTTTGACATTTCCATTTTCGAGAAACTCAGCCTGGAGCATCATACGATTTTCAATGCGGTAGTCTGCTGAGATCAGGCGTGAAAGGTTGCTCTCAATATCGAGAGTGGTCAGCTCGGTCAGGAAACCCAGTCGCCCAGCCTGGACACCCAAAAGGGGTACGTCAAGTGGGGCGCAAAGGTGACCAGCCCTCAGGAGCGTGCCATCTCCGCCTATGACGATGACCAGGTCGTGCCCTTCAATTTGCGGAACCTGGGTGGGGTGCTCGTAATCATAATAGAAGATGCTGTGCTCCACGGCGTGTGTTTTCAGGCAGGCAGAAATGCGCTCTGCCAGCACAGAGGCTTTTTGAACTGCCGCGTTTGGCATGAGCAGGATATTCTTGGGAGCAAAGGGGGTCATTGCAAGCATCCCGTTTATTATAGCCGGATTCAAATGGCTATTTCCAATCCGAAGAGCGTTGACCTACAAGGAAATCGTCAACTATCGTATACTCAATTACCTGGAACAGTTGATTCAAACCATGAAAGAGCCTCCATCTTTAGCCATTAAGCACGATTTCTGGCAGCGCCTGAGCAGAAACCGGGTGCTTCTGCTGTTAGTGTCGTTAATCCTCTTCTTGCTGGTCTGGCAAGTGCTGGTATTAGTTTTGGATCTTCCCGGCTTTATTCTGCCCAGTCCTGCAGAAGTAGGTGGAAAGTTCCTTGATGTACTTGCATCTGGCTTACTCTGGCGGCACTTTTCCGCCACTCTTGGGGAGATCCTGCTGGGGTTGGTCTTTGGCATCAGTGCCGCTACGCTGCTTGGTTACGCCCTTGCCAAATCACCATTGGCGGAGCGGTTGCTCTCGCCTTTCCTGGTGGGCAGCCAGTCCATTCCCATGGCTGCGATTGCGCCCTTGCTCGTGATTTGGTTCGGACCGGGGTTGATCAGCAAGGTGTTGATCTGCTCGCTGACGGTCTTCTTCCCGGTGCTGGTCAACACGCTGGTGGGTCTGAGGGATGTATCACCAGAGTTGCGCGAGGTGATGCGTTCTTTGCGGGCAACCCCTGCCCAGACCTTGCGCTATCTTGAAGTCCCTGCCGCGCTGCCAGTTTTCCTTGGCGGTCTGCGCGTTGGGGCGAGCCTGTCGGTGATCGGCGCGATTGTCGGCGAGCTGGTAGCCTCAGATCGCGGTCTGGGCTTTTTGATCAACGTCGGGCGTGGTCAATACGACACCGCCCTGGTGTTTGTCGCGGTAATCTGCCTGGTCGCGCTGGCAGCCAGCCTGTACGGGCTGGTGTTGCTACTTGAAAATAAGGCGCTTTCTTGGCAAACCTGGCGTAAGGAAGCTTAAGGAGTAAATATTGAAACGGCTGATATTTTTTGCACTGATCCTATGCCTGGCGCTGACCGCCTGTAAACCGGCCAGCCAGGAACCTGCCATCACGAAAGTTACGCTGAACCTGACCTACATTCCCAACATCCAGTTCGCGCCGTTCTATGTTGCCATTGAAAAAGGCATTTTTGCCAAATACGGTATCGAGGTCAGCCTCGCTTATGGCAACGAAGCCGACCTGGTCGCCCTGGTAGGTTCGGACAATCAGCAGTTCATGATTGCTTCAGGCGAGCAGGTGCTGCTCAGCCGCGCCCAGGGGCTGCCGGT
>CAYUGV010000044.1:0-1774 GCA_964444335.1 uncultured Anaerolineaceae bacterium | reverse complement strand
GCTCTCTCGCTGGTGGGCAACTGCCTGGTGACCAACGAGAAATCCGTCAGTGATCGTTCAGAATTAGTGCAAGGAATGGTCAGTGCCATGCAAGAAGCCCTGGCTGTCACAGCCGCTGACCCGGATATGGCTTACGAGATCAGCCGGAAATATATCGAAAATCTGGCTGAAGATGATCCGATCCAAAAGCAGGTTCTGCTCGAATCGATCAAGCTCTGGCAGCTTGAAACGGATCCCGCCGACGTGGAAATAATACGGTGGGAGAACATGCAGACTGTTTTACTCGACCTGGGATTAATGACCAAACAAATTGATGTCAGGGAGGCATTCAGTGACGCCTTTACCCAGTGAAATCGCCCTGGAGGTGAATGACCTCGAGGTAACCTTTGTTGATAGCGATGGTTGCCTGGAGGTGCTCGACAAGATCAGTTTTTCGATCGAGCGCAACGCCTTCGTTTGTATCGTTGGTCCTTCAGGCGGAGGAAAGAGCACGCTTCTACGCGCCGTGGCTGGTTTGATCCAGCCTACAGGCGGAAAAGTGTTGTTCCCCGGCATGGCTGAAGGCAAGGCGCAAACGGGGTTGGTGTTTCAGAAGCCGAATTTGCTCCCCTGGCGGTCACTCCGGGATAACATCAGCCTGCCGCTTGAGATCGAACACCGATCTGAAAAGGAAATAGCCAGCCTGACCAAGGATATGATCCGCCTGGTAGGTCTGGAAGGATTCGAGAAGTCCTACCCGCATGAACTTTCCGGCGGGATGGCTCAGCGGGTGGCCATCGCGCGCTGCCTGGTGCAGGACCCTGAAATCTTGCTGTTGGATGAGCCCTTCGGTCAACTGGACGCGTTGACGCGCGAACGCATGGGTGATGAACTTCTGCGCATTTGGAACGAGCGGCGCAAAACCGTGCTGATGGTGACCCATTCCATCTCCGAAGCTATCTTCCTGGCAGACCGCGTGCTGGTGCTCACCAGCCGTCCAGCGCGTGTGATCACAGACCTGCCCATCACATTACCCCGTCCGCGTACGGATGCCATGCGTTACTGGCCTGAGTTCACCGAAGCTTCGCGCCTGCTGCACGATCAGCTTAAGGTCACCGCTGCGCCCGCTTGCTAGACTGGTAAGTCCTTTGTGGTATAGTTTTACTTATCTCAAATAGCCGGAGTGAACGCTTGTGTATATAGCCATTGAAGGTGTTATTGGTGTCGGAAAAACCACCCTTGCGCGTCTGATTCATGAAGCCTTTGAGGCTGATCTGCTGTTGGAAGTCTTTGAAGAAAATCCCTTTCTCGGGAGTTTTTACGCCGATCGGCAGCGTTATGCCTTCCAAACTCAAATTTTCTTCCTGATGAGCCGCTATTCCCATCAACACCAGGTGATACCTTCCACCCTGGCAGCTGGCAGGAACATTGTTTCGGATTACACCTTCGATAAAGATGCCCTTTTTGCCGGCATCAACCTGAAGGGCGATGAACTCGATATCTATCACAAAGTCCACTTTGCCCTGGCGGATAAAATCCCCCAACCTGAACTGCTGGTCTTCCTGCGTGCCAACATCGATACCCTCATGAACCGCATTGCCCATCGCGATCGCCCTTACGAACGCAGCATGGAACGCGCCTACATCGAGGAGCTCGCCGTAGCTTATGAGGATTTCATCAATAAGGCAAAATGGCAGCAGCGTTTGCTGGTCATCGACACGGACGACCTTGATTTCATTGCTGACCCCCAGGCGCTGCAATACATGATCAACCGCATCCGCCAGGCTCTGCAGCT
>CAYUGV010000043.1:6127-11450 GCA_964444335.1 uncultured Anaerolineaceae bacterium | reverse complement strand
TTTCAATGCCAGGCCTGCGTGGTCAGATCCGATTGCGATTTTCATAATCACCTCTCTACAATGAGTTGCAGTTATTATACCGAATTCCTTGATTTGAGATTGAAGATTATGCCAGACCGCACAGTGTTTCACGCTTGCAGCGATCAGCTTGACAAGAACATGCATACGGTGTAAATTAAACCGACCGGTCGGTTTAATATCACCTGGAGGATTATGCAAAACAAACAAACATCCCGTGAAAAAATATTGCAGTCTGCAGTGCAACTTTTCTTGGGGGAAGGTTATGAAGCGACATCTGTGAACGATATCTGCAAACATGCGGGTGTGAGCAAAGGTTCCTTCTATCACTATTTTGAGACAAAACAAGTGCTCTTTCTGAGTCTGATGGAAAATTGGTCCAGCAGGGTGATGCAATCCGTTTTGGGTGAACCTATTACAGAGGATAGCAACGCGAAAGATGTTCTGATTCAAATGCCCTATCAGTTCAATATGGCTTTTGCGGCAGTCCCAAGAGGTTTTCCGATGCTGGTCGATTTCTGGCGGCAAGCCATGGCTAATCCGGCGATTTGGAAAACCGCGGTAGAGCCATATCGTTACTTCATGGGCTTTTTCATGCGAATTATCGAAACCGGTCAACAAGACGGATCCATTCGAAAAGATATTGACAGTGAAATCCTGGCTCGATTGCTTGTTGCAGTCGCCATGGGTTATTTACTGGAAGCCGCTTTTGACCAGGAGAAGGCTGACTGGTCCGCATTGACCTCGCAAGGGCTTTCGGTGCTCCTGGAAGGTATTGGAGGATAAAAATGGTTTTGGTAACTGGTGGAGCAGGGCATCTCGGGAACGTGCTTGTCCGTGCCTTGCTTGACAGAGGTGAGAAAGTACGCGTTTTGGTGCTGCCAGGTGAGGATGTTTCTTCGTTGGAAGGCCTCGATTGCGAAAAAGTGGAAGGGAATGTTCTCGATCCCAATAAACTTCGCCTGGCAATGGAGGGGGTGGACATTGTCTATCATATGGCCGCATTGGTGGCAATCACTTCGGATATGTACGAGTTGATGTACAAAGTTAATGTGGAAGGAACACGCAACGTCATCACGGCTTGCCGCGAGATGGGTGTGCGGCGGCTGGTGTATACCAGTTCGATCCACGCCCTGGGTCGCCCGGAAGAGGGCACCACGGTTGACGAGACGATTGAATTTGACCAGACCAATCCTTCGGGTGCATACGACCGGACCAAAGCAATTGCCTCGACGCTTGTCCTGGAAGCCACAAAAAATGGCTTGGACGCGGTTATCGTCCTGCCAACGGGTGTGATCGGTCCGAATGATTTCCGCCGCTCCGAAATGGGCGAGATGCTGCTGACGTGGATGAAACAGAAGCCTTCGATTTCGACAGATGGCGCATATGATTTTGTGGATGTGCGGGACGTGGCTGAAGGGCATATCCTGGCTGCCTCATTGGGGAGAAGTGGGAAAGCCTACCTGCTTTCAGGAACCCAGGTGACGGTCAGAGACTACCGCCAATTGGTCCAGGAAGCTGCGGGTATCCACTCACACGAGATCAAGATCCCGGGGTGGTTCGTGAAATTGATTGCTCCTTTGGCTGAATTTTTCTACAAGATCACCCGCACACGTCCGCGGATCACCAAGTATGCCATTGAAACGATTCAGAGCAATTCATGCATCACATGCCTAAAAGCAGAAACGGAATTGGGCTATCGCCGCAGACCGCTACGTGAGACCGTGGCCGATACCGTACAGTGGTGGCGGGAAAACCGAAAACGGATCAAACCTTCTTTGCGGAAGAGTTCTCTCTAGCTTTATTGTTACGCGATTTTCAACTTTTATTTGCCAAAAGGACCAGATCCCCACTGGAGTTAGCCGAGTAGGGCTCAGCACCAAGATTGCCGTAGAGCCTGATATTGTTAAATCCGAGAGCAACAAGTTCCTGGCTTAATTGATCTGAAAAGATCGGATAAAGGTGGGTGGAGGTTAGTTGGGTTTGCCAGGGGGCGTTGGCTTTTCGGTGAAGCGAGAGGATATTGAACTGAATCCTGCCATCCGCTTCAAAATCGTAAAATCGCAGGAAAAGCCATTCTGTTGTGCCTTCTCTGACAGTCTGTGGTTCCATCCAGCGTTTTTTCTCCCCCATAACCAGGTCAAAATTCCGCATTTGTAACAAGAGCAAACCGCCTGGTCGGAGCAGGTCTTTAAAGTCAATTAAGGCCTTATCCAAATCCGCTACAGAAGACACATGGGGCAAGGAATTGCCCAGGCACAGAACCGCGTCAAACTCGCCAGGTTGCCGGAAGGTGTCGCTGATCCCCCCGAACCCTGCTGTTCGGAAGGTCACTTGCATTCCAGCTGCCCTGGCGTTGGCATCCGCCACGCTGACCATCTCTGGAAATAGATCCGAACCCGAAACTTGAAATCCAAGATTAGCCAGTGCGATGGCATGATGCCCTGTGCCGCAGGCGGTGTCCATGACCTGAATTTGGGAGGGGTCCGCTCCGAGTTTGCGCAGTTCTTGTTCCAAGAATGGAAGTTCGTAAGCGAGGCGATTTTCCCAATTGACGAAATAGTCATAGATCGAGGCGAGTTTATCGTACATGCTAATCTCCTTTGAGGGGTTGGCAGTGAGGGCAGAAGTGAGTCCCTCTTTGACCAACAGTGGTTTTGTTGATCGGTTGCCCGCAAGAGGGGCATGGATTGTTGGTTTGTTGATAGACCTGGAAATGGTTCTGAAAATCTCCGCCCCGGTAGACCCAATCGATACTGGCTCCGTTCGCCTCAATCCCTTGCGTGAGGGTGACCCTGATGGCTTCGAGCAGCCTGGTTGCGTCCTGTAGGTCGAGCGTTTCGCTGGATTGGAGGGGGTGGATGCGGGCTCTGAAAAGCGCTTCATCCGTGTAGATATTTCCCATTCCAGCCAAAAAACGTTGATCCAGTAAGAGCGGTTTGATGGTCCGTTTTCGAGCCTGCAGCATTGCGTGGAACTTTTCAGGGGTCAAAGCGGGATCGTCTGGCTCGGGACCTAAGTCAGAAAATAACCTTTGCGTGTCATTCACCAGCCATACCCGGCCGAATTTTCGGGTGTCGTTGAAGCTGAGACGCCAACCGGAAACAAATTCTAGCAGCATCCGGTCGTGCTTGGCGATGGGCGTTTCGGATGGTTCCATTTTTAGGTCGCCACTCATGCGCAGGTGGATCACCATAGTTGATTCAGAGAGTGTCAGGGTTAGAAACTTGGCTCTTCTTCCTATGGCTTGAACAGTTTGACCTGGCAACATAGCCAGAAATGTTTCCACATCGGGTTCCGCCAGTGTTCGATTCCATAACAGGCGAACGTTTTGGATGATCTGCCCAATTAATGACGGAGCACCATCGGTGCCCCGTCTCAAATTTCTTACGATGGTCTCAACTTCAGGAAGTTCAGGCACGTCGCTTACTCGTTAAACATTGCTCCAACACTCGTACCTTCATTTGCCCGCTTGATCACCTCTGCCAGCAAGGGGCCGATACTGAGGATCGTCAGCCGATCTCCAAAAAAGGCTTTCTGTTCAGCTGACATGGGGATCGTGTTGGTGGTGATAAACTGCTTCACAGGCAGAGCAGCCAGGCGTTCGGAGGCATTCGCTGAGAGGACTGGGTGAATAAATACCACGTATACATCCCGCGCGCCGTTCAATTTGGCCACTTGCACCGCCTGGACGATCGAGCCGCCAGTATCAATTTCATCATCAATCAAAAGCACATCCCGTCCATGCACATCCCCGATCAGATTCAGTGCTTGGGTGTGTTCCTTGTTGTCGATACGGCGTTTTTCAATAAAGGCAAGCGGGATATTGAGGGCTTGCGCGTAACGCCTGCCATGCTTCGCAAAACCAAGGTCGGCTGTCAGCAGAACGGGATTGATAAGATTCGGCACTTTTCCGACTAAATAGGGCTTTAGAATGTGGTAAGCAGAAAGCACATCCCCAGGGATATCAAAGAATCCTTGGATTTGTCCGGCGTGGAGGTCCATGGTGATATAGCGATCTGCACCAGCAGTTTCCATCATTTGCGCCACTAATTTGGCGGTGATTGGAACCCGGGGTTGGTCTTTGCGGTCTGATCGCCCGTAGCACATGTAGGGAAAAACCAAGGTAATACGGCCGGCTGAGTCCAGCTTTAGGGTTTGCGCGAGGATCAGTAATTCCATCAGGTTGCGGTGAACCGGCATGGAGGTAGTCTGAATGATGTAACAATCCTGCCCACGCACTGAAGAGTGCAGTTTGACAAACAGGTTCTCGTTGGTGAATTCAATTATGTCACGACCACACAGCTCCAGCTCGAGGTTGTCAGCAACCTCCTGGGCCAGGTCAAGTGAAGCCGTTCCAGCAAAAAGACGGATATTACCATAGAGCAAACTGTGCAGGGTCTTACCAGGGGTCATCTCTAAGTGCATTCCTTTCAGCTTTTTGTCCAATCTGATTTCAGTACGCTCATCACATGGACGTCGATGTAACGTCCGTGTTTATACTCAGCCTGGCGAAGGGTACCTTCATAAACAAATCCGGCTTTCTCATAGGCTTTTCTGGCTCTTGGGTTGGTGTCGTAGACCCTCAGCCAGACGCGGTTGAGGTTGAGTTCTTCAAACCCATAACGGCACATCACGCGCATGGTTTCTGTGCCATAACCTTTGTTCCAATATTCTTTCTCACCAATCATGATCCCAATCTCAACAGATCTGGCTTTTTGATTAATTGGAAAGAAAGATGTGTTGCCAATCACCACCCACTTGTCAGCGGAACCTTCCGGGTGCACTTCAATCACCAGGTTATGCTCATCAATTGGGCGTGACTTCATTTCATCGAACCAGCCTTCTTCTTCCACTGTTCCAATAGGGGCATAGACTTCGAGATTCTCGACGACCTCGGGGTCGTTGACCCAACGCAGGAATTGCGGAATATCCGTCCGTTCAGCAGAACGCAGGCGAAGGTTGTGACCGTAAAGGTATGGCATTAGTGCTCCTAAGGCTCCAGTCGGTTAGGACCTCTGAAGAGGTAAACAGCATCCCGGATGGTGGGAAGATTGAGCATAACCATCAAAAGACGGCTCAAGCCAAGCCCAAGTCCGCCGTGCGGTGGGCAACCGTAACGGAAGAAGTTGAGGTAGTTTTGAATTGGTTCAAGGGTCAGGCCCTTGTCCAGCGCTTGTTGCGCCAGTTTTTCGTAGCGATGTTCACGCTGTGCGCCAGTGGTAATCTCCAAGCCGCGTCCCAACAAGTCAAAGCTCTTGGTCAGGCTGGGGTTTTCCTCGTGGAGCATGTGATAGAACGGTCG
>CAYUGV010000043.1:0-6027 GCA_964444335.1 uncultured Anaerolineaceae bacterium | reverse complement strand
GAGATCTCGAAATCCACGCCGGTGAATTCGGTCATGTGGCGGGAGGTGAAAGAAGGGTCAGCTCGAAAGACTGGTCCGATCTCAAAAATACGTTCAAATCCGGATGCCTGCGCCATCTGTTTGTAGAACTGGGGGGATTGCGCCAGGTAGGCAGTGCGGTCAAAGTATTCCACTTTGAACAGTTCCGCGCCACTTTCGCTTGGGGCACCCATGATCTTGGGGGAATGAACTTCGATGAAGCCGTTCTCAATCCAGTACTCGCGCATGGCTTGCTCGGCGCAGGTCTGGATTTCAAAGATCAGGCGGTTTCGTTCGCGGCGAAGATCCAGGTAGCGCCAGTCCATGCGATAATCCTGGTCGGGCAAGGTGTCCGCGAAAGGCTCGAAGGGCAGGGGAAGTTCAGCGTTATTTTCAATGTGCAGCGATTCGAGTTGAACCTCGATGCCACCGAGTTTCACCACCTCGTTCTCGACTACTTTGCCAGTGATGGTTAATGCAGATTCGGTACCCAAAGTAGAAATGACCTCAGCCAGTTCGGGATTACCTTTTTTCCAGTGAGCAATCTGGACCAACCCGGTCCTGTCGCGCAGGATCAGGAATTGCATGCTTTTTTGATCGCGAAGGGTCTGCAGCCAGCCCTTAAGTGTGACCTGCTGACCGATTTTCGTCTTCAGGTCTTTGATGAAAGTTCTTTCCATTCGTCTTACTCCGATGATTTCAAAGTCTTAATTCGATTATACGCCAATAATTCGCGAACTGCCTCATTGGGCGAGATTGTACGATTTTGGGCTTTTTCAACCAGGGAATCCAATAATTCCTCGGGAACGTTCTGGTTGAAATCTTTGAGCAAGCCTGTGATCAACTGATGACGGATACTTGCCTTGATGGCTGCCCTATCCTTCGCATGCCATTGCCCGCTCTGGCGCAGATAGAGCGCGTGATTGAGGATGGCTTGGGTCAATTCCTTTATACCGTGAAATTCACTGGCTATGGTCTTGAGCACCGGCGGGATCCAAACCTCTGATGTGGTCTCACTCATTGTCAGCTGCTCGAAATCATCCAGGTGGTGTTTTCCATTGTTGATGCTCCTGGCATACCCCATCTCAACCATGTTCCTGAGATAACTGACACTTTGGTCAGCTCCCGGACGATCGGCTTTGTTGACCACCAGGATATCGGCGATCTCCAAAATGCCGGCTTTGATCGATTGAATGTCGTCTCCCATGCCGGGAGTGTCGACTACGATCGTGGTATGCGCCAGGTTGACCACATCCACCTCGGATTGTCCCGCGCCGACTGTTTCGATCAAGATGAATCCGTATCCAGCAGCGTCAAAAACCTGGCTGAGCGCTTCTGTCTGCTCTGCCAGACCGCCAAGCGCTCCTCGGGATGCCATCGAACGAATAAAAATTTGCTTGTCGTCCTGCAAGTCGAGCATACGTACGCGGTCGCCCAAAAGCGCGCCGCCGGTGAAGGGGCTGGAAGGATCCACCGCGATGATGGCAACTTTCTGCTCGGGTTCAAGCCGGCGCAACTCGCGCGCCAGGGCGTTCACAAGCGTGCTTTTTCCAGAACCGGGTGGACCGGTGATGCCAATTTTTTGGGCAGTACCGGTCTCAAGGAAGAGTTCCTCAAGCGCGGCCATGCCAGCATCCGTTCGGTTTTCAACCTGGCTCAAAATGCGAGAAAGGGCAAGCCTGTTGCCCTTTCTCAGCGAGTCGATTAACTCGGAAGTCATACCTACGCTTTCGCTTTTACTGCTTCACGAATGTCTTTACAGACTTCGCGCGTGTCTGTACCTGGTCCGTAGATCTTGAAAACTCCCTGGTCAAGCAGCGCCTGGATGTCATCCTCGGGGATGATTCCGCCCAGGAAAAGCACCACATCTGTCTGTCCGTTAGCCCGGAGGTCCTTGATAACCTGCGGCACCAGCGCGTTGTGTGCGCCGGAGAGGATCGAGAGACCAACAACGTCCACATCCTCCTGCAAGGCGGCTTCGGCGATCATTTCAGGGGTCTGGCGCAAGCCGGTGTAGATGACTTCCATGCCATCGTCACGTAATGCGCGCGCCACAACTTTGGCGCCCCGGTCGTGACCATCCAGCCCAGGTTTGGCAATCAAAACGCGAATCTTTTTCTCGGTCATTGACTCTCCTTTTCGTTGTCGCTTAGATTATAACGCCTTCCCGGAGCTTTTAGGCGGCACTAGTCGCTCTGCACTGGGTTGCCTTGATACTTGCTTATACCCTTGATCTGCAGGATCTCACCATAATACAAGCGATGGTAATCTCCGCCGTCGTATTGCTCGTGGATGAAAGGCGCAAGGAATTGCTCCGGGTTGTAATCAGAGAAGTAGATCTTTTTGCACTCCACGCTCAATTCCGCCTCAGCAAAAGTCGGTGAGCTCACCAAATCCGATGCAATTGCAGTGAGCTTGGTTTTTGCCAGTTTATCTTCATCTCTTCCTGAAATTCTGCCAAGGTAGCCAAGGTCCCTTCGGAATTCTTTAGGAAAGGCAGTCACGGTGAAGTTGTCAAACCGTTCCATGAACTCGTAAGTGTAGCGACTTGGGCGTACCACAACCAATGCTGCGGGAACGCTCCACATTGTGCCAAACAACCCCCAACCAATCGTCATGCAGTTATATTCCCCTTTTGTAAAGTCACCACTTGTCAAAAGCGCCATCTGCCGGTCAAACAGATCATGGGGTTGAACCGAAAACTGATAAGGATCGATGATATGCAGGTCCATTACTTCCTCCGATTTAATTAATGCCCCTATTGTAACAAAAACAGGAGGCTTGCCTGTTGTATAATTGCGACCAGGTCTCCTATGTCCAAGCAAAGCAAGCCGCGTTTGAACCTCATCATCCGTTGGGGGGGAACACTCCTCTCGATCGGAATCATGATTTACCTTCTCAGCAGGGTCGGTTGGGGGGAAGCCTGGCAGACCATCCGTCTGCTAACTGCCTGGCGCATCGCCCTTGTTCTTGTTTTGGTGTTTGTCTCGCGGTTTGCCACTTTTGGTCGGTGGTACACGCTGCTCAAGGATCAAACCCCCACTCTGAGCTTGACGGATACCCTCAAGCTCACTTTTGCGGGGCTATTCGCCTCGAATGTGTTGCCTACTACTATCGGCGGAGACGTTCTTCGGCTGGCAGGAGCGGTTCGGCTTGGGCTTAGCACCAGCCTGGCCGCGGCTTCATTGGTGGTCGACCGCCTGGTCGGCATGACGGGTATGGCACTGATGGTGCCTTTCTCTCTGCCCGGATTAAGCGCCTATTTGCATTCGCGCTCTCTCTCCGCTCCGGCGGGAAGCATGGCATTTCCGTTTTTCAGCCGCGTCAAACGTGGTTTCAGGAAGGTAGTGGACGACCTCCGTTTCTGGTCCAAACATCCCCTTATTCTCATTAAGGCACTCGGATTCACATTGATCCACCAGGCAGCTATTTACCTGATCATCTCCATTTTAACCAAGGGAATGGGAGAGACGCTCAGCTTCTGGCAAATTGCTGGCATCTGGAGCCTGACCTATTTCATCACACTCTTGCCCATTTCCATCAACGGACTGGGTTTGCAGGAAGTCACTATCACCAACCTTTACACACTGCTTGGCGGGCTTTCTCCTGCCACCAGCATCGCGCTGGCGCTCATCCTGCGCCTGGTCTGGCTGATCGGCAGCCTGCCAGGAGCCTTCTTCATTGGCGAAGTGCTGGCGGGAAAAACTCCTGCCGAAGTGGAAGAGTCGCTGCCGGAGGAGACGCTATGATTTCGGAAGAAACAAAAAAATTCCTCCGTCACTGGCTGCTATTGCTCGGTGCGGCTGGTGTTTGGTTTGTATGGGAGAGCCGCTACACGCGCAACATTTGGTTCATGGCGATGGCTGGCATGGTGCTGGTCTGTGCCATTTTGTTTTTCCTGACATGGAAGCTCAAACCTGTTTTTTTGGACAAGATTCCCTCTGTAAAAAATGTAAAGGATTTTTGGATTGCGTTTGCGATCACAGCTGTCGGGCTGACCGTGCTTTTCTTCAATCTGAAGTTTCACCTCTTTAACTACAGCAGCGGCAGATTTGCCTTCGCGATCGGTCTTTCAGGAATCTTTGCGCTGCTCCTCTCGCGTCAAGGAAATTCTTCCCCATATATTGGTTTTGCCAAATGCCTGCTAGTGTTCGGGGTGCTGCACCGTGTGGCAGCGTTTGTGCCGGAGATCCAAAGCGGACCCTTCGCCTTGGGTTGGTCCGAGGGCAGCCGTTTCTATAACGCCTCCCTATTTGCATCCGAGGGCCTTTATAGCACAAAACTTCCTTTGCCTGTGCTGCACCCGAGCCGTTACATGATGCAGGCACTGCCGTTTTTCGTTGGCATGCGCTCGATCTTTTTTCACCGCATCTGGCAGGTGGCGCTCTGGCTTGGCATGACACTTTGGGGCAGCTGGCTGATGGCTAAACGCTTTGCCACAACCGCTAAGGTATCCCTTCCATGGCTGACCGCCTTGCTGTTTCTTTTCTTCTTCCAAGGCGCAGTTTATTACCACCTAATGGTTTGCGTGGTGCTGGTTTTACTGGGTTATCGAAAAGATAAACCGATCAGGACGCTTGTTTTTGTCCTGCTTGCCTCGGCATGGGCGGGCATCAGCCGGGTTAATTGGATGCCCGTGCCCGGGTTGATGGCGGTCGCACTCTACCTGCTCGATACACCCTTTGATGGTAAAAAATGGGTGAAATACCTCCTCTGGCCAGCCATTTGGGTGCTTGTGGGTATTTCAGCGGCATACCTAACCAAGCAGGGCTACATCGCGATCTCGGGCGAAGATCCGGCGCTATTCGATTCCGCCTTTTCATCCGCGCTGCTTTGGCGCCGCTTATGGCCTAACGCGACCTTCTTCCTCGGCATTGTGCCCGCAATCCTTCTGGTGATGCTGCCTGGAATCGGATTGATCTGGCTCAATTATCGCCAAAAGACCTTGCCAGTATTGCACTGGCTGCAGTGGCTCGGCCTGGCTGGTATCCTTGGGGTATTCTTTGCTGGCGGATTGGTGGTCAGCGTCAAGATAGGCGGTGGGGGAGATCTTCATAACCTCGACGGATTCCTGGTCTTTTGGGCTTTGATCGTAGGCGGCATCCTCGCGATGAGTTCAAGCTTGCCTGATCCAGAGGCGAAAGCAATCGAAAATCACGCCTGGAGGTTTTGGCTGGCAGTGGCGGTAATCGTTCCGTCTTTCTTTGCCTTTATGCGCTCCGGAACCTGGTCCTTCAGCGCTGCCCAATCCCAGGGAACTGAACTCAAAGACCTTAAAGCCGCCGTAGCGGTGCTTCAAGAAGAAGGTGGGGATGTGCTCTTCATCTCGGAGCGCCAACTGCTCACGTTTGGCGAGCTCAACCTGCCGGTTGTGCCCGAGTATGAAAAAGTGTTCCTGATGGAAATGGCGATGGGCAACAACACCGAATATCTGAGCACCTTCCAGCAGAAGTTGGAGCATCATGCCTTTACCGCGATTATCAGTGATCCCCTTTCCACCAATATCCAGGGCAGCAACCGTGGCTTTGCGGATGAGAACAACGCCTGGGTTGAGCAGGTTGTGCTGCCGATGTTGTCAGAATACGAGGGAGTGCTTTCGTGGCGGAACGGCGAAATAAACCTGCTCGTACCGCAGGGTGAAACGGAATTAATCCAGCAGTTATTGAATTCCCAACAACCCGGTAATTAGTTTGTCTTTTTGGGATCAACGACCTCGCTGATGGCGTAGGTCTTTTTATCCTGCGATTCGTAGTAAGTGCGCATCACCAGCTCGGCAATCAATCCCAGCAGCACTGCCAGGAAGCCCAAAATGAACATCATCACGCTGATCTGGAACCAGGGCGAACCCAAAACGGAAACTGCTGAGATGATCCGCCGGATCGCGAGCCCGAGGAACAAGATGGTACTGATTGCCATCAGCCCCAATCCTACCCCGCCGAAGAGGTAGATCGGTTTTTGTGAGAATTTCATCAAAAACTGAACGGTGAACAGGTCCAGGATGACCTTGAC
>CAYUGV010000042.1:0-11806 GCA_964444335.1 uncultured Anaerolineaceae bacterium | reverse complement strand
TGTTTATTGTAATATAGAGTTCGAAAGGGCGACTTCTCTTCTTCTTCTCCTCCTTAAACGCTAATGCCGTGGTCGGCGTCCACGGCATTAGTTGCGTTAAAAGCCAAGAACCTTTTTTCAGTCAGAATTGGATTAAAATCAGATCGATCAAATCACTTAGGAGACAGAATGGAAGAGAGAGACGTTTATTCACTTGATATCGCTGGAGTTAGGCGCGATTTACGGCTTTTTGAGGTCAAGCCAGGGATGCGCATCGCGATCCTGAACATTCTCGGGGATGTGGAGCTGGTGGATGCCTGCGCTGCCGCGCTTGCACAAAAGTTGGCGGATATTCCGTTCGATGTCATCCTCACGGCCGAAACCAAGAGTATTCCGATCGCCCACGAATTGGCAAAAGTCACGCAGAAACCGTATGTCGTTCTGCGCAAAGAGTGCAAACCCTACATGGGCGAAGCTCTGAAAGCCGAAACACTTTCCATCACCACTGGCAAACCGCAGCACCTTTTCCTGGACGAGAAGGACATTGAGCTTCTGAAGGGCAAGCAGATCGTACTTTTGGACGATGTCATCAGCACTGGTTCGACGCTGCAGGGCATGCACCTGATCGTCAAGAAAGCTGGCGGCAAAGTGAGCGCAGAAGCAGCTATCCTGACCGAGGGCGATCGCGCAGAGTGGCGTCAGGTCATCGCCTTGGGGCATCTGCCGATTTTCTACAGCTAAATCATGACTCTGATCCGAGTCGGGCTCGAAAACAAGGTGGAAGGGCGTACCCTCGCCTGGGCGCTCGAATATCCGGGTGTGTTCACATACGGCAGCGACGATGCCGAGTCTCTGTTGCGCATGCCGCGCGAGATGTTGCGGTTCGAAAACTGGCTCAATCTCCACACCGACCAGCCTTGGGTGCAGCTTGAAGGGTTGGACATGCACATCGATGAAACCTTCGAGGTCTCATCGGTTTGGTACGACGGCAAAACGCATGGAGTGCATTCATTTTTTCAATCGGACATGGTTCCATTGACCGGCGAGGATGTTCGGAAAGCTCTGCTCATCTTTAACTGGCAGCGTGAGGAGTTGCTGGCAGGAGTGGAAACATTGCCCAAGCAGGTCCTCAAGCATGAATTTGAGGGGCAACGATGGACGATTGAGGGCATCCTGGAGCATATCGCCCGGGTGGAAAAATGGTACTTTTCGCGGATGGGGATGGAAGTCACGCTGCCCGTTGAAAATGGCAATCCCCTGCACCTGCTTGAGATCAGTTCTGCAGCAACCAACCATAACCTGCCTCAGTTGATTGGCTTTGACCAGGTTTTTGAACATCACCAGGAAAAATGGAGTGCGCGCAAACTTGTGCGGCGGTTGCTTTGGCACCAGCGCGATCATATCGATCACATACGTAATTTGGCATTAAGATAGGTTGACGAAAAACTGAACTCTGACTTTAAACTAAAACAGCCGCCTCACCTGCGGCTGTTTTAGTTTCGATCAAAAAAGTGTTTTGTCACAATCCGATCCTGTCCGTGCAATTTGAAAGGAGAGAAACAATGTTTGCACGAACGCTAATATATTAACCCGCGTTAGTTAACTCCATATAAAAGAGATGTTAGGATTTTGTTAAAATCTATTTGGAATTCTGTTAAGTACGCTGCACCAAAAGGTTTCTGCCAGCGCCGGCAACCTACCCGATAACGCGGTTTTTTCTTATTAATTAGGGGCGTTCCTCGACCTTTTATGCTATGATTAGGGCGGTTATCATCATGAAATTTTGGAAAAAGACCCTCCCTTTTATACTGCTCAACATTGTCGTTTCAGCTGCAACATTGCTGGCTGTGCTCTATTTTTGGCAGCAAAAAAACCCCCTTCCCAAGGCAGAAACCACTCAACCGATCATCACCCCGATCCAGGGCAGCCAGGCTCCCTCCCGTGCCACCCCAACCGCGCAGATCCTTGAAGATCGATTACTGCGTATTGAAGGCGTTTTTGGGGTGGGAGACATCCAGGTGGAATATATCCTGTTGCGCAATCCAAGCGATAGCGCGGTGGATCTCGCTGGCTGGCGGATCATCTCGGATGGTGGTCGGAGTTATCGCTTCCCCAATCTGACACTCTACCCCAAGGGTGCTGTCAATATCTACACCGGTCCGGGCACCGACACGGTCACTGAACTGCATTGGAATTCCGATTCGGCCCTTTGGGCAAGCGGAGATCAGTTGACTTTGTTTGACAGCCAGGGGAACGAACACACTCAATTCACGGTACCTTAAAGGATACACACATGGCTCAGGCACTCTACCGCACCTGGCGACCCGCCCTCTGGGATGAGGTTGTTGGTCAGGACCACATCGTTCAGACGCTCAAAAACGCGATCGCAACCGACCGCGTTGGGCATGCATACCTTTTTGCCGGTCCCAAGGGCACCGGCAAAACCACCAGCGCGCGCCTGTTGGCGAAAGGGGTCAACTGCCTGGAAGGGTCACTCGATAAGCGTCCTTGCAACCATTGCGCGAACTGCCTTGCGGTAAACCAGGGTCGCTTCCTTGACCTGATTGAGATTGACGCCGCCTCCAATACCAGCGTGGATGACATCCGCGAACTGCGCGATAAGGTCAATTTTGCCCCTTCTCAAGGTCGCTTTAAGGTCTACATCATCGATGAAGTTCATATGCTCTCCACTTCAGCGTTCAACGCGCTGTTGAAAACGCTCGAGGAACCTCCATCACATGTGATTTTTATCCTCTGCACCACCGAGATCCACAAGATCCCTGCCACGGTGCTTTCCCGCTGCCAGCGCCATGAATTCCGGCGCATCCCGGTGCCTGTGATTGTTCAGAAGATCAAGGAACTCTGCAAACAGGAAAAGATCAAGATCGATGATGACGCGCTCACCCTGATTGCCCGCCAGGCAACCGGTTCCATGCGTGATGCTATCTCACTGGTCGACCAACTTTCCTCGATCTCGAAGAAGATCACGCTCGCAATCGCCCAGGACGTCCTTGGGACTGCCACGAACCAATCTGTAATTGACCTCGTGGAAGCCAGCCTTGAAGGTTCCAGCGGTAAAGGTCTCGAAATCATCCACCAAGCGCTCGATAGCGGCGCGGACCCGCGCCAATACGCCCGGCAGGTGGTGGATTACCTGCGAGATTTGCTGGTGATCAAGATGGACGCTGGCAAACAACTTGAACTCACTCCTGAAGTGCGCGCGACCATGGAAGCTCATGCCGCCCGCTTCGAAATGAACCGCCTGGTCGGCATGATCCAGTCCTTTACCAGTGCGGCGATCGAGATGAAAGCCAACTGGCACCCCGGCTTGGGTTTGGAACTGGCCTACGCAGAGGTTCTGACGCCTGCAGTTTTTGCGCAGGTTCAGGCCCCCCCACAGCCGGAACCGCAGCAATCACAACCGAAGCCTGCCCCAAAAGCCAAAACAACTCCCAACCCCGCTGAAGCCACGCCCAAAGCAGTTGAGGTGGAACGCCCCACCCCGATCACAGGTCCAATCACATTGGACCTGGTTCAGGAGCACTGGGAAGCCCTCAAACGCGCGGTGAAATCCCGCAATACAGTCACCAGCGCGCTGTTAAATTCTTCCCGCCTGGTCGATGTGGATGGCAGCACGGTTGTCATCAATTTCAGCAGCGATCTGCTGCGCGACAAGATGGCTGACGAACAAAACACGCGCATGGTATGCTCGGTGATGTCCAAATACTTCGGGCAGGATGTGCGCCTGATCTGCACCACTGGTGAGCACAATGCCTTACCCAAATCGAGCGCAAATAGTGGCATGCAGCAAGTGGAAGAAGCAATCAAAAAATTAGGCGGAAAACTCCGCGAAATACCCACTGATTACTCTGTAAAGGATGAATAATGGCAAAAGGATTTAACGCGCGCCCCAGCGCATCTGGCGGCAACATGATGTCCCAACTGGCAAAACTGCAGGAGCAGATGGCCCAGGCACAGGAAGAGATCGCCAACGCAACCGTCACCGAAACTTCCGGCGGCGGAGCAGTTGCAGTCACGATGACCGGTGACCAGCAATGTAAAGGTATCAAGATCGATCCCGATCTACTCAAAGACGGCGACGCTGAGATGCTCGAAGATATGCTGCTTGCGGCAGTCAACAAAGCGCTCGAAAGTTCGCACAAGCTGTCGGAAGAGAAGATGGCGCCCTTCACCAATATGCTTTCCGGCTTCGGCATGGGTCGCTAACAAGCATGCGTACCATTCCTGGTCCGGTTCAGAACCTGATCGACGCTTTCGCGCGCCTTCCGGGAATCGGACCCAAAACCGCGTCCCGCCTGACCTTCTTCCTGCTCAAAGCGCCGGCTGAAACCTCGCTGGACCTGGCGCAGGCGCTTGAGGCTATGCGAGCTGAAACCTCCTATTGCCCGGAGTGCTTCAACATCACGCTGGCAGGCGAGGAAAAATGCGATATTTGCTCCTCCAGCACGCGCGACCAGGCATTGATCTGCGTGGTGGAAGAGCCCTTGGATGTGCTGGCGATTGAGCGCACAGGCGCATTCCAGGGCAAATACCACGTCCTGCAGGGGGTACTTTCGCCCATTGAGGGCATCGGACCAGACCAGATCAAGATTTTCCCCTTGCTGGAACGCTTGAAGGCTGGCGAAGTACGTGAGGTGATCATCGCCACCAACCCTTCGATGGAAGGGGACGCGACTGCGCTTTACTTACAGCAGCGTATCAGCCAGATGGGCATCAAAGTCACACGCCTGGCACGCGGTTTACCAGTTGGTGGGGATATCGAATACGCGGACCAAAGCACCCTGCAACGTGCTCTCTCCTATCGGCAAGAGATGGAGTAATTGATTTCGCTGTTACCAGAACCTGAAAAACTAATTCTCAACTGAGCGGGGATTCATCGCATCGATCAACCCATCTCCAAGCAGGTTCCATCCAATCCCAAACAGTATCAAAGCAACGGTGATCGGCACGAATACCCACCAATACTCAATGATCCCCTTGGGCGAGAAAATCCAATCCCGCCCCGCAAGCAATGCAGATGCCCAGGGGGTCGAATCGCCCAAGCCAATATAGGCAAACGTGGTTTGGAGTACCACCAAAGCTCCAACATCCGTAGCAGCCATGACCAGCACCGGTGCAATCGCGTTGGGGATCAGATGCCGCAGCATGACACGGAAATTTTTGACCCCGGAAACTTTGGCTGCTAAAACAAACTCCACGCGTTTCAGGCGCATGACTGAAGCGTTCATGACGCGCGCGTATGGCACCCATAAAAATAAGGCAAATGCGACCGCGGCTGGATTGAGCCTTAATAACGGGTTCAACTGTAAAAATAGAGTTTCTAGTATCCCAATACCTTGAATACTGTCCAGAGAGAAATTTGCGAAATCTGTTTCCAATAACAAATTTGAGAGCATGATCATTCTGAGTTGTGTAAAGAAAACCACTCCAGCAATCACAGGAAATGCCAGGAATGCATCAGTCGTACCCATCAACAAAGAGTTGGTTCTCCCACCCAAAAAAGCAGCCAGCGTACCGACGAATATGCCAATAAAGAAAATGATTGCAGTTACACCGACACCGAACTTGAGAGCGTCGCGGGTGCCCCACACAAGGGCATCGTAAATACTCGATTGGTCTGGCAAGGTACCCAGAGGCACTCCGGGACCAGGCGGTTGGGGGATCCTGAGATGCGATTGAACGAGTGGTGGCCTGCCATCTGGATCTTTCGGGGAAAGCAATGGGGCAAAGATCGCCATCAACACGAAAACTGTGACTATGAACAAACCAAGCCAGTTTTGCCAACGTGAGAAAAACCGCTTCAGGACGGCCATCTAAAAACTCTCCCTGAGACGAGGGTCGATGACGGCCTTCAGAAGGTCAAGGGTTGTGGTTATAAGCAAGACGAGAATGATGCAGTAAATCGCGAAACCCATTGCACTGGGTGCATCGGCAAGGCCCCCCAGGCTCTTCACACCAACCGTTGAAAGACCAGTGTAATTAAAAATGGTCTCCACAACGAAGACGTTGGTCATGAGTGAAGCTGCAGTGAGCATGGTATGTGTCAGGACCGGCGCGGCAGCATTCCCCAAGGCATAGCGCCAGGCTAATGTGCGTTCCCGGATACCCCTGGCTCTGCCGGCAGTGATATATTCCTTCTGGTTTTCCTCGATGATCGTAGTTCGCGTGATCCGCCCGACGATCGCCCATTGGGCAAACGCAAGTGTCAAGGCAGGCATGGCAAGGTGGCGAAAGGCATCCAGCGAGAGCTCCGGATTTTTATTCAAGAATCCATCGATCGTTAGAAAACCCGTGTAGGTTCTAAATTCGTCCGATTCGACCAATGATGTAAAAGCGTAACTTAGGCGTCCGGGAGCAAACCAACGTAATGAGATGTAGAAAACCACGATCATGATGATCGCGAGGACCATGGGAGTCAGGGATGTCGCAACAAAAGCAGTCGTTCTGAAAAGGCGGTCTGTGATGCTGCTTTTCCTGGTTCCAGAAAGTACGCCGCTCAGCAGCCCCAAAGGGAAATAGATCAACACCGCATAGAACGTCAACTCCAGGGTCGCTGGAAGCCTGCGTAGAAGAGCCGTGAAAACATCTTCCTGCAAATTCGGGCTGTAACCCCAATTTCCCTTAAGGAGGTTTCCTGCCCATCGCATATATTGCGCCGGGAATGGATCGTCCAGGTGATACTTCACAATCATCTGCTGAAGCAAATTTTCGTATTGCTCCTCTGTCATGTGTGGAGAAGGGTTTTTGGGCATGTACAGGGTCGCGCGTGTTTCTGGCGGCGTGAGCATGAGCGTGCCGTACAGGATAACTGTAATTAGGAACAGGGTCATTACAGAGCGCAGGATGGAGAAGGAAAGTCGGCGAATGACGGACATGATCTGATTGCTTGTTATTCTATCACCATGATAGTCATTCGGGACGAGACCAGAAAATCACAACTGATGACAGATTTGCATCTCCTCAAGCATCAAAGCGGACTTTTATACAGATATTGTCGCTATCACACCCAGGATTCTCTCCGTTGTTATCAGGTATAATTTTTTAGTTAATCAAACCTTTTTTGGAGCACTCTTATGTATCTTACCGGCAACCAGGTTCGTCAATCTTTCCTCGACTTTTTCGCTCAGCGCGGGCACACCATCGTGCCCAGTGCCTCGCTCGTCCCTGGCGGGGATAGCACCCTGCTCTTCACCAACGCCGGAATGGTGCAGTTTAAGGACGTATTTTTGGGCACCGAAACCCGCCCCTACACCCGCGCGGTCGACTCCCAGAAGTGCCTGCGCGTTTCGGGCAAGCACAACGACCTCGACACCGTCGGGCGCGACAACACCCACCACACTTTTTTTGAGATGCTGGGAAACTGGTCCTTTGGGGATTACTACAAGCAGGAAGCCATAAGTTGGAGCTGGGAGTTGCTCACAAAAGTCTGGGGTCTCGATCCCACACGGCTATACGCAACCTATTTCGTCGACAACCAGGGTGACCTGCCTTCCGACACGGAAGCCCGCGATGTCTGGTTGGCGCAGCCCGGCTTCGTTGCCACGCATCTCGTCATGGGCGGACGTAAGGATAATTTCTGGGAAATGGCTGAGACCGGACCCTGCGGTCCCTGCACCGAGATCCACTATGATTTTGGTCCGGACGCCTGCAACATGCAGGATGTACCTGGACACCATTGTGAAGTCAACGGCGATTGCTCACGCATCGTCGAGATCTGGAATAACGTCTTCATTCAATATAACCGCACCTCCCCCACCGACTTCCTGCCGCTGCCAAAACGGCATGTGGACACCGGCATGGGGTTTGAACGGATCGTTTCAATTATCCAGGGCGTGCACGGCAACTACGAAACGGATTTGCTGAAGCCACTTTTGGATGAAACTCAACGCCTCGCCGGGCAGACCGAAGCTGAACGTGCCGCCAACCTGACGCCCTACCGCGTGATTGCCGACCACGTGCGATCCGCTGCTTTCCTGATTGCCGACGGGGTCATCCCTGGCAATGTCGGGCGTAACTACGTCTGCCGGATGATTATCCGCCGTGCCGCCCGCTTCGCGCGCAAGCTCAACCTCACCGAGCCATTCATGGCGCACGTTGCCAGGCTCGTGGTTGAAAACTACCAGGCTGCTTACCCGGAACTGAAGGCAAATGCTGAACTGATCTACGAAACACTCACCTCTGAGGAGAAACGCTTCGCGGAAACCCTCGATGCTGGTTTTGCCGAGCTAAAAATTCAGGTGGCGCGCTTGAAATCGAACGGTGAGAGCCAGCTGGATGGCAAAACCGCCTTCACCCTCTACTCCACCCTCGGCTTTCCGCTGGAGATTACCCGCGATATTCTCGAAGAAGACGGGCTGACCGTCGACGAAAAAGGCTTTTTCGACGCGATGGAAGCCCACCGACTTGCATCAGGCAAGGGGCAGGCTTTTGGCAACATGAATGGCGAAAACACGGAGTTTTACGCCGACATCCTGCGCGACCTGCAAACCCAGGGCAAACTGCCTGAAGATGGCGTTCGTTACGACCCTTATACCTCCTTCTCGACTGAGTCCAAGTTGGTTGCCATCTTGCGGGATGGGGTGCTGGTTCAATCCGCCCAGTCAGGGGAAAAGGTTGAGTTGATCCTCACCGACAGCCCCCTCTACATCGAATCCGGCGGCCAGGTTGGGGATACAGGCACAGTTGTTTCTGCCGAGGCTCCTGAATGGAAAGTGGAAATTGCTTCCACCCGTAAACCAGTCTCCGGTCTGATCATCCAATCTGGCATCGTCACCCAGGGAACGCCCCGGGTGGATGCGCCTGTTGTGGTCAGCGTGGATGTTGCATCACGCCGGGCAACCATGCGCAACCACACCGGCACGCACTTGCTGCACGCCGCGCTGCGTAAGGTTTTAGGCGAGAAAGTGCACCAATCGGGTTCAGCGGTGGACCCTGAACGCATGCGTTTCGACTTCAACTTCCCGCGCGCCCTCAACAGCGAGGAGTTGCTCCAGGTTGAAGCCCTGGTAAACCGCAACATCGCTGAGGAATTCCCGGTCCGCAAGCGCGTGAAGACCCTCGACGAAGCTAAAGCCGATGGCGCCATGGCGCTGTTTGGTGAGAAATACGGCAACGAAGTGCGCACCATCGAAATCGCCGACGAGCGTGGACGCGTTTCTTACGAACTTTGCGGCGGCACGCACCTCGACAACACCGCCGAAATTGGCTCCTTCTACATCACCAGCGAGTCCAGCGTGGCTGCGGGCATTCGCCGCATCGAAGCGATCACAGGCGATAAAGCGTATGCCTGGGCTCGCGAACGCCTGAATTTGCTCAACGAAGCAGCGGCATTCCTCGAGACCAGTCCCTTCGAGTTGCTCTCAAAGACGGAAATGCTTGAGAATAAACTCAAGGAACTCGACAAAGAGCTCGATAATCTGCGCGCGCAAGGCGCCCAGGCGGAATTCAGCAAGAAGATGCAAAATGTCCTGCAAGTCGCGGGCGTGCCCGTGCTCAGCGCCATCATCCCCAATGCCGACGCGGACGCTCTGCGCGGTCTGACGGACCAATTCCGCCAGCAGCATCCTTCCGGTGTCGTGGTTTTGGGCACGGTCAACCAGGGCAAACCCATGCTGATCGCGGCAGTCACGCCCGACCTGATCGCGCACGGTATCAAAGCTGGCGACCTGATCAAACGGGTTGCCGCGGTTGTAGGCGGCGGTGGCGGTGGACGGCCAGACATGGCTCAGGCCGGTGGCAAAGACCCCGACAAGCTCTCTGAAGCGCTTGACCAGGTGGCTGTCTACATTCGAGAAAACCTCAAATAGATCATGACCCAGGATATCACCCCACTTCGGCTGCAGTACCTGGATATCAAGAAACAGTACCCGGATACGATTGTTTTCTTCCGGTTGGGTGATTTTTATGAAACTTTTGACGATGACGCCAAAGCCACTTCGGAGGCGCTGGATATCGTCCTGACCTCCCGCCCGGTTGCGAAGGGCGTGCGCGTGCCCATGGCGGGCATTCCGTTTCATGCGGTCGATAACTACATCGGAAGACTGATCGAGAAAGGGCATCACGTTGCCATCTGCGAACAAGTTGGCGACCAGCTGGATAAGGGTCTTTTTCCGCGAGAAGTCGTGCGCGTCGTCACGCCCGGCACGGTGGTGGAGCCCAACCTGCTCCCCTCCGGACGGAATAATTACCTTGCCTGTATCTTCACCCAACAAAATAGCGCTGGATTGGCGTACGTCGACGTCTCCACCGGCGAATTTGCCGCCACAGAACTGACCGATCAGGACGTTTTTGTCCAGCTTAGGGCGGAACTCAGGCGCCTTTCCCCCGCGGAAGTGCTGGTCTCTGACGCGGTCAGCTTGCCCGGGGACATCGACGGCAATCAGACTGTCATCCCCAATTGGTATTTTGAACCAGGTCGTTCACAGGAATTGGTAAAGACCCGCTTCCAGGTCAGCAGCCTGGAAGGGCTGGGGCTCAAGTCCCTGCCCCTGGCGGTGAGGGCAGTAGGCGCGCTGCTCAAGTACCTGCAGGAGACCCAAAAAGGTCTTTCCGAGGTCCAGTTCAGCTTCAGTACCTACAGCCTGAACGACTTCATGGTGCTGGACGCGGAAACCCGTCGCAACCTGGAACTGACCGAAACCCTGCGCGACAACAAGCCTGAAGGCTCGCTGCTGGGCATGCTCGACCGCACCAAAACGCCGATGGGCAAGCGCATGCTGCGATCCTGGGTCAATAAACCACTGCTTGACCTCGAACAGATCAATGCCCGCCTGGACGCGGTTGAATTCTTCTACAAAAACGGCGTCCTGCGCCAAAACCTGGAGCCAATGCTCGGGGAACTCCACGACCTTGAACGGATTGTCGGCCGGCTCAACAACGGCAGCGCCCGTCCGGGAGACCTTGTGGCACTGCGCGAAGACCTGCGCGCGATACCCAGGCTGAAGGCGCTTTTACCTGCAAGTGAGCCCGCGTTGCAGTCGCTGGTCAATGCCATCGGCAGTTACGACCCCCAGTTGGCACTGCTTGAGCAAGCCATCACGGAAGATCCACCGGCCACAACCGCCAACATTGGGATTATCCAGCCCGGATACTCAGATGATCTGGATGCCATTCTTGCCAGCTCAAGACACGCCCGAGAGTGGATTGCCGGGCTCGAAAGCGCTGAACGCCAGCGGACAGGAATCAAAACCCTCAAAGTCGGCTTCAATAAGGTGTTTGGGTATTACATCGAGATCTCTCGTGGCATGGCAGACCAGGCACCCGATAACTACATCCGCAAGCAGACCCTGGTCAACAACGAGCGCTTTATCACGCCGGAACTCAAAGAATATGAATCGCTGGTGCTGAACGCTGAGACGCAAATTCACGAAGTGGAACTGCGGGTCTACAAACAGGTTTGCGCCCAACTGGCTTTGAGCTCGCCTGATTTCCTCAGCGCGGCACGCGCCATTGCCAGCCTGGACTGCCTGCTTTCATTTGGCAGCGTAGCAGCGCTAAACAAATACACCCGACCCCAACTCACCGCCGAAAAGGGTTTGAAGATCATCGCTGGACGCCATCCGGTGGTTGAGCGCATGCGCAGCGAAACCCGCTATATCCCCAACGATGTGATTTTTGAGGAAGGCGAGATCGTGCGCCTCATCACCGGACCCAACATGAGCGGTAAGTCAACCTACCTTAGGCAGGTGGTATTGATCGTGCTGATGGCGCAGATTGGCAGTTTTGTGCCTGCCGACCAGGCGGAAATTGGCCTGGTGGACCGGGTTTTCACCCGCATCGGGGCGCAGGATGCCATCCACCAGGGGCA
>CAYUGV010000041.1:10083-11831 GCA_964444335.1 uncultured Anaerolineaceae bacterium | reverse complement strand
GTAGGGGCGAAGCATTTCGGTGAAAATGTAAATCCATTTCCAAATTATCCATATTGAGTGCTTCACTCCTAATAGCGATCGCAACGATGGCGATGCAGAAAAGAGAACCGCGGTAGGGCGAGATTGGAAGCACCGCATTCTTAATCATGCAGGAACTTTGGCGTGCTTCCAATCCGCCACTACAACATCGATGCTTTTGGCAGGTTGAGGGCACTACAGGTTAGTTCGTCACATCGCTGATGGTGCCCCCAACCTCGCCCTACTCCAAGAAGAATGAGGATATAACCTTTGTAAAACATACCCATTTTCATTTTGTTACAATGACCTCAGAAACACAGGAGGTACAAGATGGCATTCAAACTTACCTACGCTACCATGTCCAATCCCCCGCAGGAGATGCATGATAAATTTGACCTGGCGCTGGAGAATCTGAAACAGCAGCTTGGCCAGGAATACCCGATGATCATCAAGGGCGAAAAACGGTTCGCCGAAGAAAAGCACCGGGCATACTCACCCATAAACACCAATTTACACCTGGCAACCTTTCAGAAAGGTACAGCAAAGGACGCCGACGATGCGGTAGCTGCCGCAAAGGCTGCCTTCCCGCACTGGAGCTCCATGAACTGGGAAGAGCGCGTTTACCTGATGCGCAAGTTCGCAGACCGCATATCGACGCGCATCTATGAAATTAGCGCTGCTGTCAGCCTGGAAGTAGGTAAAAACCGCATGGAAGCCCTGGGAGACGTGGCCGAAACCGAAGACCTCATCCGTTGGGCGGCTGACATGATGGAGCAAAACAGTGGCTTCCGCAAGCCGCTTGGCTCTGATCCACTGATCGGCATGAGTTCCAGCAACGAATCTGTCCTTAAACCTTATGGTGTTTGGGTGGTGATCGTTCCTTTCAACTTCCCGGCCTCGCTGGCAGGCGGACCGGTGGGCAATGCCCTGGTCGCTGGCAACACCGTCGTGCTGAAACCGGCCTCTGACAGCAGTTGGGCTTCTACCTTGCTGATGGAGTGTGCGCAGGAAGCTGGCATTCCCGCTGGGGTCCTCAACTTGTTAACGGGCTCCGGTTCCACGCTTGGCAACGCCCTAACCGCCAATCAGGATGTGTCGGGCTTGACATTCACCGGTTCGCTCGAAGTAGGTATGGACATTTACCGCCAATTTGCCAACCGCAAGTATCCCCACCCGGTCATCCTGGAGTTGGGCGGCAAGAACGCCACCATTGTCTCGAAAAATGCTGATTTGGATCTGGCGGCAGAAGGTGTAATGCGCTCTGCTTTTGGTCTGCAGGGTCAGAAATGCTCTGCCACCTCGCGCGTGTTCGTAGAAAAGCCGGTATATGACGCTTTTGTGAATAAACTGGTTGCCAACACCAATGCCATCAAGATCGGTGACCCCACCCAACGCGAGAACTGGTTTGGACCGGTGATCAACCGCAAAGTTTACCAGGATTACGCCGGCTACGTTGCCGAGCTGGCTGCCAGCGGCAGGATCCTGACCGGCGGCACACACATAACTGATGGCGAGCTTGCAAACGGCTACTTCTGCGCCCCCACCGTGGTGGCTGACGTTCCGCTGGAGCACCGCTTATGGAAAGAGGAGATGTTCCTGCCGATTGTGATGGTTTCCCCGGTGGATGATCTCAACCAGGCGATGGAGTTGGCAAATGACGTTGATTATGGTCTGACAGCAGGCTTTGTGGGTGATCAGGTTGAAGCAGAATGGTTCTTTGACCACATTGA
>CAYUGV010000041.1:0-9983 GCA_964444335.1 uncultured Anaerolineaceae bacterium | reverse complement strand
GGGGTATTGCTCTTTATCCTTGGCGCGCTGTTCAAGGACCGCGGACCTGTGCTGGCCAAGACAGGGATCAATCCGCCCTCTCAGCGTAAAAGTCGGGATAAACATCAATCCTGGATCTCAAGGGATGAGTAGAGATAGCTTAGAAAGGCAGTGAAATGGCAGAAGATAGAAAATTGAAGATCCTCAGCGCGTTATCGTTGACGGAGTCGCAGGTGGAAAAGATCAAAGCAGTGGATCCCCGCATCGAGCTCCATTGGTACGGACGAAAAGACGTCACGCGAATTCCTGCCGAATTATGGCGCGAAGCTGAGATCTTGTTGACCAGCCTTATTGCTTTGCCACCAGCAGAACAAACCCCAGCTCTGAAGTGGGTGCAGTTCTATTTTGCTGGTGTCGATAAAGCCTTTCAACAGGATATTTTCCAAAGAGGTGGAGTGCAGCTGACGAGCGCCAGCGGGACGATGGTCAGCCAGATGGGCGAGTACGTGATGATGACCCTGCTGATGCTGGGACACAAAGCTCCGGAGATGTTCCGCTTCCAGCAGCAGAAAGTTTGGCATGAACATCGCGTTGAAAAACTGGAGCCGATTGAGCTGCGCGGCAGTACGGTGGGCATCGTGGGTTATGGATCCATCGGTCGTGAGGTCGCGCGCCTTTTGTATTCGTACGGGGCAAAGGTATTAGCGACCAAACGCGACGTCATGCACCCTGAGGACGAAGGCTACGTACCGGAAGGCTTGGGCGATCCGCAGGGGAATTACTTCCACCGGCTTTATCCAAACGAAGCCCTGAACGCCATGCTGAAGGAATGCGACTTTGTGGTTGTTTCCCCTCCGCTTACCAGTGAAACCTATCAGTTGATCTCCACCGAACAATTTGCGGCAATGAAACCCGGAGCGTTTTTGGTGAATGTTTCGCGTGGACCAGTCGTGGACACGAACGCTCTTATAGAGGCTGCCAGGTCCGGCAAGCTGGGCGGGGCAGTGCTGGACGTGTTTGATGAAGAGCCGCTGCCACCCGACAGCCCGCTTTGGGATGCACCAAACGTGGTGATCACACCCCATATCGCTGGGGTTAGCAAAAGGAGTATGGACTCACTGGTGGACCTGTTCGTCACGAATCTCGGTCGGTATTTGAAGGGTCAGGAACTGTACAATCTGATCGATCCTGAGCAGGGATACTAAACCTGATCAGGCGGAAAACGAATAAATAGCTGTTGCAGAGATGCGGCAGCTTTATTTTTACTAAAACACAGAACATAAGTTCTAAAGATTATGGTAAAATAATGATATGGATCTTTTTGATCACTCCCTTGAAGAACAATTGAAACAGCAAGCGCCGCTGGCAGCACGCATGCGCCCGCGAACGCTGGATGACATCGTTGGGCAGGGGCACATCCTGGGAGAAGGCAGCCTGCTGCGGCGGGCAATCCAGGCTGATCGGCTCTTTAGTTCGATCATACTCTACGGTCCTCCCGGAACCGGCAAGACGACGCTCGCGCGTGTAATTGCCAACACCACCCAGGCGCATTTTGAGAGCATGAGCGCTGTGTTGGCAGGCGTGGGAGATCTACGTAAGTCGATTGAGGAAGCCACCGAAAGGCGCCGGCTACACCGCATACGCACCATCCTGTTTATCGACGAGGTCCATCGCTGGAACAAAGCCCAGCAGGACGCGCTTCTACCACACGTGGAAAGCGGCCTGATTACGCTAATCGGCGCAACCACTCAGAACCCTTATTTCGATGTGATCAAGGCGCTTGTGAGCCGCTCACGGGTATTCGAGCTCAAACCCCTCTCGCAGGCAGACATCCTGGTGTTGCTGAAGCGCGCACTCGCGGACCCATTGGTTGGATATGGTAAGCGCAATGTGCAGGTGGATGAAGATGCTTTGCTCCACCTGGCAGATGTTGCCGGCGGGGATGCCCGCAGTGCGTTGAACGCGCTGGAGCTGGCCGTTGAAACTACGCAGCCTGAGGGTGAGCAAACGCATATCACCCTGGATGTGGCACAGGAGTCCATTCAACGGCGCGCGATCCTCTACGACAAAACCGATGACCAGCATTATGACACGATCTCGGCATTTATTAAGTCGGTCCGTGGCAGCGACCCGGACGCGGCGCTTTATTGGATGACCAAGATGCTTTTAGCCGGGGAAGACCCGCGTTTCGTCCTCAGACGCTTGATCGTCCTTGCCAGCGAAGATATCGGCATGGCTGATCCCAATGCGATCGTCGTAGCCAGCGCAGCCGCGCAAAACTATGAATATATCGGCATGCCAGAAGGCTGGTATCCGATTGCTCAAGCGGTGATCTATCTCGCCACAGCGCCGAAATCCAACACGGTTGGGGCATATTGGGAGATCCAGGAAGAGATCAACCAAAATGGCGCAGGCAAAGTTCCGGTGCACTTGATGGATGCTAATCGAGATGCCAAGGGCTTTGGGCATGGCAAGGGCTATCTCTATCCCCATTTATTTGATGGTCATTGGGTTGGGCAGCAATACCTGCCGGATGAGCTGGTCGGAAAGCAGTTCTATCATCCTTCCGGGATCGGATACGAAGCCCAGGTGGCTGAGCGCCTCACACGCTGGCGCGAAGAACAGGCTAAAGCGTTGGGCAAAACCACCACTCAGGATAGCGAAACCCACTCGTAGTTGTTGTAAAACTTTGTTATTGGTATTATCTGATTCATCCGAACTTACAAATCAGACACTCCTCAGAGGAAGTTATGAGTTACGGTAAAGTGATCATTTTAAATGGCGCATCCAGTTCGGGAAAGACCAGTATCTTAACCAAGTTGCAAGGCTCATTCGAGGAGCCGTATCTCAACGCAGGCATCGACAAATTCATCTGGATGCTGCCTAAACGCTACCTGGACCGACCACTTTGGGACGATGTGTTGGGCTTGGCAACAGAACCCGGCGCAATGGGGAACAGGCTCTTCTCTTCAATGCACAAGGTCATTCAGCTGCTTTCGCTTGAGGGGTTGAACGTCATTGCGGACCATGTGCTTGTGGAACCTGCATGGGTGAAGGAATGTGCCCAATTGCTCGCGCCGCTGCCAGCTTACTTTGTTGGCGTGCATTGCCCCCTTGAGGTGTTGATCCAGCGGGAAGCAGATCGAAAAGACCGCACACTGGGTCAGGCTGAGGCGCAGTTTCCCCTTGTCCACAAGGACCTCATCTACGACCTGGTGGTGGACACTTCATTGATGGGCATCGAGGATTGCGCTTTTGAGATCAAGAGATACATCAACCTCGGAGAGCCCCCAAACGCATTCAGGCAATTAGCAAAAAGATATCTACTTTGACAAAAAAGACTGCTAGTTTGTATTTTTTGTTGGATTCACCCCCTGCTTTGTTTATAATGTAAAGGAAGATTAGCAAACAGCTTCTGTGATTCCGGGAAGACGGGAACAGAGCCATTATCTTTTTCGTCTAACCTTTATCGCAGATTATTCTTTACCGATTCAGCCATTTCATGTGTCTGAATGGTCCTTTTGGAAGATTTAAATGTATCCGACCCGTTCGCGTAATAGCATTTTTTTGATGGTTGTTGTCAGCCTGTTAGGGTTGATGCTGATTTCCGCGAATCCTTCGAGCTATTGGCAACTGCTAAATGAAAAGATCATCCCGTTTGATAACCAGCAAGCCGGTAAAAAGCTGACATTAATAGAACCGAGACTTTCTGGAGATTTGAATGGTGACGGTGGCATGGAATGCCTCGCAAATTCAGGAGAAATCACTCAGATCACTAACTGTGAAATGACAGTCCTATGGCAAAACCCTTCTGAATGGCGTGTCACGGAAGCCCAGGTGGGAGACCTGAACCACGACGGAGTCGATGAAGCCGTCTTGCTGGTTTGGCGTCCTTTCAAACCCTGGCCGGTGGACAAATTCATGCCCACTGGCGGCAGGATCAACGATTTCCATAACATTACTGGCGAAAGCTGCCAAATCATCCTGATCGGTTGGGAAAAGGACACTTGGCGCGAATTGTGGGCGGGCTCGGCTTTGGCGCAACCGGTTGAACAATTGAGAGTGGCAGATCTGGATGGTGACGGCTGGCAGGAACTGGCCGCGCTGGAAAATGACTATGACTCAGCGCGCAGTGGGGGGCAACTGACTGTCTGGCGTTGGCTTGGTTTTGGTTTTTCTTTGTTGGACCGTACTGAAAGCCGCTGGGAGCGGCTCGCCATGTTGGGGGATGGCGTTAATATTTGGATGTTTACCCGATAAGGAGAGTGCAAAATGCGTAAAAATCGATTTCGAAATCTGCTCATCATGAGTTGGATGGCTGCCTTATTGTTCTCGTGCACGATTACACTAACTCCCACGCCGACGGATGTCGTGCAGCAGCCTGAAGCAACAGAGCCGCTGCCTGAGCCTACAGCGCTTGAACCCACCACAACTGAAGCAGAAACTCAGGAACCAGGAGATGTGGTGGCATTGCCAACCGACCAGGTTTATCCTGCCGGATTTGCCAGTTATAAGCAAGCCCAGGTGTCTTTACCTCAAAGTTATCCAGGCGGATACTCCCTGCCGCTTGCCCTCGCTGACGTCTCGAATTTGAGTGAGGTAAACTTGAGCGAGAGCCAGCTGGAGCTGCTTTCTCAAAATGGGTTTGTGGTTTCCGCGCCTGATAACGATCCCAGCAGAATGCTTTCGGAGTTCTACCAGGGCTATGAAAGGACGCGTTATGGAGACGTGCCGGCGTTTATCACCACCGATTCCGTCTTTCACGTCTACCACCTGGTGTTCGACAAGATCCTGCGCGATTTGGAACGCGAAATGTTCATTCCAATGCTGAAGGAGTTGACCTCCTCGATGATTGCAGCTGCGAAAACGCAGTACGAACAACTGGTGGGCACCTCGCTGGAAGATCCCGCGTTGCGAAACCTGGCATTTTTCAGCGTGGCGGGTTCCCTACTGCAAACAGGAGACCCGGTTCCTGATGCGGCTAAAGAACTGGTTGTTGCTGAACTGGCCTTGATCACGGCAACTTCGGGTGTGGAGTTTTCCCCGATCTTCAACTATGACGGTCAGCCCGCGGATATGAAGTACATTGAGGACTACTCCCAATATATCCCGCGCGGGCACTATACCCTGAGCCCTGAACTTGAAATGTACTTCCGCGCCATGATGTGGTACGGGCGGATGAATTACCGCCTGAAGGACCGCATGGAGGTGCAGCGCGCGCTATTGATCACTAAAGCTCTGCGGGAGACCACCACGCCCTCCGGCAATTCCGCGCTGATGCTTTGGCAGAACATCTATGATCCGACGATCTTCATCGTCGGCAAGGCGGATGACCTGGGAGTGCACGAATTTGGCGTGATTTCAGACGCGGTTTTTGGCGCCAATCCAGACCTGACCCGGTTTGGCGACGAAGCACTGCTTACCACTTTCATCGAAACAGCACGCCAACTGCCTCCGCCCCAGGTCAACTCGATGTGGGTTTGGATCTGGCAGGATAAAGCTGATGTGACCCAGGGGTTCCGATTTATGGGGCAGCGCTTCACACTCGACCAGTACGTTTTTGGCCAGGTGATGTGGCGCAACGTGGGTTCCATGACCGAACCGCGCGACCTGCCTAAAGCGTTGGACTTCTTTGCTGCGCAAGGCTCCGAGTTGGCGCTGAACCTCCTGCACGAAATGGGCGAAAACAACTACCTGAATTATGACACCCAAATGGCCAAGGTCACTCAGGAGGTCGCCACGCTCGAGCTGGATTCCTGGACGCAAAACCTCTATTGGTCCTGGTTGTATGCTCTGCAGCCTGTTTTTGAACCCAAAGGAAAGGCCTTCCCTGCCTTCATGCAGACCGACGCCTGGGCGCGCAAGGATCTGCATACCGCGCTTAGTTCCTGGACGGAACTCAAGCACGACACGATCCTTTATGCCAAGCAAGTAATGGCAGAAATGGGAGGCGGACCAGGAGAACCCCCGCCTCACGGATACGTGGAGCCCAACCCCGAGGCTTATGCCCGCCTGTTAGCCCTGGCACAAATGACCTACGATGGACTGCAGGATCGCGTACTCCTCAGTCAGAACACAATGGTCAACCTGAACAACCTCATTGATGAGCTGCAATTCTTGCTCGACATCTCCCAGAGACAAATGACCGGTGCAACCATCACTGATGATGACTACTGGCAAATAAAGTATTATGGCGGCTGGCTCGAGGCGATGACGATTGCGGCAGCAGACCCTGCGGGAGATGGTTATGCCGCCCGGCTGGAAGACCAGAAGTCCGCCCTGGTGGCTGATGTTGCTACTGGCATGGAAAGGGTACTGGAAGAGGGTGTGGGTTATCCCACCTACATCTATGTTGTGCTCCCGGATGAGCCCTATCGGGTGGGTATCGGCGTGGTTTATACCTATTATGAGTTCATCGTCGCGCCCAGTGACCGCATGACAGACCAAACCTGGCAAGCTCTGCTCGAATCCGGGCAGGCTCCGGCGCAACCTGAATGGACACAGGCGTTCATTTCCGAATAAGGCTTGCGTGTTTTCTGCTTGGAGGAGTGATATTGTTTTCACTCCTCCAAGTGGGGTTTCTACCGAAGCCAACCCTGACGATCACCCTGGGCGGAGATGTTATCCTGGGGCGTAATGGGCAGGCAATATTTTCGGAAGATCCCTGGGGAGGAATGGCTCCTGCTGGGTCATCTGCAAGTGGCAGTCAGAATTGGTTCCTGGTCAACCTCGAATCACCCCTTGGCGGTACGACATCTTTTACGAAAACCAATGGAGAAGGGTATAACCTTTGCGCGCCAGCAGACGCAGCCGAAATATTGAAGATCGGCGGCGTGGACGTGGTCTCTGTGGCTAACAATCACCAGGGAGACTGCGAAGAGTCTGTTGACCCTTCCCAGGCAATAGACGGACTACGCGTGGTTTTTGAGGGGCAACCCATGATCCTGGAGACCCCTGCCGGTACTGTCGCTATAATGGCTGTGGACGCAGTCTTGAAACCGCTGGACATGGACTCTCTCCTGGCGAGCATGGTTGAACTCAAAGCAAAATCAGACTTGTTGATCGTGTCACTGCACTGGGGAGTGGAATATGCCGGCGAACCAACGCCCTTGCAGCGCGAGCAGGCGCAACAACTTGCCAACGCTGGCGTGGACGTGCTGTGGGGGCACCATCCGCATGTTTTACAACCGGCTGAATGGGTTGAAGCGGAGGATGGAAGCCACCGCATGCTGGCCCTCTACAGCCTTGGAAACCTGCTCACCGATCAAACTATGACTTATGAAACGCGCCACTCCGCGCTGGTTTATCTGCAATTCAAACGAGGGGAAATCAGCCAGTTGAGCCTTCTGCCCTTTGCCCTGACTCGAAAAGATGGTCAATTGGAGCTGACTTACCCAAGTAAGGATGAGATAATTCAAATCAGCAAACGACTAGGCTGGAAAGAACTTCAAGCTTCTTTCCCATAAAAAATATCTGAACGAGCTTATCAATCAAAAAAATCGGGATCGAATTCGATCCCGATTTTGGTAATTCATTTTTGGTTAATTGACAGCCGTGTCGTCCGGGTAATTAGCAAGAGCATCGTCGATCCGGTCGAGTACATCGTCCGTAAGTTTTTCCACTACATCCAGCGCTTTGAAGTTCTCCTCAAGCTGTTCCAGGCGGCTCGCGCCGGTGATGACCGTGCTGACGTTCGGGTTCTTGAGCAGCCAGGCAATGGACATCTGCGCCAGGCTCACGCCCAGGTCATCGGCGATGAAGGCGAGGTTCTCGACTGCCTGCATGCGGGCAGGATCGCTGAACATTTCCCTCAGCCAGCCGTAGCCGGGCAGGTTGGCGCGTGCGCCTTCGGGGAAGACCCCGCCGCGGTATTTTCCACTGAGCATGCCAGATTTCAGCGGGCTCCAGGTGGTGGTGCCAAGCCCAAGCTTCTTGTACAGTATGGCATATTCCTCTTCGAAACGAGTCCGATGCAGCAGGTTATACTCCGGCTGCTCCATGGTCGGACCGATCAGGTAGTTTTCTTCAGCGAATTTTGCCGCTTCCAGGATGCGTTCTGCAGGCCACTCGGAAGTGCCCCAATAGAAAGCCTTGCCCTGTTGGATGACCTGATTGAAAGCCCTGACGGTCTCGCTGACCGGGGTTTCAAAGTCGGGACGATGGGCGAAGACCAGGTCCACATAATCGAGCTGGAAATTCCTCAGCGAGCGGTTTACTCCTTCGACGATGTGCTTGTAGGATAGTCCCTTCTCGTTGGGGGTCTGACCACCCCAAAAGATCTTGGTGGAGACCACGTATTGCTCTCGCGCCCAACCAAGTTCCTTGAGGGCTTTGCCCATCACACGCTCGGACTCGCCGTGGGCGTACCCTTCGGCGTTGTCGAAGAAGTTGACTCCGCGGTCCCATGCGGCGCTCATCAGCTTCTTGGCGAGGTCAACGTCCACCTGGTTGGCATAAGTCACCCAGGAACCAAATGAAAGTTCTGATACTTTTAATCCAGATTTTCCCAGATTTCGATAATTCATATTTTTCTCCTTTATGTAATTATAGAGAAATAGGAGCGGGATGCAAACGACGGTAGAGGAAAACGCTAAACTCTGATGTGAAATATATACAATGGTTGCTTTCCTGTGCGAAACCTCGTGCAAAAGTAAAAATGAATTTATTGACGCCCCGAATTTTGCATGATATTATTGCTTCCTCGACGCCCCCATCGTCTAGTGGCCCAGGACGCGGCCCTCTCAAGGCCAAAACCAGGATTCGAATTCCTGTGGGGGCACCTTTTATTTAACCAGAGCTTCTGTGACACAATCAAAGCCCCAATACAGCCTTCCCTACCCACGCTTACAAGTTAAACGCACTCTCCTGCGCCTTCTAACTAGAGGGTTGCTGCGTTTATTGACCCGCACGAAGATCGAAGGGCTCAACAACATCCCCGGTGAAGGTCCTGTCATCCTGGCAGGCAATCATGTTGCTGTGCTTGAGTCAGTCCTGATGACGGTTATGCCCAAGCGGTTGGTGGAGCCTATCGGTGCGGGCGATCTACCCTTTGAGGGTATTATCGGTCCCATAGTGTCCCTATATGGATTTATTCCCCTTAATCGGGGCAACCTGGACAGAAAAGGCCTGAACAAAGCGCTGGATGTGCTCAAACAAGGTGGGGTTATTGGTATTTTTCCCGAAGGCGGAACTTGGGCGCCGGGTAAGATGCAGCCCCAGATTGGCGTAGCGCTGCTTAGCCAGCGCACCGGCGCGCCGGTAGTGCCGATTGGCTTCAGCGGATTGCAGGGATCCTTCGAGCGTGCGATGAAGCTGAAAAGACCCAAACTCCTGATGCGAGTGGGTAGGCCGATCCCAGCTCTTGAGCCTGCGGATGGTATCGCCGACAAGGAACAACTTCTGGGGTATTCGCATAAGGTTTTGGACGCAGTTTTTGACCTGATTACTGAAGAAGAAAAAGATCTTATACCGGTTGAATCGCGCTACTCGTTCTCCCTGGAAATTGGGGATGAGAAAAGTTCGGACTTATCCTGGGGATCTGCATTCGCACACTTTTTGCACGCGCCAGTGCTGTTAGAAAGTCTCAGATTAAATCTGAAGTTGCCGGTGAGAGCGCTGTATGAGCAAGAGGGCTATGTACCTATTGCCGCCATGCAGACTGCTCTTTCGGCGATTGTTGATTACCTCAAGATCAATCCAGCTTTCTTTACTTATCGGTTTGGCAAGGAAGAAGGAGAGCAAGCTGCTCTCGGAGTTCGGGAATTGCAAGCCTTATTGGAAAAGGCAAGGGCTGCGGGCGAGGTCGTCCGCATCAGCACCCAGGAAGAAATAACCTACAAAGACGGTCGGCTTGAAACGAACAAAAAGCAATTTGTGATCGAGCCTTAACCAGGAGCGTTAAACAGTAGAGGGCTGGATATCCCTCACGTTTAATTGCATCGTGCTGCGTCCGTTGAATTCGTTGATCTCAAAGGTATAAGCAACATCCACGTAGTCGGGCAAGT
>CAYUGV010000040.1:0-11992 GCA_964444335.1 uncultured Anaerolineaceae bacterium | reverse complement strand
GATCTGGCAAGAGGCGAAGAGCAAGCTTTATTAGGCAGGTTTCAATGATAAGGTCTATTTAGTGTGGGAAAGGATTAAACCGGCGAGATCGCAGACAAGACTTCCCCCACATCCCCATGAAAAACGAATTGTGCCTGGTGATCGTAAGGGGTTGCGTCGCGATTGATCAGAATCAGGCAACCACCACGAAAGTAATCGAGTAAACCTGCTGCCGGGTAGACCACCAGCGATGACCCGCCCACGATCAGGCAGTCCGCTTTTCGAACAGCGGCGATGCTGGCATTGAACACCTCGGGGTCGAGCGGCTCGCCGTAGAGCACCACGTCGGGTCTCACCAATCCACTGCATACTTCGCAGTGAGGCGTTGTATCCTGCGTGTAGACCTTCCGGGCCGGGTAAGGGTGGTGGCAGCGGGAGCAATAAAAACGCTTCAAGCTGCCGTGGAGTTCGTGTACGACCTTCGATCCAGCTTGCTGATGCAATTCATCAATGTTTTGGGTAATGACAGCATCAAGTTTTCCTTGCTTTTCCATATCAGCCAGGGCGTAATGCGCGGCGTTTGGCTTTGCATTGGGATAGTAAAGCGAACTGCGAAGAAAGACATAGAACTCATCCGGGTGGCGAATGAAAAACTCATGGCTGAGCATCATTTCCGGCGTGTAACGCGAACCGGTCATCTGATTGTAAAGACCAGTCGCGCTGCGGAAATCTGGAATACCTGAAGCCGTTGAGACTCCCGCTCCGCCAAAAAATACTATATCCTGGCTCCTCTGCAGGCTGTCTCGAACAGCTTCGAGGGAATTGTTCACTTATCGCCTTCCTGGCTTTTTCCGGGCGGAAAAGGCGCGATTACTTCAAGGTTGCTGGTTGGAGGTACTACCTGCGAAATATCCACTTGCCCAAGGCGCTTGCCAATCTTGTTGAGGATCGGCAGCCAGTTAATAAACAGCGCGACACCGATCCCGATCAGAGTGCCTACCACGCGTTCGATCGTGTAATTGAGGGGATCAGTTTCGCCAGCATTAATGACAACAACTAAAAAGACAACCACCGTGATGGCAAGCCCGCCTTGCTTCTTAATCGCAATCATCAGCATCATGAGGGGCAAGGTCAGGAGCCCGATTAGAATGAAGTAGTTTAGCGTGTCGACACCCAGCTGAAGATGCTGATGGAAGAATGTGATGAACAGGTAGCCATAAAGACCTGCGATCAGTGTGCCAATTGTTCGGTCTACAGCCGTCGTGAAAGTGGATTTCAAGGTCGGCTGCATGCAGACGATCGCGGCGATGCTGGAGTGGTAGGGCATGCTTGTTCCCCGAAAAAACTCGATAATCAAGCAGATGGTGATGGCAAGGCAGGTCTTGATGACCCGCATACCGGGAGAGTTGCTGATGAGGAAAGAAGTAAATCGCTTCCAGACAGTGTTTTCTTGCATATTATCAACCTATGTTTGTGTGGTCTATCCATGATACTCGATAAACAGAAAATGGGAAAAAAGGGCGACCGGAGAACCAAAAAAGATTACTCTTGGGCGATTAACAAACAAGACTGCAGCACAGATACCAGGACTGAAGGCAGTTTCGACTAATACGTTAAGCTGTAGCTACAATCTATTTACGTAAAAACAAAACCCTGTTAAGAGGAATACTAAAATACCATTCCCCAAAAATATAAAACAGGGAACTCAATCTTGAAAAGCATAAGCAAAGCTTACTGCCCTTGCTGTTCTATTCTTCCGAACTATTCCCCGTCCACCAATTTGTGTTTGATGGCAACCAGGTTTTCGTGGATTTGGAAGACAACGATCAGCAATTCAGCGTAGACCCTTGCCATCAGCACGCCTACAAAAATCACCAATGGACCGCCGATAATTCCGCCAAGCGCGGCACCAAAACTATGCGTTTGGAAGGCGGTGATGATACCACCGAAAAACACAATAACGCCGCCGAGAAGAGCCATGGCGATTCCGATGTAGAACAGAATTTTGATGATCGTAGGAGTGATCATTTTGTCAAAATTAAGGAACGAACGTGTTTTCATGATTGCCTCCAAAAGATAGGGATTGTTAATTAATTTTACTATATCGAGGAAGTTGTCCAACGCATGTACGAAAGTGGAAGACACACAGGGGGAACGGTTCTGGCGATGCGTTATAATACTTTGCGAGGTTTTATGCCCTATCCAATCGCACATCCCATGGTCATTCAGCGCGCACAGGCTGTACTCGAATTGCAGCCCATCTACCTTGACACAGAAACCACAGGCACCGGGCAAACTGATCGCATCATCCAGATTGGGATTGTGGATACCCATGGCGAGCCCTTGTTTCAGTCCTTGGTGAACCCGGGCATGCCCATTCCGGCTGAATCCAGCGCGGTAAATGGCATTACCGATGATATGGTCAGAGACGCACCTGTTTGGTCTCAGCTCTGGCCCGACGTGCAAGCGATCCTGAAAGGCAGGGTGATCGGGATCTACAACGCCGAGTTTGACTTACGATTATTACGCCAAACCAACAAGGCTGCCGGATTGCCGATGAGTATTGAAACGAACCAGGCATTTTGCGTAATGAAGCTTTTTGCTGCCTTTTATGGTGAATGGAACGCGCGCAACAATGGTTTCAAGTCCCAAAAACTCGAATTTGCAGGCAGGTTATTGAGTATTCCCATTCCAAACAGCCACGATGCCATTGATGACGCCCGCCTGACCGCTGCCTTAACCCACGCTATCGCCAATTTTCACCCCAAATAGACTACTGGACCGTCTGTACACTGGCAATATTTTGCGCCATGTGGTATTATGAACATATGAACAAGTATTCATATGATCTGAGGTAGTATGGAAGCGACAAGCATTGCCGAAAAAGATTTCAACAGCATGGCGACCACTTTCAAGGGGCTTTCTGATCCCTCCCGACTGCACCTGCTTGCGATCCTGCTGGGCGGAGAGACGAATGTCAATGACCTTGCAGCACAATCCGGGCTCAGCCCAAGTGCCACCTCGCACCAACTCCGTGTACTGCGAAATCTCCGCTTTGTAACCGCCAGGCGCGAAGGTCAGCAGGTTAATTACCGCATCAATGATGAACACATTCAAGACTTAATGGAGCAGGCTTATAAACATAGTCTGCACCTGAATTCCTGAGAACAGTTGAGTTTTTCTGACTATGAACCAATCTGAAATACACCCCCAAAATCCCATCAATGATGCAACAGGCAGTGCCTGTAACGGAAACTGTTCAGCTCCTATTCGTGCTTACACTTCCTCGGATCAGCCTGCTGAAAAGGCGAGCGTGTTGGATTTTAGGGGCTTCTGGCGCTACTTTACCCGTATGCCGGACCTGAAGATCATCGTGCCAGGGTGGATCCTCTTGTTTGTGACTTTTTTCCTCCCACGTTTGGGTCTCTCGGAAACGGTTATTCGTATACTACAGTTCCTGATTTTGCCCATCGCCGGTTGGATGGTCTTCCGTAATGGAGCGATCAGCCTCTTCAAGGAGCACAACCTTAATATGAATGTGCTCATGTCCGTCGCGTCGATTGGCGCTGTTGCGATTGGTGAGGCGCATGAAGCGCTGATCATGGTCATCTTATTCACACTCTCAGAAGCGCTTGAGGGCTACACCAATGATCATGCCCGCGCCATTCTGACCGAATTTGCTGATCTCGCCCCTCACGAAGCGCTTTTATCTACTGCAGATGGAGATCGGCTTGTGCCGATCGAGGATCTTAGAATTGACGACCGTATTCTTGTGCGGGCAGGGGAACGCTTTCCGATGGATGGGGTTGTGATCAGGGGTGCCAGCGAGGTGAACCAGGCACCCATAACTGGAGAAAGCCGGCTGGTACCAAAAACAATAGGCGATGAGGTTCTCTCAGGCACGATCAACGGGCAGGGCGTTCTCGAGGTGCGTGTCAGCCATCTGGCTGCCGACACCACCATTCAGCGAATCATCGCCATGGTCACGGAGGCCCAGGAAAATAAAGCAAAACAGGAAAAATTCATTGACCGGTTTGCCAGGGTCTATACCCCGATTGTGATCGTGGTGTCCATTTTGGTGGCAATCATACCAACGCTGATCTTTAAACAGAACTTTTGGAATACATCTGAAAGCTACGGCTGGTTTCATCGGGCGCTTTCAGTCCTGATGGTCGGGTGCCCATGCGCGCTGATCATCAGCACTCCTATCACGATGGTGAGCGGTCTCACCCGCGCTGCAAGAGCTGGAGTGATCTTCAAGGGAGGCATCTTCCTTGAAAGCTTATCCGACAGCAAAGTAATGGCATTCGATAAAACGGGGACGCTGACGCTCGGCAAGCCTTCGGTAACCAGGGTGCAGGCGACGGATTGCACTGGTGATCAACTCTGCGAACCCTGTAATGACCTGGTAGCTGTAGCCAGCTCGCTTGAAGCTCACAGCACCCACCCATTAGGCACTGCCGTCACGCAGGAAGCACTTGCCAGGGGTGTGCTCAACCGCTACCCCGCAGCTGAAGGGCTGCAAGTGCTGGAAGGGCGCGGTCAGCAGGGGATGTTGAATGGCAAGCTGGCAACGGTTGGCAGCTTGCCGCTCTTTTTGTCTGAGCATGAAACTCCCGAGCAGATCATCGAAGCTTCTCAGACAGCCGAATTACAAGGGCAGACAACCATGCTGATTTGCGACGGCGACCGTGTGATCGGGTATCTTGCGGTCCAGGATGAGCCGCGCCCGGGAACAAAAGAAGTTCTGGCAGAATTGAAAGCTGACGGAATCCACACCCTGATGCTCACCGGGGATAATGCTGGTGTGGCGGAGCGGGTGGCGAAGGAAGTCGGGATTGACCAGGTCTTCGCCAATCTGCTTCCCGCCGATAAACTAAGCAAACTCAACGCGCTCAAGCAGGAGTATGGCCAGGTGGTGATGGTGGGCGATGGCATCAACGATTCGCCGGCCCTTGCGCAGGCAGATATCGGCGTGGCAATGGGCGGCGCGGGCAACGCACAGGTGCTCGAAACTGCGGATGTGGTCTTGATGAATGATGATCTCGGCCGGCTTCCGTTTGCAGTCAGGCTTTCGAGACAAGTAAACCGTCTGATCCGGCAGAATGTGATCATCAGCCTGGGTGTCAAGATCCTGGTGGCGATCGCTGCCATGGCTGGGCTCACACCCTTATGGGTGGCGGTGTTCGCGGATATCGGGATCTCTTTGATTGTGACGCTTAACGGGTTGCGGGCATTACGGTTTGAGACGGTAACAGCCTAATTTGGCACGAAGGTAATATCCCAACTGCCTTCTTCGACCAGGTCCATGCGTGAGGTTGTGCTGGCAAAAGTGATCCAGGTCTGCCCGGGTTTCAGGTGGTAAGGATTGCCTTGCAAATCGAAAAACTGGAAGGGTTGGTTGATGTCTGGGGCATACCAGGTGCCATGTGTCAATTTTCCATCACGCAGAAAGACCGCTGCTTGTTGCCGGTCTCCCTCGCGAAAGTCGATGTCATAAAAGGACGAGTTGTACTCGATGTAGTCAGCCAGGAGGATCAGGACATTCTCAAATATTACTGGTTGCTGGGTATCGCGATCAAGAGTTTGGCTTAATGTGTAGTTACCGTTCTCAGACTGATAATCCTGCCAGAGTTGATAGCCGCCATAGATTTTGTCATAACGCCAATCCATTACGGAAAAATCAGCGTAGATGTAGCTGACCCTCAATGCGTTCTCATCCCAAATTTCGATCTTTTTATTGAAGAAAAGGTCTGGCAGACGTTCGATCCCCGTTTCAAATTCTTTTGTTTTTTCAAAAGCACGCAAGGCAGCTGTATCCACGACCGTATTTCCACCCTGCGCCTGGGTTTCGGTGCAAATTCCGGGGCAGGGAGCATACCCACGATAGAAAACACGATCCGGCAAGGTTTGCTCAAACACACCTTCCACGGTCGTAGGCGCGCTGGCAACCACCAGCGATGCCTGGTAGCGTCTTGCGAGGCGCGCGTCCACCACGCGCCCCGGTGCAAGCGGGCCGACTGCTGTGGCATCTCCACCGTAATAAAGTGCCAGGAGATGGTTCATCTGGTGTCCGATGTAATACTCGAAAACCATATCCGCATCCAGGATCTGGTTGAAGGGGCGCAGGGATTGCGGCCAATTGGCCAGCTTGACCATGATGGGTCGCTCCCAGAGCAAGCCTGGGGCTTCAACTTCCAAACCAGTGAGCGGATTGGTCGTATCGGACTGGGCGGGAATGGGCCTCTGAGTGGAGGTTGGTGTGATGACCTGCCAGGGGGTGGAAGTCGGAATTGGTGTGGGGGTGGCTTGTTGGGCAGCTTTGGTAAATGCCTGCTCTGGATTTAACGTGGGAGTGGTAGGGAGCTTCGTGACCAGAGGCGTGATCTTTGGGGCAGACGTGAGGATGTTGCAGCTGGAGAGGAGCACTGCCAACAAACCCAATGATATCCGCCTGAAAACGCGTGTTTTGCCCATCAGTCATGATTCTAACACGGCAGAAAGGCAGGCGCATTTTGATTAATAGCAATACCCTGACAATGCCTTAATTTGCCTTTAAGCTGCAATTAACCTTGACCCGTTAACATTACAGGGAATTCAAATGAGAAATCAACTTTTAGAGGAGAATTAAGAATGATTAGTACAAGAAAGAGCATTTTGTTGATAGTTTCAGTATTGTTAGTTGCAGCACTCACTGCCGCGTGCACCGCCACAAGCACCCCCAGCGCTCCAGTATCCGAACCAACGGCGGAGAATGCTACGGTTTCCGTTTCAGGATCCACAACGGTTCAACCCCTGGCAGAAAAACTAGCGGAAGCTTATATGGCCGAAAACAACAGTGTACGCATTGACGTGCAAGGCGGTGGTTCAAGCGTGGGCGTCAAAGCGGCTGGTGAAGGTACATCCAACATCGGCATGGCTTCCCGTGAAATCAAGGAATCTGAACTTACGGAATTCCCCAATCTGGAGATTTTTGTCATAGCCCGTGATGGTATCGCTATTGTTGCCCATCCGGATGTAAATGTCAGCGATCTGACGGTGGAGCAGGTACGCGACATCTTCAGCGGCAAGGTCACCAATTGGAAAGACCTTGGTGGAGATGATCAAAACATCATTGTTGTTTCCCGTGAGGAAGGTTCTGGCACACGCGGCGCTTTTGAAGAAATGGTGATGGGTGAAGATGCCCTGATAGCAGCGACCGCTATCCTGCAACCCTCAAACGGTTCGATCCGCACCACTGTGTCCACCACACCTTATTCCGTCGGCTACCTGTCCTTCGGCTATCTGGATGAGACTGTCAAAAAGATCAGCATTGGCGGCGTCGCTCCAACCGAACCAAACGCGGCTGATGGGACTTACCCGATCGTGCGCCCACTCAACATGCTCACCAACGGCGAACCTACCGGTGCAGTAAAGGCTTTCCTGGATTTCATCCTGAGTGACGCTGGGCAGAAACTGGTTATTGAAGATGGCTACATCCCGGTAAAGTAGCCAGGGAAAGAACGTAGTACCATTTATAATTATCAGACGTCTCTGCCAACTCGCAGAGACGTCTGAGTGAAAAAGAACTGGACCGGAAAGAACCTGATGTCTGCCCGAATGATCGCTGATAAAACCGTAAAATACATTCTGTTTGCGAGTGCAATCATTTCGATCATCATCGTACTCGCGATCGGTTTTTTTATTTTCCGTGAGAGTATTGAAGCCTGGTCTGAAATCGGTGTCAATGAAATACTCCTGAAGACTGTTTGGCGACCAGGTCAGGACCAATACGGCATCCTCGCGATGATTGTTGGCTCCGTTTCCGTGACATTTGGCGCTATCCTCCTCGGTGTGCCGCTAGCGCTTGGCTGCGCGATATTTTTGGCAGAAATCGCCCCTGCAGGGGTACAGGCTGTGGTTCGCCCTGCTGTGCAGCTCCTGGCAGGCATCCCATCAGTCGTGTATGGCTTGTTTGGCATGGTCATCCTGGTCCCCCTGATTCGCAGATTAAATGTTCCTGGAAACTCAGGTTATGGCTTGTTGGCGGCCTCTATCGTGTTGGCTGTCATGATCCTGCCCACCATTGCCAGCGTTGCTGAGGACGCGATCCGTGCCGTGCCGGAGAACTATCGCCATGGTTCCCTGGCTTTGGGAGCAACCAAGTGGCAGACTATTACCCAAGTTGTCCTGCCAGCTGGTAAATCTGGCATTATTGCAGGGGTAATCCTGGGGATCGGGCGAGCTTTGGGGGAGACCATGGCGATGATCATGGTCATCGGCAATTCAGTCATCATGCCCAAGCCCCTTTCAGGTAATCCGCTTACGTATTTCCTCTCACAAGCCCGCACTCTGACGGGCAACATTGCCGTTGAGATCAGTTACGCCACTGGCATCCACGAAAGCGCTTTGTTTGCGACTGGTGTGGTACTTTTTGCCTTGATCATTATCGTAAATGCCACGGCCCGCTGGATTATCCGCGGACAAAAATATGTTGAGAAGGCAAATTAGGAACCAGCATGGTTGAAGAGAGATTGACTGAGATTGCCTTGAACCATCAGGCAAAAGCCATGAGCCTCAAGAAGGAACGTGGAAAGCAGAAGTTTTGGGTGGGCTTGATGTGGCTTTTCGGCTTGATCACCGTGTTAATCTTGATCCTGGTTGTGGGGTACGTCCTGGTGCAAGGCGGCAAAGCGATCAACTGGCAATTCCTTGTTACCCCTCCAAAGGGAGGTCTCTCGGGCGAAGGCGGCATCTCCACCACCATTGGCACAACCTTTTACCTGGTCGGTTTGACCTTGCTCGTCGCTACTCCTCTTGGTGTTGGCGCGGCAGTGTTTCTGATCGAATATGCTGGGGAGCAAAGCCTTAGCTCCAAATTCCTGCGATCTGTGATCAGCGTTTCCAATTTTGCAGTGGAAACATTGGCTGGTATCCCTTCGATCATTTTTGGTTTGTTTGGGTATGCCCTGTTCGTTTCCACCTTGAAATTTGGCTTCTCATTGCTCTCTGCCTCGTTGGCTGGCGCTTGCCTGGTGTTGCCAACCATTATCCGCACCACCGAAGAAGCGCTACTGGCTGTACCTGACGACTACCGCCGGGGCAGCCTGGCGCTTGGCGCGACCAAGTGGCAAACGCTCTATCGAATTGTGTTGCCTGCGGGATTGCCAGGGATCATTACCGGTATCATTCTAAGCGTTGGGCGCATTATCAGTGAAACAGCAGTTTTCTTTGTCACGCTCGGCGGCAGTTACCGATTGCCATCATCCATTATGGATGGCGGTCGAACTTTGGCGCTGCACCTCTATTACCTCGCCATGGACACCCGCGCCTTCGATAAGGCCATGGGTACTGGAGCCGTATTGGTGGTGATGATCATTTTGATAAATTTGGGTATTAACCTTGTGTCTCGAAAACTGACAGCGGGAGTCCGGAAAGTACGATGAACGATTCGAAACTTGAAACTATCAACTACAGCCTGTATTATGGGAAATTCCGTGCTTTGAAAGAAATTACTATCAAGATCCCGGAAAACAAAGTGACGGCTCTGATTGGCCCCTCAGGCTGCGGAAAGAGTACTTTTCTGCGCAGTTTTAATCGCATGAATGACTTGATTGCCGGCGTTCGTACCGAAGGATCGGTGCTGATCGATGGAGAAGACATCTTCAAAACCGACCCTGTTGCGCTTCGTCAGAACGTCGGGATGGTTTTTCAAAAGCCTAATCCGTTTCCCAAATCGATTTTTGATAACGTTGCCTATGGACCGCGCGTGACGGGTTTGAAGGATCATCAGAAGCTTGAAGAGATCGTGGAACGGAGTTTACGCTCGGCAGCCTTATGGGATGAAGTCAAGGACAACCTGGGCAAATCGGGACTGGACCTTTCGGGTGGGCAGCAGCAGCGCCTATGCATCGCGCGGGCACTGGCAGTGGAGCCAACCGTGATCCTGATGGATGAACCAGCTGCGTCGCTGGACCCCATCGCTACCCTAAAAATTGAAGACCTCATCCACGAATTGTCAGCAAATTACACCATTGTAATTGTCACCCACAACATGCAGCAGGCAGGGCGCGTCTCAGACTTTACCGCGTTTTTCTATACGGATGAGACCCGTACCGGTCAGTTAGTGGAATTCACAGAGACCAGAACACTCTTCACAAATCCGAAAGATCGCCGTACTGAGGATTACATTACTGGTCGTTTTGGTTGATCTACCGTTGGACGATCGTACCGTCATTTTCTTGCTTTAACCCTAACCTGCGCAGCGTATGCCGCCAAAGGGCTGCCTGGTAGCGCCTGGATTGCGCCATCGGAGAAGGCGTTGAAACGCGGTAGCGTTCAAAATATTTCCCGGTCACACCTTCGAGTTCTGAATCCGCGACCAGGCGATATACAGTTGCCGCTCCTGAGTGGACTGATGACCCCCAGGATATTGGCAGGACCCTGATTACCTTGGTGCGGATAATGCCCGGGTGGACGCAGTTGACTGTAATCCCATATGGCTTAAGTTGCTCCGCAAGCTCCCGGGTCCAGGGAATAATGTCGAGCTTGGAGCGGCAATATGCCACCCAACGCCAATAAAAAAGATTCTTTGTGGATGGGTTGGCGTTTGACCACACAAAGCGGTGACCAATGGAGCTTAGATTGACGATCCGCATCGGTGCTGAATTGATCAGCAGTGGGCGCAGGAGGTTCGTAAGGAGAAAGGGCGAGAGGTAATTCACCTGGTTACATTCCTCAAACCCATCCTTTGTGATGACGCGGGAAGAGGGGTAAAGCCCGGCGTTGTTTACCAGGACATCGAGATGATGGAATTCTGTGATGATCTTTGCTGCCATCTCTCTGACCTCTTCAAGCCTCGAGAAATCCGCCTTGATCGTGGTAGCATATTGCCCAAAAACCCCTGAACCTAGTGATTGAGGAATTGTTTCGAGTTTCTGATGATTGCGCCCGTGCAAAATCAGGTTGGCTCCAGATTGCCAGCACATGTGCGCCAACTCCTTACCGATACCGTCGGTAGCACCGGTGATGAGAATTGTTTTTCCGAGCAAATCCATGTTCTGATCCATGTTCTCTCCAAAAGATTAGCTGGTTAATCATACCCAAAAGTTGGATAGCTGAGGGGCGCACATTTTGAAAAATCCATTTACTTTTTTCGAGGATTTCGTCTCTGATCCATTATTTTCACACTCTAGGGCGATTGTTTTGTCCAGTTAGTGGGCAAAAACTGGTTACAAGACTATAATCTTGCTTCAGAAGGAAAATCAACATGAGCCAACCAAAGAAAAACCCCTTTCGTGAGCTTCACCCTAACATCTGGGCAGTCAGCCTGACCAGCTTCCTGATGGACATCTCCAGTGAGATGGTCCTGAACATCCTGCCGCTATTCCTTTCATCAGTCCTGGGCATTAAGACCAATATTATCGGTATTATCGAGGGCGTCGCAGAAGCAACTTCCAGCGTGTTGAAGGTTTTCTCTGGCTGGCTGTCCGATAAACTTCGCAGCCGCAAGTGGCTGGCGGTTATTGGCTATGGCATCTCCGCCCTGGCTAAGCCTTTCTTTTACATTGCATCCACCTGGGAGGCGATTGGCGCAATCCGATGGGCGGACCGCGTCGGCAAGGGTGTGCGCACAGCTCCGCGTGATGCTTTGGTCGCCGATAACGTCAAACCCGAACAGCGAGGCCTGGCTTTTGGTTTACATCGCGCGTCCGATACTGCTGGCGCGATGCTTGGCATCCTGATCGCCGCCTTTGTGGTTTGGAAACTCCAGGCTGCCGGTTCCGCCCTGCAGGAACACACCTTCCGCACAATCGTCCTGATTAGCATTATTCCTGCGATTTTGGCGGTCATATCCCTGGCGGTAATGGCCAAAGAAAAGAAGCCCGAAGGCGATGCAAAAGCGCCCAAGATTAGCTTCAGAGGGCTCGGGAAGAACTTCCTGGTCTTCATGCTCATCGTCGGAATTTTCGACCTGGGTAACTCATCGGATGCTTTCCTTGTGCTGCGCGCTCAGGAACGCGGCATGAGCACC
>CAYUGV010000039.1:9159-12390 GCA_964444335.1 uncultured Anaerolineaceae bacterium | reverse complement strand
AACCGCTATTCGTTCTACACAGAGGTCGCCGAAAAAGAAGGCCTGTTGCATGTCGCCGCAATTTTCACAGAAACTGCTGATAACGAACGTGAACATGCCAAGATTTTTTATGACCACATCATTCGAAATCTCGGTGCTGTAATCATCCATGTGGATGCTGACTATCCTGCATCGGTTGGGTCCACCTGGGAGAATCTTGAAGCGGCGGCTGCTGGCGAGCATGAGGAATTCACGCTTCTGTACAAAAACGCTGCCGAAGTTGCCAAGGAGGAGGGTTACGATAAGATTGCCGAATCCTTCACCGAGATTGCCGAAGTGGAAGAGCAGCACTATCTGCGTTATAAAGCCCTGGCAGATGTGGTTAAGGATGGCAAGTACTTCAAACGCGAACACAAGGTATACTGGAAATGCCGCAACTGCGGCTACATCCACGAAGGCGAAGAAGCCCCCAAGGTCTGCCCAGCCTGCAAGCACGCGCAAAAGTACTTCGAGGTGACTTCTTTCGAGCAGTAAATCAAAAAAAGCTACGATGCTTCGCCTCATTCTTCTTGGATGGATGAGGGTAAGCCTTATGTTTACCCAGTTCATCTCCTGAGGGTATAGAAAGATGGAGTGGCTCTTGCCACTCCATCTTTGATGCTAACTGGATTGATCCAGGATGTAAGAAAAACCGCACCAGTTTATCGAGTAATAAAAGGAAGATAGGTGCGACCGAGTTCGTAAGCGCCGGTATCACATCTGCCATCGGAACGTGCTTGATGGCGTTGGTCGTCTTCGATCACGTAAAGAGCCGTCTCACAATTTCCGGGACGGTGGTTGACGGCTGGGGAATTGACAGGAAGTGAGTGTGTCCAAGTGAGTCCGCCGTAATCGCCCAAGCCAGCCAGCATTGGGTCCGTGTTGAGCAAATCACCGCTACCCAGTGCGCCTGGATAGCTGTCATCATTGAAAATGTTGTATCCGCCACTGTTCCAGGCGCCACCCGCTTGGTAAAAATTATCAAGACCAATTGGTGCCACAAAAATATTGTCGTTCAGGAAGACTGTGCCGCTGTTATATAGCGAGCTATTGTTCCCTTGGTTTGCGAGAGTGCAAGATTGCATCCTCAGTTGTCCAACGCCATCATTCACAACGCCAGCCAACCACGCATTGGTAGAGATATTATCGCTCATTGTGCTGTTGACGATAGTCATTGCAGAATAATTGGTGATGGTGCCCACGCCACCAGAGTTTTGCATGAAAAGCGAATGATGAATCTGACAATTGGGTGCACCACCGCTGTTAAAAATCGCAAAACCCCGTTCTGCCGAGTTGCTGAAAAATGTGCTGTCGCTAACATACAAGCTTCCATTATTCAGGATCGAGCCTCCAATCACATAGCTGCTGCAATTCGCGCCCTGAGCGCAGGTTACTGAATTCGACATGAAGTCCGTCCTTTCCAGGGTCAGACTGCCTTCATTTTGAATTGCACCGCCTCCGACCCCACTCCCTGTAAGCACCAAATGCGCTCCAGCAAATTTCACGTCCTTGATCAGCACATGGGCACCCCAACCAACCTGTAAGATGCGATCGTTGAACGAACTGGTAGTAGAAATGTAAGCCTGATTGCCCGCTTCTGTCGATTGAATTGTGATCAGGTTGCCTGAGTTCGTGGCGCTGATATCAAGGTCGCCGGTGTGGCTGTCATCCGCTGGGTTAGGGGGGATCACTAATGTGTACAGATCAGGTGGAATTAGAATGGTCACTGGCTGGTTCTGGATATTGCCGTTTGCTTCAGAGATAGCGGCCCGCAGTGTGCAAGGCCCACCTGTTGGTTGATAGGCGCTGCAAACGCTGTTTGTTACGAAATCAGGGGAGTCTATCAAACTATCGACCGTGATGATTAACTCACCATCAGCCGAAACGGGCACCTGTGGGAGAGCAAGAGAACTTGCCAGGAGTAGGATTGATGCGATGAGACTGGCGCTTTTTCGGATTACGGACATTATTCCTCCATTCTGAAAACTATGCAATTTGCACATTTTACTCCCGTATTCATAAATAATTCTAAAAATGCGCCGAAATTCAATCCAATTTCTCAAACTTGAAGGGACAATAATGGAAGGACAATAATGACCAAGCATATGAGGAAGAAAAAATGATGATAAAAACCCGCAAAGCTGTCTTCAAGCATCAAGTCAAAAGGCTCACCATGAGTCAATCCTTCTTGCTTGCGCGAAAATGGAAAATTACTGAGCCTGTGCGGCTTGAGCGGGAATATGCTACTCGTTTTACCATCCTGCGATCTGTTTTCTACCGTCGTACCACCTTACCCTCTCGAAGGTAAAAACGCGTGATTAGTTGAAATCAGCAATTGAATATCCTATAATGTTTTCATCCAAATCCAACATATATTCCATAATTTGATTGCTTTTAGAGCTCTTAATGTTGTTTGAGGAATTTGACGCCTCATTTCAAAAAGATCAGTCACTGGAAGTTTCACAGGAAGGGTCAACTCACTTCACCTTCACCATCCTCTTTTTTCGCATCAAAGCCTAAACGCGTTGCGAGCCTAACCAATCGTAAAAGGAGATCAGATGTTAAAAAAACAGATTGCTTAGTTTTCTTTTGGTTTTTTGTGTGCTTTGGCTAGCTTTCAGTGGTACAGGAGCAGCCAGGCAGGCCATTGCCCAAACACCTCCCCCAACAATCAATTCTGAAGGAGAAGGAGAGAGTCAGGTCACACCCCTTCAGCCACCTACCGCCGTACTCGAGGCAGGCCCAGCGACGGAGGATGCCATACCAATCGAAGAAGTAGATGGATCACTCCAGGTTCCTACCATGCCCAATTCTGGGCTTGATGCGAATTCGGACAGTTGGATTGGTTCCTTGCCACATGGCATCCAAGCGGGTCAACAGACTTCTTCAAACACTAACTCAATGGTCCTCTGGGATAATGGACCCCTGGTCACGCATCCGGGTGGAGGCTACAACGGCAATGATGCCAGTGTGCTCCAATCCTCGCTGGGGCTGAACACGTATGGTTTTGGTGTTCAAACAAGTGCCGGCAACCGCATGGCAGATGACTTTGAAGTCAGTGGCGCCAATAGTTGGCAGGTCCAGACAGTTTCATTCTATACATACCAAACCGGTGCGTACGCCTATCCCCCTGTGTCCACGATCACAGCTCTATACTTACAAATTTGGGATGGGCCACCAAATGATCCTGCCAGTTCCATCATTTTTGGAGAT
>CAYUGV010000039.1:3007-9059 GCA_964444335.1 uncultured Anaerolineaceae bacterium | reverse complement strand
GCCAAATCCTGGATGATCAATACCATTTTTGTCCCGGGTAGTGGTTGGAATGGATTTTCAACCCTGATGAATGCCACAGCACTAAATTGGAAGATCTATGCTGATAATGGTGGCGTCCCAGCTGGCGACCCTTCTGGTGTGGGAGCGCCTCCTATCTGGTCCCTTTCGGCCCTTCCTACCGATGCGCGTGTGACCATAACTACTGGCTCAGATGGGTACCAGTCTAACACGTTGTTGGTACTCAATTCTCCGATAAAACTTCCGCCTGGTCATTACTGGCTGTTATTCTACCCGACGTTAAATTTTGGATCTTACGGCCAATTTGGTGTTCAGCCTTCAGACACATTAAATGGCCTTGTCGCAAAATTTGTCAATCCTGGTGGTGGTTTTGGTTATGGGACAGCCTGGCAGGATTGGATTGTGGTAGGCGCTGTAGAGCATGATATTGCTTTCAGTATTGGGGGAACTGAGGGTGAGCTATGGAAGAGCGTTGCTCCCATCGATGGCGTTGGGCGGTCACGGCCAGCAGCTGCTGCAGTTAACGGGAAAATTTACCTTATAGGGGGTGAGATTTCAGGCGGGAGAGCCAACACTGTGGACGAATATGACCCAGCAGCAAACACCTGGACAGTCCAGGCAGGATTAATGCCTGTGCCTGCGAGTAATATTTGCGCTGCAGCGATTGGGACTGATATCTATATCCCCGGGGGATATGATATCGGCGGTGCGTACTTGAGCACACTCCAGGTTTACCATACCACCTCAGACACCTGGTCGACCATCACTACAGATCCCCTCCCTATGGGACTCTCGGGTCCAGGATGCGCAGCTTTAAACGGTAAGCTCTACGTTTTTGGTGGCAGTAATTTATCCGGCTATCAAAGCGCAGCGTATGTATATGACCCTGCCCCCGCTCCCGGTTCCCGTTGGACAACACTACCTGTCATGCCGCATGCCAGGGCTTACCTGGGAGGGGTTGCGGTAAATGGGAAGATCTACGCGGTCGGTGGGCGTGATGCAGCCACACTTGACTATAACTTTGTCGAAGCCTATAACCCTGCAGATGGCGCCTGGCATACAGTCACCAACCTGAGCAAAGGCCGCGGTGGGTTAGGTGTGTATGCTGTTGGCAACACCCTCTATGCCTGCGGAGGAGGTTGGAATAGCTATTACGACGATTGTGAAGTCTATGATACCACCCAGGGTTACGGGGGTCCGTGGACTGCCCACCCGGCTGTGATGATCCAGGGCAGGCGCACCTATGCTTATGCCAATCTTGGACCAGTTCTGTACGCGATCGCTGGATACAACGGAAGCTACATGACAACCGCAGAACGTTGGTCCTATGAAAGCTTCTTGCCGATGATCATGAATAAGCCCTTCACGCACTTGGGTTTTGACTCACAATTTAATGGAAGCGCCTCTGGTTGGTATAGTCATTCCGGTGCTTGGTCCATCGGCAGTGAGTATTTATTTACAGCTGGTTTGGATAATCTTTGGTCAACAGCCTCTTATTATCTCCCATTTGCCAACTTGGATTACACCGCACGTATAATTCGGCTGGGTTGCGCGGGTTGCGCCAATAACTTGCTGATTCGCGGAACGCCAGATCCTCTTAATGCGATATTTCGCTGGGATGATTACTACTCGTTTCAATACGCGCGTAATGGCTTTTTCTCCGTATGGAAATCTATTGACGGGGTTGAAACCGCAATCCAATCTTGGGCTTATACCGACGCCATCCATCAGGGAGATGTATGGAATACTCTCAGGGTGTTTGCCAATGGCACTTCCATTTACTTTACGATCAACGGCGTCTTGGTTTGGTCTGGCACGGATACCTCTCTATCTATTGGACGCGCGGGCATTGGCATGTATGGCAGTAATGCTGCTGGCGATGAAATACGCGTTGATTGGGCAACGTTATATACGGATGTGGATGGCATGATGATGTCTGAAACAGTCAGCCCAGAGCAGCAGCAGCTCAATGACGCCGCTAATCTCAACCCAATTGGAGATGAAACTGGTCTTAATCCTTAACCACACTTCGCAGGCGAATTGGGCGTGTAAGACTTCGCCAAGTCCACTTGCGAGCTAACTCTGAACGATTATAAATTGAGGCTGATCTGATTAGATCAGCCTCTTTTAGCTTGAACACAATGGATGGATTACCTGAATATCACCGGCAGGTAGCTCTTGATTGGTAATGGATCCACAAACTCGGTGGTGAAGGATAGCGGATAACTCACTTGTTGCGCATCCCCTCCGGCGTCCTGTAAACCGCTTAGCCCGACTCCAATTGTTGCTGATGATGGCAAACTGTCCGTTGGCGTAATGGTCATCTCGTAGATTGCCGGGTTAAAAGCGCATGTGACCGGGATCAGATCGGCGGGATTCGGCTCAACCCAAACATTCGGGCAAGCACCTGCTGCCATCGCCTGGCTCCAGGTGACCACTATCGAAGCGTCCACCGGCACATCCGTCGCGCCATTCACCGGAGATGTTGCTACCACGATCGGGTCGCGCCAGTTGAGGACGGTGTAGGCATAAGTTTGAGTGCCAGTGGCGCCGTAATTAACAGTGATGGGCAGGTTGGCGAGTTCTTCGTTGCCGTCTGTGCCTTTCATGACGGTCTCCCAGTTGCCGCGGGTGATCTTGAACTCGAAAGATGTACCATCCAGGATATCGGCGGTGTAGGTCCAGAGGGCGTCGCTGACCTTGGTCATTGGCACGGCACCGGGATTCCAGTTGCCGACGGCGGGATGTCCGCCCACGATGTAAACGACTCCAGGCGTCCAGGGGGGCACAGTAATTTCAAAGGTCACTTGTACCATCTTAGGTTCGGCCATCTGCTCGACAATATTTGAATTTTCGCTGCGATTGAAGCTGGTGTCCAGGGCGACAACGAAGTAGTAATACATTTCCAAATTTTCCACGCTCATATCGGTGTACGTGGTTACAGGTGCGAGGGTTCGACCAATCTTCTCAAAAAGTAGACCATCGGTAGACCTATAGATGTCGTATGCGTAGACCGCGACGTCATCCGTGGATTCGGTCCAACTCAACGAAATGGAAGATGCGCTCCAGTCGTCCACGGCCAAAACCGGGGCTGATGGGTCAGTGATGTCAGATGAGGGGTTCACGGTCAGATCGCCCGCCTTGGATGAGTCGTATGGATCTTGAACAGGGCCATTTTCATATGCATATACCCAAGAAACAGCCCCATTCGTGGAGTAGCGGTAAACATAATCGAACTCACCTACAACCTCAGGCAGAAGAGTACCGACGAATTCATCATTGTTCCCAACCTGCCCGCTGAAGGTCGCGTCATACCAGGTCCAGTCTGCATTACCGCGCGGGTCGCTTTCATTGGGACCGTAACCTACCTGCGCCAGCAGACCGGGCGTGGCTCCGGGGATTTCGGTGACGCCATCAATCCAGACCTGCCCGTAAATGTTCTCGGTCGGGGTAATGCCGATGGTGTGTGTGATGGAGAACGGCCGCTGCAGGTTAGCCCATCCAATCGTATAAGCTGGCAGCGCGCTGACTTCGTTGGAATTGCTTGTCAGACCTGTTGTGTTGTTGACTGCCACCACTTTGTAATAGACCCTCTGGCCGCTGATTTGGTTGTAGTCAGAGTATGAAGTTGTGGAGGTCATGCCTCTCAATTCGTAAGTGCCGCCAGCGAGGTAGCTGCGGTAAACCAGGTACTGATCCGCGTTTGCGACGGCAGTCCAGCTCAAATGAACCGTAACGCCGTCGGTAGTCGCTTCGAGATCGAGAATGTTAGCAGGAGGAGCTATCTGGTCGTTGGTCCGCACCAATACTACGCCGCCATTGGCAGGCGCGCTTACCGCCAGCAGTTTTCCTTCGCTGTCGACAGTATAAGTTGAGATTGATAGAATATCGCGATAAGTTGTGCCAATTGGCAGATATCCTGAGACATCGATATCTGCAGTCTGAGCGTTTGGTCCGCGATTGATCAGCACGATGGCTGAATCTTCGCCGGGAATGTTGCGCCCATAGGCATAAAGTTTCAGAGTGTCATCAACCATAAACGTACGGTAGTCACCGATGCGCAAGGCTGGGTGAGCATTACGTTCGCCAGCAAGAGTGGCGTAGTAGTTGTAGAGGGCATCCCGTGCCATCTCACTCTGCAAGTGCGCGTAGTAGGGCGTGCCAGTTTCATCCAGCCAGGGGTAAGGCTGTCGGTTGTAGGGGTCATCCTGCCAGACGCCGCTGCCATCCTTGGCAACGGGTCCCACCAGGCCGACTTCGTCGCCGTAGTAGATGGTTGGCGCGCCTGGCATGGTCATCTGCACCAAAGCCGCGCCCTTCAGCTTCTCAATCGCGGGGGTCCAGTTATAGTTTGGATCCAGGTAACCAACGGGTGGAAGCGTGTTGGTATTCTCATCCAGCATGAAAACCGCGCGGTTGGTGTCGTGGCTGCCAAAGAGGTTCAGCATGGCAGCCAGCGCTTCGGGAGCGTAGCGTTCCTGCAGGTTGAGGATGCGTTCGTCGAACTGGCTCATGCTAAGGGGTGCCAGCGGACCTGCCGAAGATCCGGCGTTATGGTCATTATCCGTGAAGGTGGTGTCGCGCCACAGGGAAAGCACAGCGGAGCTGAACTGGTAGTTCATCACCGCGTCCCACTCGCCGCCGAGCAGCCAGCTATTGGCGATGCCCCATTCTTCGCCGGTGATGTAACCTTCAGGGTTAACCGCGTGAACCGTATTGCGGAAGCCTTCCCAGTAATCATTAGTGGTGTCATTCAGCGTCCCGGGGTCCACATCGCCACCGACATCCAAACGCCAGCCATCCGCGGTGAGCATCCAATGCCCGGCTACGGTAACTTCGGGGTTATCCTGGTTGTCCCAGATCCAGGCTCTTACATCCGGGTTGTTGGAATTAAGCTTGGGCAGGGTGTCGTAACCCCACCAGGATTCGTAATTGGCTCCGCCAGGCGTGCCGTCCGAACCCACGCAGGGACCCGTCCCAGCAGGCACGTCGGTGAAGTAGAACCAGTCTCGATAAATGGAGTCCTGGCTTTCGCAGGCGCCGATTTCATCGTACCGCCCGTAGCGGTCGAGGTATTTCGAGTCGGACGAGACGTGGTTGAACACACCATCCACGATCAAATGCATGCCGCGCGACTGCAACCCTGCAATCAGGGCATCATAATCCCCCTGGTCACCAAACATCTCGTTGATGCTCAGGTAATCCGTGGTGTCGTAGCCGTGATTAGAGGGCGAGGCGAAGATCGGATTGAGGTAGATCGTGTTGACGCCCAATCCAACCAGGTAATCCAGCTTTTCGGTCAAACCAGCCAGGTCACCGCCGTAGAAGTTCTTGGAGTAGGAGCCTTCGCAGGGGTCGTTTGTGTCAGCCCTTGGATCGCAGATGAAGGTGTTCCAGTTTTCTGTCATGGAACGATAGACTGTTCCGCCCTCTTCGCCATAGAAAAACGTTCCAGCGGGCTTGTTGTTGGAGGGGTCGCCATCTCGAAAACGATCGGGGAATACCTGGTAGACGATGGCGTTCTTGATCCAGCCGGGTGTCTCGAAATCCGGATCATAAACAGTAAGTTGATATGAGTAATCTTGAGTTTCGTCAAAGGCCTGTCCCCAACCCATGGTGCGGGCGGCGTCATCTTCGTAGTAGTCGGTGTCCGTGCCGTCGATCGCGATAAAGCGATACCAGTAGACGGTCGGGTCAGCGCTGACCGGCACCGCAGCTTCCCACCAGTCATAGGTGCCATCGCTGTATGCAATGCTCATCGGCAGGATCGATTGGACGTTTGTGCGATCGTTATAGAGGCGCAACTTTGCTTCAGTCAGGTCACCCTGGGCCGCGCGTAAGCGCAGGATCACTTCGGTACCTGTGGTCACCGGTCCGCCGGGTGTGCGATAAAGGGTGTCGCGGCTGTTATGTCCAAGATCACCCCACCAGACTTCGTTGTCGTGGCTAGCTACTGGCGGTTCGCCCGCAGGCGGCGGGAAAGCTCCCACCCGACCGGTACGGTAATCCAGGTAGAACTGCACCACATCCCCAT
>CAYUGV010000039.1:0-2907 GCA_964444335.1 uncultured Anaerolineaceae bacterium | reverse complement strand
GCCAGTGCTGCTGGTAGCGAGTTCGACCAAAAGCCGACCGGTGTACGTGTCCAGTAGAAAAACAACATCCTGGTCTGGTTCAGTGGTGGTGAAGAGGAAGTTGGTTGCGCCAACAGTGCGACCATCAATGTCAAAGCTATAATTTGTGCCAGTGACGACAACCCTTCCACTATTAGGTCCAGGCTCAGCAACGGTGTAAACCAAGCGGTAAAAACCATTGCCAATATCTGTCATTAATGTGGCTGGATTGGTATTATCCCAGCCCTGGAATTTGCCAATCGCGGTAAAGCTGGTTGGCAGGGTATCCCCAGTGACATTGACGATGTTGGTTGTCGGGAACAGAACTATGCCGGCATTCGCGCTGTAATCATTGGTGTCGAATGTGAAGGTAACCATCTGACCCACATCACTTGTGCTGAACCAGGAATTGGATGATGGATAGGCAAGACCCCAATTGCCACACTCGACCACCTTCCATTCATAGGTTGCTGGTGCTGAGGTAATGGACATTTCCAACGAGAAAACTCCATCCCCTGCCAACAGGTCGCCATTTGTACCGTCGTCGTACATCGGGTTGGAGGAGTTGTCCCAGCCATTCATGGCTCCGGCAACACACCAGTCAATATCCGCTGTAATACCAGCGGTAAGAGGGGTGCTTTGAATAATTTCTTGGGTAGGTGCCTGTGCCAGGGAGGCAACAGGGCTGAGGAAAAGTGAGAGTGCCATCAAGATGGCAATTGACAAGCGAATCGCTTTCATTTCACCCTTTCTACTATATGGAGTGCGGAGATTAAATTATAGTTTACGGGTAAACAGAATACAATCCATCATTTTTATTCTTGTCAATTAATCTCCGTTCTATTTTCGCCTGTCAAGGAGGCCCGGATAAATAGATTTAGGCAAAAACTCGTGGTATTATTTTTTACACTCCTTTTTCACTTTACGGAGATGCTGATCCATAACAGTTGGAGGAACTATAATGACCAAGATCGAATTCACCAACAATTACCGTGATTTATCAACAGAACAAGGCTTTCAATTTGAGTTTAACTGCGAACGCTGCGGCACGGGTTATCGCACATCCTTTCAACCCTACGTCATCGGCAAGATCAGCGGTGCTCTGGACACCGCCAGCAGCTTGTTTGGCGGCATTTTCAGCCAGGCTTCCTCGTTGGGCGAGAGAGCTCGCAGTGCCAATTGGGAGAAGGACCACGATCAGGCGTTTATTAAGGCAGCGGAAGAAGTTAAAGGTGATTTTATCCAGTGCCCGCGCTGCTCCTCCTGGGTGTGCCGTGAAAAATGCTGGAACACGAGCAAAGGGCTATGTAAACGATGCTCTCCCGACCTTGGCGTTGAGATGGCAGCCGCGCAATCCAGCCGGACGGTAGAAGAGATCTGGGCGCATTCCAAGATGGCTGAGGATGACCGTGAAATGCTAAAAGAAGAGAGCTGGCGCGAAGGTGCCCGGGCAACCTGCCCCGAATGCGGCACACCGCTGGTTGAGAAGGTAAAATTCTGCCCGGAATGTGGCGCTAAGATCCAACAAATCGTTTTCTGTAAAGAATGCGGAGCCAAACTTGAGGCTGGCACCAAGTTCTGCTCGGAATGCGGCACCAAAGTGGGGTCATAACGCTTGGCTTGTAAAAAACTACCAGGCGCTGTATCTTTCCAGCGCCTGGTTTATGTAAATCTGTCATTAACTTTACAAAGAAACAAGGAGAACGATGAGCGAACATATCAACAACGTCAGCCAGCGCAAAGAAGCGGTCAAGAGTATCATCCGCATGCTGCACAAGGGCAAAACTGTTGAGGAACTACAGGCCGAATACGGTCACATCATTGCGAATGCCAGCGCGGAAGATATTGCTGCGGCTGAGCGGGAGGTGATCGCTGAAGGCTTACCCGTAATCGAAGTGCAAAAGCTGTGCGATCTGCATGTGGCGGTCTTCCAGTCTGGTTTGGAATCTGAGCCCGCGCCCGAGAATAAACCGGGACACCCCCTGTTCGATTTCCGGATCGAAAATGAACTGATTGCGCGGACAATCGAATCCATCCAGGGTTTTGTCCACCGCTACACAGGTGGCGAATTCGGTGTGCTGGAGCAGTTGCGGCAAAACGCCAAAAACCTGAGTGTCGTGGTTAATCATTACGATAAAAAAGAGAATATGATCTTCCCGATCCTGGAAAAGCACGGCTTTGCCGGTCAGATGCAGGTGATGTGGGGTGTCGATAACGACATTCGCAATGAGATCAAGAAATTCCACACGCTCCTGGAACCGCAGAAACCGCTGGTCATGTCAGTGGAAAACGCCTTTGCAGAAGTCTCCCGTAAGGTCCTGGACATGGTTTACAAGGAAGAGAAGGTTCTCATTCCGGAAACCCTCAGCTTCTTCACCCAGGAAGATTGGCAGCAAATGGCGGACGAAGTTGCCGGAAAAGTCATCAAAACAGCTGTTCCCTACGAACCCGAGGCCAGTGTTTCAGTTCCGTCAGGGCTTATACCTTTGAAGACTGGCGCTTTGAGCGCGGATCAGATCGACCTGCTGCTGACCAACCTGCCAGTGGACGTGACCTATGTGGATGAAAACGACGAGGTGCGCTACTTCACACAGGGTAAGGAACGCATCTTCACCCGTACCGCTGCCATCATCGGGCGCAAAGTGCAAAACTGCCATCCGCCGCAGAGCGTGCACGTGGTGCAGAAGATCATTGCGGACTTCAAGGCTGGCACACGCGACGTGGCAGAATTCTGGATCCAGATGGGCGGTGCGTTTGTGCACATCCGCTACTTTGCTTTGCGCGATGAAACCGGGGCATATAAAGGCGTGATCGAAGTCTCGCAGAATGTCGCCGGCATCCGGGCATTGGAAGGTGAAAAACGCTTGTTGGATTAGTTTCCAGGCTTGG
>CAYUGV010000038.1:11121-12462 GCA_964444335.1 uncultured Anaerolineaceae bacterium | reverse complement strand
GTTGAACCCGACACAACCTTTCTTAATTCAATGTAGCTGTATCTGTATCTTCACATTTCATCGTCGGCTTGAACCCTCTCCGCTGCGCTTCTAGAGCAGGAGCGCAAGCCGACCTACGATAAAGCCTTTTTACTGTCTGAGCAACTCCAGCAGGATCTCGCGGGTGCGCTTGGGGTCGGCTTTGCCACCTGTGGCGCGCATCACCTGCCCCACGAACCAGCCCAGCAAGCTTTCCTTGCCGGCTCGGAAGCTTTCCACTTCCGCCGCGGACCCAGCCAGCACGCCTTCAATTTGCGTTTTCAGGGCGTCGCTGTCGGCGATCACCGCCAATCCTTCGGCTTCCACGATCTCTGCCGGCGCGCGACCGCTCTCCTCCACCTTGCGCAGCAGGCTCTTGCCGGTAGCAGCGTTGATCTTGCCGTCTTCTACCATGCTGATGATCTGCGCAAATGAGTAAGGTGTGAGCGCAAGCTCAGATGCAGTCTTGCCAAGGTCGTTCATCAGGCGCGAGAGGTCGTTCATCATCCAGTTGGAGACGGTCTTCGCCTCGCCGCCAAAGCTGGCAACCGCGGTCTCAAAATAGTCCGAAAGCCCGCGTTCCGAGGTGAGAATGTAAGCGTCATATGACGAAAGCCCATACTCGGTCTCAAAGCGAGCACGTCTTGCCAGCGGGAGTTCGGGCAATTCAGCCTTAACGCGCGCGATTTGCTCTTCAGTCAAAACAACTGGCAGCAGGTCGGGCTCGCGGAAGTAGCGGTAATCCGCCTCGGTCTCCTTGGAGCGCATCATGCTCAGCTTGCCCGTGTCGGCATCCCAATCGAGGGTGTAGCTGACGACTTTTCCGCCGGACTCCACCAGTTCGGTCTGTCGTTTGGTTTCCTCGATGATCGCCTGGCGGACGGCATCGATAGAATTGACGTTCTTGATCTCAGTCTTGGTATTCAAGACCTGGCTACCGCGTTCGCGGATGGAGACATTGGCGTCGCAGCGCAGGTGTCCGCGTTCCATGTCGGCTTCCGAAACGCCGATCCAGCGCAAAAGTTGGCGCAGCTGGGTCAGGTATTGGGCTGCTTCTTCGCCGGACCGCAAGTCAGGCTCGGTGACCATCTCCACCAGCGGCACGCCGCAGCGGTTGAAGTCCACCAGGCGCAGGCCGTGATCGAGCTTGGTTTTGCCGGCATCTTCTTCGAGGTGCAGCTTGTGAATGCGCACGCGGCGCGTGGCGCCATCGGGCATGTGCAGGTCAAAGTAGCCGCCCTTGCCGATAGGCTCGTCGAACTGGGTGATCTGGTAGCCCTTGGGCAGGTCGGGGTAGAAGTAGTTCTTGCGGTCAAAGTGCGA
>CAYUGV010000038.1:7946-11021 GCA_964444335.1 uncultured Anaerolineaceae bacterium | reverse complement strand
CTCCTGGCGCAGGATTACAGGACGAACAGAACGCCAGGCTTCATCAAGAGTCGCCTGTTCAAACGCATAACCCGCCCGTAGGATCAGGTCTTCGCGGAAATCCGGACCGATGAACTGGATCCCGATGGGGAGGTTGTCCGCATCCAACCCGCCAGGAATGCTCACAGCCGGCAGACCGGCATGGTTTGCAGAAACGGTCATCTGATCCGAATACTGCATGCGCACGGTGTTGCCGAAGACGTCGTTCCGTTTGAAAGAGGTTGTAGCTGTGGTGGGGGTGAGGATCACGTCCAGGCGGTGCTCGCCATGGGGGTCAAAGGCGCGGTCAAAGTCGCGCCGGATCATGGCGCGCACCTTGAGAGCACGCTGGTAGTAATTCGCGGCGTAGCCTTCTGAGGAGAGGTACATGCCCATCAGGATGCGCAGCTTGGCTTCAGAGCCGAAGCCCTCAGCGCGGGTGCGGCGGATGAGGTCCTGCAAGTCTTCCACATCGACCGGGGTGCGATAGCCATATTTGACGCCGTCGAAACGGTGCAGGTTGGAGGCAGCCTCCACCCGGGAAACCACAAAATAGGTCGGGATGCTGTACTTGGCGTTGGGCAGTGGTACGTTTTCGACGATTTCTGCGCCAAGGTCTGCCAGCACCGATGCGGCATGCCGCACGGCATCGCTGATCTCTGCCTGGATGGTTTCCATCGCAAGCTCGCCGGTTTCGAAATCCGGGTAGAAGAGGTGGGCATAGTCGGGCGAAAGCCCAACGCGCAAGCCTTTGACACCTTCCTTCAGGGCATCCAGGTAGTTGGAAGTTGGCACAACCGAGGAGGTGCTGTCTTTTGGATCGTTCCCTGCGATGACCTGCAACATCAAAGCGGCATCGCTCACGTTGCGGGCGATCGGACCCGGGCAGTCCAGTGAGGACGAAAACGCCATCAGACCGTAGCGCGAAACGCGCCCATAGGTCGGCTTGAGCCCGACCACACCGCAAAAAGCAGCCGGCTGGCGGATGGAACCGCCGGTGTCCGTGCCAAGCGAGAGTGCCACTTCTTCAGCAGCCACGCTGGCGGTAGAGCCGCCAGACGAGCCGCCAGGCACGCGGGAGGGATCCCAGGGGTTATTTGGCGTGGGCTTATAAGCGCTGGATTCGCTGGAGGAGCCAAATGTGAACTCGTCCAGGTTGGCTTTGCCCAGGATCAGCGCTCCGGCGTTGATCAGCTTCTGAACCGGCGTGGCGGTGTAGGGCGGCTTGAAGTTCCACAAGATGCGCGAGGCAGCCGTGGTTTCAATGCCTTGCAGGGTAAAAATGTCCTTGATCGAAACGGGCACACCCGCCAGGATGCCAGGGTCTTCACCAGCTGCGATCTTCCGGTCGACTTCAGCCGCCTGTTGGCGGGCGAGGTCTTCGGTGAGACGGATAAAGGCATGCACCTTTTGCTCTTCGGCAGGATCAAGTGGCTGTTGTTCAAGGCTGCCAGGAACGCCATCCACGGCACGGATCTGCGCCAGGGAGGCTTCCAGGACTTCACGGGCGCTTAGCTCGCCAGCGCGCACTCGGGCGGAGACTTTTGAAGCGGAAAGCTGATTCAGGCTCATTTCGCTCCTTTCACATCCGGGACGGCGAACATACCATCTTCAGTTTCCGGCGCACCAGCCAGGATCTCGCTGGGTGTCGGGAAAGGCTGCCAGACGTCCGCGCGCGGACCTGCCCCCTGGCATTCGATTCCGTGCAGGGTTGGCTGGATGTCGTCTTCGAGCGGCACCTGCAGGAGGGCGTTGACAGAGCTGAGCTGGTGGTTCATCTCGGTCAGAAGGTACGCGCCTTCGGCAGAGAGAAGTTCAAGCGCTGCTAAACCAACCAGCTTGTGGAAAAGTTCAGGACTGATTTTGCTAATGCTCATGGGCTTTCCTTTTGATTTTCTGAGGCGAATTATACCGTAGCCAAGCAATGCTATAATCGGTTATGTTGGAAACATTAATCTGATGATCGTTTGTTTTCCGCATTGTCTTGGACTGTAACTGGACCAGGGCAGGCAAAGGAGTTAATGATGAGCGAAGAAACCAAGATCCAATGCCCCGCTTGCACAGCGGAATTGACCCCTGAGACGATTGAGTGCCCCTGGTGCGGGCACATGATGACCCCCAAGGCGGAAGAAATACCTTCCGAGGAGGTTCCCGACCGGATAAAAGATTGGTTTGAACCTGAGCCAGCTCCATCTCCCTCAGAGCCTGCAGCGATCCCACAGCCCGCTAAACCCGCCCAACCACCCGTTCCCACAGAGCCCGCACAACCGATCATGCCTGAAGCCTCCGTATTTCCGGTGCCTGAGCCTGGGCTTACCGAGCTTTCGCCTGTTCCAGCTTCCGCGCCAACCAGCAGCTTGAAGGTGATGGGGATTGTCCTGACCGGTTTCTCCTTCCTGGCACTTGGGTACTTTATTTTCCAGGTCCTCAAAGGGACGTTGCCCCAGCTGGTGCTCCTCCTGCCGATCTTTGGCATGATCATCGGTTTGATCTCTGTGGCAGTGGCTCAAAAGCGTTAGTCCTGTAGGGAAGCTGGTCGCAAAACAAGCAAATGAGTGATGACAATCAATTGCCAGTACGCTTGAGCCGCGAGACGATCTTCGAGAGCGAATACTTGCGGCTGCACCTCGATCGGGTGCGCCAGCCGAATGGATTCATCATTGAACGTTTTCATAATGTTGAGTATCCTCATCCAGCCGTGGGCGTGGTGGTGGAGAATGAAAAGGGGCAGGTGGTGCTCTGCCGTGTGCCGCGCTACACCAGCATGACCAACCAATGGTCTGTGCCCGCGGGGGGCGTGGAAAAAGGCGAAGATGTGTTGGAATCCGCCCGGCGCGAGGTGTGGGAAGAAACAGGCTACGAGTCTTTTGACCACCGCCTGGTGTACACCTATTATCCCCAGCAGGGCAGCAGTAACAAATTATTCCAGGTTGTATTTTGCCGGGCGGGCGAACGCACCGGCAGTTTTGATCCGAATGAGATCAGCGAAGTGGGTTGGTTTTCCAGGGACGAAGTGGAAGTCCTGATTGACAGGGGCGAGATGCAGGACGGCCTCGG
>CAYUGV010000038.1:0-7846 GCA_964444335.1 uncultured Anaerolineaceae bacterium | reverse complement strand
ACCATTCTTTTTGTGCTTGGCCTGGTGCTCTACCTGCTGACGCACTTCGTCGCCCTCGAGAAATTACCGATCTATTTCTTCTCGGACGAAGCCATTCAGACCATGACCGCCAGGGACCTGGTTGCCCGGGGACTGCGCGATCTGGATGGCAGCCTCTTCCCAGTGTACTTTGAAAACGGCGGGCAATACAACCTCTCGCTCTCGGTCTGGCTGCAGGTCCTGATCACCTGGCTGCCCAATTCCATCTGGCTGACGCGCGGACTACCGGCATTAATCACCTTACTCTTCCCTCTGGCTGGCGGGCTTTACCTGCGCGACCATCTCAAAGCGCGCTTTTGGTGGCTGACCCCTTACATCGTCAGCGCCATCCCGGCCTGGTTCCTACACTCGCGTACCGCTTTCGAAACCGCGCTCGGGGCGTCGCTATACTGCCTTTTTCTATTCCTGTATGCCAATTACCGCCTCAGGGACCGCCGCTGGTTGATCCCCGCGTTGGCAGCAGGAGCGTTGGCTTTTTACAGTTACAGCCCCCTGCAGCTGGTGGTGGTTCTCAGTGGTGTGATCTTTTTGCTTGTTGATTGGCGCTATCATTTTGAGAATCCCAAAAGCTGGCAAAGGGGCTTAGCTACCCTGGTGCTGTTGGCTGCCCCTTACCTGGTTTTCCGGCTGACGCATGCTGAAGCATTCGCGCAACATCTGCGCATCGTCCACTCGTATTGGGTCAGTGGCATCAGCGTGCTGGAGAAGTTTGGCTTGTTCTTTTGGCGCTGGCTGAAAGGTTTCACCCCGTTTTATTGGTATTTCCCCAACGACCAGGACCTGATCCGCCACCTGATGAAGGGTTATGGGCACTTGCCCTGGCTGTTCCTGCCCTTTACGCTGCTTGGTTTGTGGCGCTGCCTGCGCCAGTGGCGGCAGCCTGACATCTACATTCTGCTGATCGCGCTGCTGGTTGCGCCGAGCGGCGCGGCGTTGGTGGATGTGGCCATCACGCGCCTGTTGGTGATGGTGGTACCGCTGGCGCTTTTGACGGCTCTTGGGGTGAACGAGGCGCTGGTTTGGCTAAGCGCGAAAATGAAAAAAAACCGGTTGCCTGCGGTGAGCCTGGCCCTGGCGCTGGCAGCCGCGGCGGGCTGGATGACGCGTGACGCAATCGTGAACGGACCGACCTGGTACAGCGATTACTCCCTCTACGGCATGCAATGGGGCGGGCAGCAGCTCAGCGCGAAAATCATAGATTTCCAGAAAGCCCATCCCCAGGCCCGGCTAACCCTGAGCCCCACCTGGGCGAACAACACCGATGTGATCATGCGCTACTTCCTGGGCGATCCGCTGCCAATCGAGATGGGCACGCTCGGCGAGCACACCACTTACTTCATTCCCTTTGAAGATGGAGAAGTCTTCATTCTGCCGCCTGAGGAATACGCCGCGTTGCTCGAGAACCCTAAGTTTGCGGATATCAAAGTCCTCGATTTGTTGCCTTACCCCGATGGCAACCCAGGCTTCTACTTCGTCTCACTGGATTACGCGCCTGGCGCGGAAGCGATCTTTGCCGCTGAGCTGGTTGAGAGGCAGAAACCACAGGTGGAGCAAGTGCAGCTTTTTGGGCAGACGGTCGAAGTGACCCATCCACTTCTGGATATTGGTCAGATCGCGGATGCCTTCGATGGCGACCGCGCCACCCTGATCCGCACCTTTGAGGCCAATCCGCTCAACCTGACGCTGGTGTTCAGCGAACCTTTGGAGCTGCAGGCGATCTCCGTCTGGTTGGGGAATGTGCGCAGCGCTATTCGCGTGGAATTGATCGATGACCAAGGGCAATATCACCAGATTGAGGCTTTTGACGCTGGCACGGAAGCAATCCATCCCATCCGACTGGATTTTGGACAGAAGCTGGCTGTGAAGTCGCTCAACCTGAGCATAGAAAGCCTTGACGAACGCGAGCCTGTGCACGTGCATCTGTGGGATGTCTTATTTGAATAACAATTTTGTGGCTTGACTCACCAGACTCTGTGATATACTATGCAACGGCTCCGGTATTTGCCGGGGACTACTATTACACACGCCCAGGATCAGACCCTCCCGCGTGCCCAGAAAATGGGTTCGGAGCAGTCGCAAAACCGGGCGGAGGCATAACGCAAAGGAGTTATCATGCCCGCTGTTTCTATGAAAGCGCTCCTCGAGAGCGGCGTCCATTTTGGACATCGAACCAACAAATGGAATCCCAAGATGCGTCCTTACATCTTTACCGAACGCAATGGAATCCACATTATTGACCTGCAACAAACCGTCAAACTGCTCGACGACGCCTTTAACAAGGTTCGCGACACCGTTGCCGCTGGCGGCAGCATTCTATTCGTTGGGACGAAGCGGCAGGCCCAGGAAACTATCCAGGATGAAGCCGAACGCTGTGGCATGCCCTACGTCAACCAGCGCTGGTTGGGCGGCACACTGACTAACTGGGTCACCATCCAGCAGCGTATCGTTGAACTGACCCGCCTCGAAAAAATGTTCGAGACCGGCGAAATCAATCAGCTCACCAAAAAAGAAGGTTTGCTGATCCAGCGCGAGATCACCCGCTTGCAGACCCGCCTGAGCGGTGTCCGCAATATGAAATCCCTGCCCGACCTGCTCTTCATCATCGATATCGAGCGTGAAGATACCGCAGTGCGCGAAGCCAATTCCAAGGGCATCCCCGTGATCGCATTGGTCGATACCAACTGCAATCCCAGCGACATCGATTACGTGATCCCCTCCAATGACGACGCTATCCGCGCCATCAAACTCCTGGTCGGCCGCATGGCTGACGCAGTCATCGAAGGCAAAATGATGCGCAAGGACGTGGAAGAAGAAGTCGTGGTCGAAACCCGCTCCACCATTTCCCGCCGCATCGACGAAGATGAAGAACTTGATGATGAAATGCTGCTTGGCGATGCAACCCGTGCCAAGATCGTCTATGAGCACGAGCCTGAGACCGAAGCAGAAGCACCGGCAGCCCAGGAATAAGAGCTTTTCGGAGCTTGATACAAGAGAGGAAAGAAAATGGAAATCACCATTGACATGATCAAAGAACTGCGCGAAAAAACCGGCTGCGGCATCATGGATTGCCGAAGCGCGCTGCAAAACGCCAACGGCGATTTTGAAAAAGCCCTGGAAGAACTGCGCGAAAAAGGCCTCAAGAAAGCCGAAAAACGTGCCAATCGCGAAGCCTCCGAAGGCCGCCTGGAACTCTACGTACACAGTGAAGGTCGCTTGGTTGTCCTGGTTGAGATCAACTCGGAAACCGACTTTGTTGGCAAATCAGATACATTCAAAGAACTTGCCCACGAAATCGCGCTGCAGATTGCTGCCGCTTCCCCCAAGTATGTCTCCGAAGCGGACATCCCCGAAGAAGTGATCGCCGCAGAAACCGCCCTGATCACCGACCGTGTGCGCGCTGAGGGCAAGCCCGAAGCCATCATCCCCAAGATCGTGGATGGTTTCATGAAGAAATTCAAAGATGAGACCGTGCTGCTCAACCAGAAGTACATTCGCGATGAAAGCCGCACCGTTACTGACCTGATCAACGACCGCGTCGCTGCCCTGGGCGAGCGCATCGTGGTCCGCCGCTTCGTTCGATGGGCACTGGGTGAGACCACCCAAAAGCCTGCCGAAGAGGAAGAGGCTGCGTAATAAACAAAAGAGCCAACCGAATGGTTGGCTCTTATTTTGCCAGTACCATACAAAGGAGAAAGCATGACTGAAAATCACAACATTGCGAAGTATCGGCGAATCCTGCTCAAACTCTCTGGCGAATCGTTGTCCGCCCCCAACGGACAAGGCATTGACCCCGGCCAGGCGCGTACTATTGCGGAATTAGTCAAGTCAGTCCATGAAACCGGAGTGGATGTGGCGATCGTGATTGGCGCTGGCAACCTATGGCGCGGCGCAACGGGCGAGAATGTCGGCATGGATCGCGCGACTGCGGATTACATGGGTATGCTGGCAACGGTCATGAACGCCCTGGCGCTGATGGACGCCCTCGAGAAAATTGGGGTGATGACGCGCGTCATGTCTTCAATTGAGATGCGCACCGTGGCAGAACCCTACATCCGCCGGCGAGCCATCCGCCACCTTGAAAAAGGGCGTGTGGTCATCTTCGGCGGCGGCACTGGCAACCCATACTTCTCCACAGATACTGCCGCGGCTCTGCGCGCAACGGAAATCGGAGCGGATGTGGTCATCAAAGCCACCAAGGTGGATGGTATCTACGACAAGGATCCAAAAACCAACCCGGATGCCATCCGGATCGAGAAACTCAGCTATCTTGAAATTCTTGCTCGCAGGATCAACGTGATGGACTCAACCGCGGTGACCCTCTGCATGGAAAACAACCTGCCCATTTTGGTTTTAGATCTCTGGAAACCCGGCGATCTGATGCGCGCTGTTTGCGGCGAAAAAGTAGGAACGCTGGTGGATCACAAGGGTTAATCCACCCCTTCTTTTACGTTAGAAATAGAGAGAGGCAAAAGACCCTTGTAAGTCTTTTGCCTCTCTTCTTTAGTGCTTCTATTTGACCAACAGCTTGGGAATGGAAAGACTGAGTTCTTCCAACTTCCTCTGCAATTTGTCCAGCGTCTCTTTGTCAGCCTGCAGGCGGGCTTTTTCGCCCTGAACATAGCTGGTATAGGGGGTGATGTTGCTCTCCAGGCGCTGGATGGCGCTCTCGCTCTCGCGATTGAAGGTGGCGCTCAGGGTCTTCATCAGGTTTTCGCGCAGTTCCGCCATTTTATCCTTGAAAGCCTCCTTGGCTTGCTTGCGCTTGTAGGGGATCACGAACAGACCCAAAACAGCCAGCGCGCCGGCGGTGACGATTCCGGTCACATCCAGGGCTTTGGTGGTGAGCACGGTCGCGACCAACGCGCCGATGCCCACGGCTCCTACGCCGAAGAGGGCGGTCTGCGTTACTGACTCCTGCACGAATGTGCCAAGCTGTTCGGCTTCGCGCTTGCGATCGTACTGGTTGACGATGGCTTTGATGGTCGTGCTGACGCTGTCGATCAGCTGACGGCGGCGTTCCGTCTGAGGGCTGGCGCTGGTTGGCATCGCCCGCTGGGATTGCGCTTGCCGGCGTTCGAGCGCCCCTGCCACCTGGTACCAGACGTTCAGGTCTTTGTCGACCAGCCAGTCGATCAGGTTGCGCACTTTGCCGTCAATCTCTTCCGCCACATCCGCCTGGACCTCTGCCTGGAACTCCGCTTTGATCTTGTCCGGTTTGGCAAGGTCGAAGATGCGGGTTAATTTCATGGTGTTGTCCAGGTAGTCCTGCCCGCGGTTCTCAAATCCGTTGAGGATATTCTCCACTTCAGCCAGGCGGGGCGGCAGCTCGGCTGCCAACTCGCGACGATAGGTTTCCAGCATGCCTTCGAGGTTTGCCGAAAGGGTGACATCTTCGCTGATCTCGTGTGTCTGAGCGTCGTTGCGGGTTTTCGCTTCTGTCACCAGGTGAGCGCTGACTCCCAGCGGATTACGCAACTTTAAATCCAGCCGGGAGTTGTCGTCCAGGGTTTCGGTGATATAGCGCTCAAGGGCGGTAATGCTGCTGTTGGTATGCAAAGCGTCTCGTTCCGTGCCAGAACCCGCAAGCGCAGCTTTTTGTGCCAGCCGGGCTGAAACACTGAATACCTCAGGCTGGGTATTGAGGATGTGGGCGGCATTTTCACGGACGAAGGTTTCCACCTCCTGGCGAGCCTGGTCATCTTCAAGGATGTCACTTTTGTTGATCACAATCACGATCTTTTTGCCCCAGGCAAGGATCTTCTCGAGGAAGATCCGCTCGCTCTCAGTCAGGGGGCGGTCGGCAGAGGTGACGAACAGCACCAGGTCGGAACGCGGCACAAACTCATTGGTCAGGCGTTCGTGCTGGCGGTTGATGGCGTTGGTACCAGGGGAGTCAACGATGTTCAGTTCTTTGAGCAGCTCCATGGGATGGGTGACGATGGCAAAACCTTCGTCCACGATCTGCTCGCTGACCGTTTCACCAAATCGAACCAGGGTGACACGAGCGGTGGTGGGGGTGACGCCTTCGGTCAGCACCTTTTCGCCCAGCAGCGCATTGATCAGCGCACTTTTTCCGGCGTTGAATTCACCGACTGCCACGATCAAAAAGAGTTCGTCAAGCTGATCGATTGCCTTGCGTAGGTTCTGCAGAGACTCATCGCTGAGGTTGAAGGTCTTCAAAGAAGCCAGGATCTCGTTCAGGCTCTGCTTCTCGGTTTGCAGGAAAAGCAGCTGGTCATTGGTCAAAAAGGTTTGGCGCATAATATGCCTCCGGGGCATGGACAGTTTTGGTGGGGTAATTATACCTGTGTGGGAAGACGTCGTATTAGGTCTTGACAAGTAACACAGAATATTGTACAGTAATACTGTACAAGAAGGAGAAAATATGACCATAAGCACAAACTACACCCAGGCGAGAATGAACTTTGCCCATCTGCTTGACCGGATCACGCAGGACCGTGAGGTGGTGATCATCGAGCGTCGTGGTCAGGAGGAAGTGGCTATGATTGCAGCTTCCGAATTGGCGAGCTTGACGGAAACCGCCTATCTTTTGCGTTCTCCTGCCAATGCTGGGCTGTTGCTCTCAGCCCTCGGCAAGGCATTGAAAAATGAAGGGAACATTATGTCCCTGGATGAACTCAAAAACGAGGTAGGGCTTGACTAAACGCAACTATGTCGCCGTATTTCAATCCGAATTTCTCGAGGATTTACGTTATTGGGTTGAAACGGATCGTAAGTTGGCTCTCCGTGCTTTTGATTTGATCGAAGTCATCCTGCGGGATCCCCACGCGGGTATCGGGAAGCCTGAGCCCCTCAAATACCTGCATAGCGGAGCCTGGTCGCGCCGCTTGACGGATGAACACAGGATTGTGTATTTGGTGCGGGATGGGCAGATTGATTTCTTGCAGTGCCGCTATCACTACTGATGTTTAGTTGATATCGCCAAGGTAAAAGGGGTAGACGCTGTGTTTGAGATCCGTCAGAACTGAGCAAATGGTGCGGGGGTAAAGGTGAATGTCATCAAGCTTATCCAATGATACCCAGCGAACTTCTTCCTGCCCGTTGTCGGGGAGGTGACCCTGTGAAGGTTCGTAATGTTTGCTAACTTTACACTTGAAATAAAACTCCACTTGGTGCACATCCGGGCTGACCTCCGCGAATTCGTGTCGATCGGACCGGTATTCCCGGATGAAAAGCAACTTTCGCACCTTCACCTCGGTACCGATCTCCTCCAGGCATTCCCGCGTCAGCGCATCCGGCAGGGTTTCACCCCAATCCTGCCCTCCGCCGGGCAGGACGGCGTAAGTTCCATCCTGGTCGCGCTTGATGATCACCAGCAATCTTCCATCCCGAATGATGACGGCTTTGGCTGAGTTGCGGACCTTCTTTTTCTTTTCCATAAGCATTTTGGATTTTACCGCATTTAGTTCCGAGAGAATATCAAATATTCAGGATAATCCAGGCGGATTTATGTAAAAAATCTTAGGTTTTGTGCTGGAAAACGTTATCTCTTGCCAAAAATCGACGGTAGGTCAAGGTCCTTGAGTGATTTGATGTTAAAGACAAACAGAAACACCACGGCTGCGAGAATGATCAAGAGGATAAGCGCGTTTGAAGCGCCGGAACGCAACTCAGCGAGTAGGAGTGTCACGTCAACATAGCCTAACAAAAGAACAATTGACATCATTAATATGTAATGCAGAGCTAACAAGACGATTACTCCTCTACTCAATGGTTTCCAGGCTAGGGCCAGCAACAGCCCAACCAAACCCAAGGCAGACGGGGCGATCACGTACATCCATTGAGA
>CAYUGV010000037.1:8345-12780 GCA_964444335.1 uncultured Anaerolineaceae bacterium | reverse complement strand
CCCTACGAGGCCCCCTTTTTCCGGTAGGGAAAAGGCCTGCCTTTTCCTCGTCGTTATTTGATTTACCCGGGCGTCGACCGTACGAAGCACAATTGTTGGCAATATATCCCTCACAAATTCCAGGCTTCTGATGTCATGTTGAACTGCGCATACTCTTCGAGCACGATGACCTGACCTCCGGCTCTTGTCATCCTAATGGCCGAAACGCGGGTCGGCACTACCTGATAAATATGAAATCCTCGATAAATCGATTATGATTAGGCGAGGGAAATGGGTCCTGGTATGCCAAAAGTCATCGAGAAATATGCGAACTTCATCAAGCTTGAACGCAGCAAAGGCTATCAAAATACTGCGATCATGGGAGGATTTAACGCGCTGGCCAGCTCCTGGCCTGCTGAAGCAAGGGAGTCTGGTCTGCCTGAACCTTTGATAAAAAAGGTTTCCCAATTCTTGAAAAATTACGAGGGTAAATCACCTGAGGATCGCAGGTTGGATTTGATCGAGCTGACTTCCTGGCTGGGGTTAAGCGAGATCGGCAGTTTTCCTCCTGCTCCTGGCGGCGAACCAGATGCGCAACCCGTTCCTCAACCTGTCGTAAATCCGTTGCAAGCTACGCCTACACCAAGAAGGGCAGCGCCAACCACACAGCCGAGAAGTGGTAGTAAGTCGGTACCACCAGCAAGACCCAGCCAACCGCAGATCGGACTTGATGCCTCCGTGGACGTTATCCGGGGCGTGGGTGACAACCAGGTCAAGAACCTGGCCAAATTGGAAATCTTCACCATTCGCGACCTGCTTTATCACTTTCCGCGCCGCTACGATGATTACTCCAAGCTGAAAACCATCAATCAACTCCGCATTGGTGAGGAAGCCACCATCGTTGCCAGCGTGAATAACATTGTCCGCATCCCGACCCGAAAAGGACGCACCCTGATCGAAGCTGTTGTTTCGGACGCCACGGGCAGCATGCGATTGCTCTGGTTCAACCAGGAATGGCACATGCGCAGCCTGCGGCAGGACATGATGATCTCCATCTCTGGCAGGATCGACACCTACCTGGGACGGCCGGTCATCTGGCACCCGGAGTATGAGGCCATCGATCAGCAGCAGCTGAATACCAATCGCATCGTGCCCGTTTATCCCCTGACGGCTAAAGTTACCCAAAAGTGGTTGCGCCGTACGATCTTTTCAACGTTGAAATACTGGGCTCCACGTATCGGAGAGACCTTAACGGAAAAGATCCAACAGCGAGCCAGGGTAATTGGACTTCAGAAGGCGTTGTACCAGGTGCACTTCCCTGACGACATGCCAAATCTCACAGCCGCGCAAAGGCGGCTTGCGTTTGATGAGCTTTTCCTCCAACAGCTCGGCATCATCCAACAGAAACGTCAATGGCTGGAGATGAGTGGAAAGCCCTACCCGGTCACGGACGCGTGGCTACAAGCCCGCATCGACTCGCTACCTTATGAACTTACCGGCGCCCAAATCCGTACAATTGACGAGATCCGAAAGGACGTCTCGAGCCCTCACCCAATGAATCGACTGCTACAGGGAGATGTCGGTTCCGGTAAAACGATCGTGGCGCTGGTAGGGATGGCGATGGTCATTTCCCATGGCGCGCAGGCGGCTTTCATGGCGCCCACTGGCATCCTGGCGGAGCAACACTACCAGACCTCATTGCGTTTGATGACACAAAGTAGGGGTAAGAAGCCAGCTTTCCTCGAGCCTGGTCAGGTAAGGCTATTAACAGGGGACACTTCCACGTCCGATCGCAAAGAGATTGCGAAAGGGCTGGAAACTGGCTACATCAAACTCCTGATCGGCACACACGCGTTGATCGAAGATCCGGTCCGATTCCAGAACCTGCAAATGGCTGTGGTGGATGAGCAGCATCGCTTTGGCGTTGCCCAGCGTGCGGCTCTGCGCAGTAAAGGCGACAATCCCCACTTGCTGGTGATGACCGCCACTCCGATCCCACGTTCACTCCAATTGACCGTTTTTGGCGGCTTGGATGTGAGCGTAATGGACGAAATGCCGAAGGGGCGCATTCCTATCACCACCAGCATCGCATTTCCGACCGAACGCGAAAGGGTTTACGACCGCATTCGCGATGAGGTGGAGCTTGGTCACCAGGCTTTCATCATCTATCCGCTCGTAGAAGCCGGCGAGAACGAGGAAGCCAAGGCGGCTGTTGAAGAGCAGGAACGCCTTCAACAAGAAGTCTTTCCAGAATTGCGGGTGGGGCTTGTGCATGGCCGGCTCAAGCCTGCTGAGAAAGATGCGGTGATGTACCGCTTCCGCCAGGGTGACTTTGACATCCTGGTTTCGACCTCGGTAGTGGAAGTCGGCGTGGATATTCCCAATGCCACGATCATGATCATTGAAGGAGCCAACCGTTTCGGACTGGCGCAATTGCACCAGTTCCGCGGTCGTGTGGGGAGAGGTGACGCGCCTTCCTACTGTTTTCTGATCCCTGACACCGAAGATACTGCGGAAAACAAGCGCTTGTTGGTTATGACACAGACGAACGATGGGTTTATTCTGGCTGAACAGGACTTGCGGGACAGAGGTCCTGGTGACTTCCTAGGCACCCGCCAGGCAGGTTTCAACGAGTTTAAGATGGCTTCCCTGGCGGACGTGCGCCTGATCCACCTTGCCCGGGAGGTTGCGGAAGAAGTGCTTGAAGCAGACCCTGTGCTTGGATTACCAGAGCATCTGCCGTTGAAGCAGGCTGTTGAGAAAATCTTGCCATCTGATGATGGTAATGGAGATGTGAGCTGATGACAAAAGTTGTTTTTCCCGGTACGTTTGACCCGATCCATTACGGGCATGTGGATATTGCCATGCGAGCCGCAAGCCTTTTTGATGAGGTAGTTGTGGCTGTCTACGATAAACCGCTCAAGAATCTGCTTTTTTCCCCGGAGCAGCGCATCAACCTGGTGAAGGAAGTATTGAAATCCGAAAGCCGGATCACAGTCCTGGGTTATTCGGGGCTGACTGTGAATTTCGCTCGGGAAATTGGCGCCAAGGCGATCGTCAGAGGCTTGCGGGTCTTTTCGGATTTTGAATTTGAATTTCGCATGGCGCTGGCGAATAACCGCCTGGACGCGGACATCGACACGATCGCCCTGATCACCACCGAAGAGAACACGTTCTTATCCTCATCGACGGTCAAGGAGATTGCGTTGTTGGGTGGAGATGTCAGCACCATGGTGCCGCCGATTGTTAACCGAGCACTCGTTGAGTATGTTAAGTACCAAACCACTGACACAAAACCAGAGATCAATCCTACGGAATAATCAACCCACCATGTAGCCTATCCGTACGGTGGGGGCTTACTCCCACCGCAAACATCAAATGGAATTCAACTTGCGTACACACGGCATCGAAGACATTTCCGATTAGTGATAAACTAAAATAGAATCAACAAGTTTTACGGAGACAAAAAATGGATATTCTACATCTTGTCGATCGCCTCGAAGAACTTTTCAACAACAGCAAACCCATTCCGCTCTCGCGCAATGTCGTGGTGGATGAAAATTCCTTTATGGACATCATCGACCAGATGCGCATTTCTATTCCCGACGAGATTAAGAAAGCCCAGCAAGTGATCGCGCAAAAAGACCGCATCCTGGCGCAGGCACAGGAAGAAGCCAACCGCACCGTTGCCCTGGCACGCGAAAAAAGCGAGAAGATGGTGGAGAAATCCGAAGTCTACCAGACCGCGCAGGCAAAGATTGAACAACTCTCTGAGCAGGCTCGCAAGGAATCACTACAAACCCAACAGGAAGCTGACCGATACGTCGTGGATACTCTTAGCGGGCTCGAACGCGAACTGAAGAACGTCCTCCAGCAGGTTCAGAACGGGATCAAGAGCTTGACACCGAAATCCGACGACAGTAAGTAATTTCTAGTTCTCTTTATCATCGCCTGGCACATCCTCTTTTTTGGATGTGCCTTTCTTTTTTCCTGAACTCCTGGGCTTTGGGGCGCGCCGGAAGGTCAGTTCGCCCTCAAAGGCTTGCGCCAAAACCTGGTCCATGTGCTCAACGAAGACAATGTTGGTCTGGTCCAGCGCTTGCTGCGGGACGTCCACCAGGTCTTTTTCGTTTTTAGCAGGCAGCAAGACCGTCTTGATACCAGCCCTGTTTGCGGCAAGCACCTTCTCCCGTACGCCGCCGATCGGCAGCACCCTCCCACGTAGAGTGATCTCACCCGTCATAGCAACATCATGTTTGACCGGCACGCAGAGCACCGCGGAGGTGAGGGCTGTTGCCAGCGTGATGCCCGCGCTGGGTCCGTCTTTGGGGATGGATCCTTCCGGAACGTGCACGTGGATGTCCACATCCTCAAAAAAGTCCTCAGGGATCTTGAAAGCCACTTCTTTGGACTTCAAGTAACTGAGCGCTGCCTGGGCAGACTCCTGCATGATCTC
>CAYUGV010000037.1:6103-8245 GCA_964444335.1 uncultured Anaerolineaceae bacterium | reverse complement strand
AAAAGCGGATTGACGACTTTGGCTTTTGCCATGGTCTGCAGGATACGCCCAGGCAACGCGCCGATATAAGTGCGGCGATGCCCGCGAATTTCGGCTTCGTCGTGCACACCACCCAGCGAAAGGCGGATGAACTTGCGGTCCATCACTTCTGCAATGGATTTACCCATTGAAGTTTTGCCTGTTCCAGGCGGACCAACAAAACAAAGGATTGGCTGGCGGTCTTTCTTGGGTTTCAAGCTGCGAACCGCCAAAAATTCGAGCACCCGATCCTTGGCGCGCTTGAGCCCGTAGTGATTACGATCCAACACTTCACGCGCGCGTTTCAGGTCGAGGTTGTCAACGGTATCATCAGACCAGGGCAGGTCTGTCAGCCAGCGCAGATAGGTGGAGAGCATACCCGTTTCAGGGGAGAACATCGGCATGGTCTGCAGCCGGCTCAGTTCGCGCTCCGCAACTTCCCGAACTTCCACTGGAAGGTCCAAAGAAGCAAGCTTTTCCTCCAGGGAACGGATTTCCGGATCGACTGAGCGTCCATCGTTCAATTCTTTTTGGAACTTGGAGATCTTCTCCCGCAGGAAAGCCTCCCGTTGGGATCGATCCAGTTCGCTTTGCACCTGGTCCTGAATGGAATTCTCTAGGTCAATTAATTCATTCTCCTGGATCAGCATGGCATAAACCCTGCGAAGCCGGACCAGGCCGTCGATTTCCTGCAAAATATCCAATCGCTGCTCGTCGTTCAGATCCACAGCCGTGGCGATCGTGTCCGCGAGCACACCGGATTGCTTGATATCACTCACCAGGCTGACAAGATCGGGGGTGGATGTGCCGCTCAGGTATTGCCAGGATTCAACCGCTTTCAAGACGCTGCGATGCAACGCCAGGGTGGTCTTGGCCTGGCTGGTCTTTTCTTTTACCACTTCCGCTGTTCCAAGGATGACATCATCTGGGTTCAGCCAAAGGTTCAAAAGCTTCACGCGCCGACGAGCCTGGAAAAGGAAAATGACATTGTTCGCGTCCGCGAAGATGGGATTGCCGACCGCACATTCCAATGCAACAGGGTAGAAGCTCTCGGGTGTATAGAGGTTCTCATCTTCAGTGAACGCCATGATGACGGTTTGATAATTATCAGAGGCTTTGCGAATGACATCCAGGATTGGGGAATCTTTGCTGACGTGTACGGCAGTCATCGATTCAGGCAGAACCACGCCTTCATTGCGGAAGATCACTTCAGCTTCGAACTGACCCTGCTTGTCGGTTTTGCGGTTCCTGATGAAATTGAGCGAGTCCAATCCACTTAAGTCAGGCGGATTGAACGACCTGGAAAAATCTGGGTCCTGCGGAAAATTATCTCGGGGCATTTTTGTCCTGTGTTTCTTGTTTTTGGGTTTCCATTTCAGTCCAGACCACGTTCGCGGCAGCAGCCACAAAAACGCTGCCGGTAACAATGATCCCTTTCTGCTTGCCTGCCAGCTTGATTGCCTCGGGCAGGGCTTCTTCCATGCGGTGGAAGGCAACCACGGGTTTACCGTAAGGCTCGATCAGTTTTTTTAGTTCTTCGGCATCCGCTGCGCGCGGGTGAATGGATTGGGTCGCCACCACGCTCGAAACCCGGGGCAGCATGATCTTGAGCATCGTGTCGAGCTCTTTATCGCCTGAGGCTCCAAATACCAGGATAAATTCCTTACCTGGGAAATACTCGTCAAGCGTTTCCACCAGCCGCTGCATCGAATCTCCGTTATGAGCGGAATCGGTAACGATGGGTGGTTTTCGGCGCAGCAACTCAAAGCGTGCTGGCCATACCACCTGCCTGAAACCGCGCTGGACTTCGCGGCGGGTGAGCTTGAAGCCCACCCGTTTGAGCTCATCCAGGGCTGCCAGGGCAGTGACCGCGTTTTCCATCTGATGCCGGCCAAGCAGCGGCATATGAAGCACAAGCGATGTGCCAGCCAGGCTTTTTAGCTGGGTTGCAATCATTTTGTCTTTTCGGAGCACTTCAATCTTCTGTGTGCTCAGTGTGTGTGAGATTTCATGATAATCAAAGGCGTTTTCTACCTGGGTGTAAGGCGAGTTCCTCTCAGTTGCCAGCTTAACAAGTTCGATCATCGCTTCTTCATGTTGGGGAGCAAAGACTACCGGTCTGCC
>CAYUGV010000037.1:4294-6003 GCA_964444335.1 uncultured Anaerolineaceae bacterium | reverse complement strand
GCAACGTGGACGGATGGGAAGCTTTCGTGCGGATTGCCAAGCAGCTCCATGAGTTTGTGCATTCGGTCCAGCTTGAAAAAGCGGTGCGTGTCGTCCACGTGCCGCTTCATGCTGAAGTCTACCCAGCTATAGATCCAATCCAAACTCTGTTGATATTTTTCCTCAAGCGTTTCCATCGACTCTCCAATGTAAACAACGATTATAAACGCTCCCTGTCAAAGTGACAGGGAGTGTTATCAGTGTTTTCTATTTGCTCAAGGCGCAACGGTGGTTACATCCATCCTTAAAACATATCCAAGGATAGTGTAGTCACCTCTGCGATACTCAACCAAAACGCATTCTCGGTTGAAGTTATCATAACGCGGTTCAGCCATGGGAAGCAGAGTTAACGTTATTCCTGCTGGGATGCTTCCTGTGGCACGGTAACTTTCATAACAGTCACTGCGTGCCCAAACTTCCCTCAAGGTTTGAACCTCAATGACCGGGGTCGGTGTGACCGTATTAGTCGGCGTCGGGGAATAGTCCGGCGTGGGAGTGGGAGTGATGGTGGGCGTGGGCGTGATCGTGGGGGTCAGCGTGATGGTGGGGGTAGGCGTGATGGTTGGCGTGCGTGCCAGGTTGCGTTCGTAAACCGAGTTGGAAATGCCTCGAACCGCCACGGAGATCAGCAAACCGATCATGATCAGGCCGATCAGAGCGGCCAATCCTCCAATAACATAAGTTGGCATGAATCCGCGCTTCAACTCGAGGATTTTTGGGTCCTGCGGAAAACGCTTGCGGGGTTTGGCACTGATCTTGAGGGCATCCAGCGCGAAGAATTTATTGCCGGTCTTCATCGCTGCTTCGGCACGGGTCATGGCGTCTTCATTGGCGTGGATTTCCGTCTCGAGCGTACTTATCTCGTTTTCCAGCGAGAGACTCTGCGAGTCGTAAGCGTCCAACTGGCGCAGCAGGTCGAGGTTTTCGCGGGCCGCATCCACCTTTTGGCGCGCCAGGGATGCAGTTGGGGCTTCGGAGGCTTCCAATTTAAGGCGCTGCGTGTTTTCCAGCAGGTTTTGGATGGTAGCAGGGATCAGCAGGTCGAGCCGGTTGCGCAGACGGCTGAGTTGGTTGACCTCGCCGTATTTCATGCGGATGCGTTCCAGCTTGGTGCGGGCATCCGCCAATTTGGCAGGCGGGATTTTGCCGCTCAGGCTGACCGTGTCGCTCACGTCGTTCAGCAAGCCGATGTCCTGGCGAACTTCGCTGGCTTTATCAATATATTCCGGGATTGCCACCGCGCTTGCAGCCGTTTGGATCTTGCCCAGGGCGCTCACGAGTTCCCCCTGGGAAAGCAGGTTCAAGCCTTCTTTGTAAACATCATAGGCTTGCATCTGGTTTTCGAGGTCGTGCCGCAGTTCCTCGCCTTCACGCCAGCGTTTGATACCGGCGTCCTGCAAGTGGTCGAAAGCCTCGTCGAGGTAGTCGAGCGCAACTTTGTAGCGGAAAACGCGCGCGGCACTTTGGGCTTTGCCATACGCCTTACCGGCTTCCGGGGGCAGAGCCACCGAAGGGATGTTGCCAGAACGCAGATACTCTTCGGCTTCACTGTGATGCTCCTGGGCTCGCGTCCAGCCGGGTTCCATCTGGATGACTTTTTCGTAGAGGGGGATTGCGACCTGGTAATTGCCCTTGTAGAAGGCCTCTTCCGCCTGATCCATCATGCGCTC
>CAYUGV010000037.1:1518-4194 GCA_964444335.1 uncultured Anaerolineaceae bacterium | reverse complement strand
GCTTCTTCGAGCTCGTCAACGCTGATATCGTCTCCCAGGCGGTTGGTGGCATGCGCTTCCAGGAGAGTCGAGAGTTGACTTTCCACCTGCGCAAGCGCGTCATCGCTTGGGGAAGGGTTTGATAATACACTAAGTGCCTTTTCAATGAGATCGTTAATCATTGAGGTCCTTTCAGGTTAAAGCAAGCCTTCGGCTATTGCCTTTTGTTGTATAGAAACATGAGTTTGTCTTTCATCTCCGTGGGAGTCTGAAAGCGTCCGTCCAATGCGCTTTCGAGGAAGCTCATTTCATCCGCGTTAAGCCGATTTTGAACATCGAACGAATAGGAAGCTTTGTAGTGGGTTGGTGAATTGGCGATGTCTTCCGGTCGGTTTGGACCCACCGCCACAGACCCCGGAGCCTGTCTGCCAGTGAAGATGTGGTGCAGAGCACGGGAACTGAACTGCACCAGGTCAGAATGCTGCACTTCTGGTGAGAAGGTTTCGGGCAGCCAGTGCCCGATGTTCCAGTCCAGCATGATCACTTTTTGGCGATATTCGTTCCAATAATAGTGCAATAGTTTATGGTCCAGGTAGATCGCGCCTTTGGCGTGGGCTTGTTCCAGCATGCCGCAGATCTGAATGGAAATATCCAAAACCTGTTTCATACTCAGGTTGCGCACAAAGTTTCCGCGCGTGTAGCCAGCATCACACAGCAAGTAGAGGTTGTCTTCCCAGCGGCGTTCCAGGATCAGAAAAGCCAGCCAGCCGTCCTGGAGGCGTTCCTCGAACTGGTCGATCACATCCTGGATCTCGTCCAGTCCGAAGAGCGCGAGTGTACCGCGGATGGAGGAAGCTTCACCTTGCTTCTCGAGGAGCTTGGAGAGGGGAGCAACTTCAGGCGGCCAGATTGTTCCCGCAGCAGGCTTCAGGTAGCCGGCTTGCAGCATGGGTGTCAGCCCGTTCAGACCGTGCAGCCCGGCGAGAATGTTGAATTCTTCCAGGAAGAGGGGCTTCGCGTAGGCAATCTTGTCGTGACGCATCACCTTAAAAGCAGGGTCAGGACCAAAACCTGTCTTGCCGAGGGCGTTTTTCAGCAAAAAGACGCGCGCGCTTGAGCCACCCGCTTCAGGGATGGCAAAATCCTGCTGAGCAGCTGTCAGCCAGGTATCAAGCGGTTCCGCCAGATACAGACCGCTCTGTGAGTCAAGCATTGCTTCGCGCATAATTCGCTATTCTACCATTGATGGCTTTTGGGTAAATTGAAGTAGTCCGCGTCACGGCGGACAAGCTCATCGAACCAGGGCAATAAGGGGTGGATCGCTTCGATGGTCTGGATGCTCTCGACGATGCTCCGGCGGTCACCCTTTTTGAGTAACTCCAGGTACTGCTGCTGCCAACCTCGGAAGATAGAAGGCTTCCGGCTTTGCGGCATGATGTGCTCATCCAGTTGCACCAGGGTGTACATCAGATCACCAGCGCTGTTTTGCGCCATGCGAGTGCGTGCCATTTCCGGTTGGTTCAGAACTTTGAGAGCCAGCTCGGCATTATGCAGTTCCCGGGCTATTTGCAGCAGATTTTGATTGATCTCACTGAAATTTGCCTGGAAATTCCCGCTCAACCAGCGCGTTACCACGCTGTTACTGTGCTGCAAAGACTGCCAGAACTGGAAAAAATGCGCCTGCGCGGTATCAACCTGGTAGATCATTTCTTCGATCAATTCCCGGTATAGTCCTTGTTCGGGGATGCGTTTCCAGCTTAGCTGAAGCTTTGCCAGGGCGGCGCGTGCAACAGCAAACGGGTCATTCGTGCTGCCGGGGGGTGGATCCACCGGGAATTCCCCCCAGCGTTTTTGTTTGATCTCAGTCAACTTTGGCAGAACCTGCTTGCGCCACTGCTCATCCTGGCGCTGCGTTTCAGCCAGGACGTCCCATTGGCGCAATAAGGCTGCGGGAAAGCTGTATTTAGCCGGACTGCTGGATTGGATATGCGCTTTCCATTCGCGGACAGTTTCAAGCATTTCGAGCACTTGTTCAACTTGTTCCCGGTCTTCCTGGGGGAATAGATCAATGGTCGGCAGGGGAGCCTCGCCATGGAGTTGGGAAAAAAGCGTCGCAAACGCCGATGCCAGGTCTGAATAGGACTGGTGGAATGCGGGCAGAGATTGGCGGATCTTCTTCAAGGCTGAAGAAGGCATCAAAGATGCTTTCAGGGCTTGGTGATACTCCGCCAGGCAGGCTAACTGAGATGCATCCAGGCGAATTGAATCCCGAACTGACTCTGAGATCTCGAGATGCAGCGATTGCAAGTCCAGCCATTTCATTGGCCATTGCCCGAGGCGGGCTTCTTCACGCAGGGTATCGATGGCTTGCGCGTCCTTCATGATGCTCAGGGCATGCAGCAGCGAGGTCAGCCAGGGGACCTCGTTGAGTCGATCAGCCAGGGGAGGAAGCGACGATAATAACTCTACGGCGAACCTGTTTACCGGTTGATTTTCAGCGGGACCCTGGTTCAGAGCCTCCAACCAGTCGATCATCCTGGCGAAGTCAGCTTCAAGTTCCGGCAGATAACCCAGGCTTGGTTCGAGCAGAAACAGCTCCCGGGTTTGCTTGCGGGCAGTGGGCAGGTCGCTCTCCGCCCAGGCACGGTAGATCTCCCGGATGCGCGACATTGCTGCCAGCAGGGAGGTCTGAAGGTC
>CAYUGV010000037.1:0-1418 GCA_964444335.1 uncultured Anaerolineaceae bacterium | reverse complement strand
GGGTAAGGCTTTAAATTTAACTGCAAATTGCGCATAGAATTTATAACAGTATCGCTGTAGAGAGGTGTTTGTTTTACCAAAAAACGCTCTCTATAAATCCACGCTGCGTCAGTCCAGTTGTTTTCGAAGACTGCATGCAGCAACTTAGCCAGCAAGACTGGATCGTTCTCGCCAAAATGTTCGAGCAGATATCCAGCAAGTTGCCAGTTCGGAGAGAGATCGTTGCTCAGGTCTGCTTCGATTACTTGGAAAGCTTCAAGGGCCAGTTTGTCTTCTCCGCGGTCCAAAAGACCGAGCAGGTAGCCTTGGCTGGCTGCCAGTAGATCGGCAGTGTCAACCTCCACTCCGAGCTGCTGCAGCGCGCGCATCAGGTCCAGAGTGTGCCTCAATCCCTCCAGGGAATCCAGGCTTTTTAGATAGCGGCTGAAAAGCAGTTTGTATTCGATGATCCGCATCGAAAGGTAGGTTTCCATGTACTCCACCCGCATCTGCAGGTGGTTGATCTCCTGGTCGTTCAGGTTGCTAGCGCTTAATGGCCAACCGATGTCGGAAATCAGCTCAGGAGAGGTCTGCTCCATCAAGGCCCGACCTTCTTCGAGCAATTGCCGGTAGTCCAGCAACGGGCTTGCCTTTTCATCTGAACTTTCGCTATTCAGATACAGGCTATTGCCCCAGTCGATAAAAGAAAGGGTGTTGACTTCGGCATCCCAGAAAATGTGATCCATCTTGACATCATTCCAGATCACTCCCTTTTCGTGGACCTTTTGCAGCAGTTGAAATGAAGCTGCCAGTACCTTGAGCACGATCACCTGGGAGATGGGTGAACCCCCTTGCATCTTGCGCCGTAAAAGTTCCGAGACGGACACCCCGGAAACTTCTTCGCTGATGATGAACAGGTTCGCTGAAGAAGATGTGCCCTCGATACTTTGGTCCATCAACAGGGGAGTGTGGACCCTTCGGCCATGCCGCTCCACATCCATGCCATCCAGCAGGGCGAGCACCCGACCCTCATTTTCGATCTGTCTGGCCTGGCGCACAATCGTGCCACCAGAGACGTTTTGAACCGGGCGTTTCATGACGCCCTGCTCTCTGCCGAGTTCAGCCTGCACGCGTAAAACCTCGCCGGCATCCCCTCTGCCGACCGTTTCAAGCAATTGCCAGACCCTTTTTCGCCCAGTGACTTTCTTTGCCATGTGCCCATTATAAAACGTCGCGGATTTCTTTGCTTTTGAAGCCCACACAGGTTGAAAGTGCTTGACCTTTACCCTGTTGGAGGTTAAGATTTGAGCAGAGAAACAAGTCCCTCGGAGAGGGAAAAGACAGACAACGGAAACCGACCTAGACTAAAGGAGAGAGCGTTTATTATGAAGTACGACCGTATCTACAATTTCTCAGCTGGACCAAGCATGTTGCCCGAA
>CAYUGV010000036.1:11492-13107 GCA_964444335.1 uncultured Anaerolineaceae bacterium | reverse complement strand
GCGGCGTTTTTTCGTTTCCAATATCTGCGAAAACTGCGCTTTCCACCGAGTGGCAATGAGTTCAGCCGGCTGCCCCATCGCTCATAGAAGGGTGTTTCTTCCGTTGCTGCACGACTGCTTAGTTCCGTTAAGCTTTGTCCACTGGAATTTTCAGCTTCTTTCAGCCAGGCTGCTTCGATACTATCGCGCTCCAGGTAGAATTCTTTCGGCAGGGTTCGACCAATAGCCTGGCGGTGGAACGCTTCGTGCTGTAGCCAATAGTTCTCAGCGTTTCGGTCCCCAGCGGCAAAAACGGGGGTTACAGGTTTAGTACCAAACAACCAGGGTTTGAACAGGGAAATGCAGGGGGTGGAACAGCCAGTTAACCAGACCAGGGGTCGTTCGCCAAGTTCAACGATCATGCTGGCTGTGGTGTGGTCGCCCACCATCCCCCCGGCGTGCATGCAGGGGCTGGCAACGCTGCCCTGCACCAGCGGATTTTCTACGTCCACGCGGTGCATCCGCAACGATTTTTCCAGATCTATTACGCCATGGATATTCGCCAGGCATTTACTTGTTTGTTCAAGCCGATCCGCGGAACCCGAAAAGTGAGAATATAGCGGCTCCAGGTAAGTTTTCTTAAAATCAATGACTTGTCCCCGGCTGTACTCGTCCCCATCCACTCCGATTGTCAGGCGGTTGGAGATACTCACCTGGTCCATTTGCTTGTAAACCCACTCACGTCCCGCGGTCTCGAGCACAAAAATGTTTTTACTGTCCATGATCAGGAAGGAATTGTCGTAAAAGAAGGTATGATCAAACCCGCAGTTCCCGCCCTGCCCGTGCTCTTCCAAAAGTTTGATGATCACATCACGGGCTTCCAGGGCACTACCACCGCGTTCCAGACCGAGCCGCAGTAGATCCATGCCAGTCAGACCGGTTTTAGCGTATTTACCCTTGGTAAAAACGGCTTCATTACCAATACACACGCCGAATTCGTTCACACCCATCTCACCGCCCCACAGCCAGGTCGGACGCGATAACAGCAAAGCGTGGGTGTGCTCGGTTTGTTTGATGCTGATATAGGTTGTTTTCAACATTCCGCCAGAGGGGTGATCTGCAGCAGGGTAAACTTCGGCAACCTGAGGCTCGTTAGGGGACCGGTCGCTGTTCTTTGCAAAAAACGCTTTCCCCGAAGTGATCAATCCGATTGTGTCGCACATAGGCATCTCCGATCGTGAAAGGACTGTGTCTATCATACCCCAGAAAAGGTGTGTATCACACTGGCAGGTTCAGCAAGAACGCCCTCCTCAAGCTTTCAAGGCTATAATAATGTAAACCAACCGCGGGAGTTCCTCATGATAGAAAACTGTACATTTGCGATAATTGGCCCGGGCGTGATGGGCAGGACGATTGCCTACAGCCTTATCAATGCTGGCGTTTCCCCTGAGAGGCTCACTCTGGCTGGTCCAAATGCGGACAGATTGACCGAACTGGCACAGGAACTCTCTGTGGGCACCACCCTGGATAACGCTGAAGCTGCCCAGTCGGCCGACGTAGTCATCCTGGCGGTCAAGCCGCAGCGTCTGAACCAGGCAGCCAGGGTAATCCGCCCTGCACTCAAAGAGACTGCACT
>CAYUGV010000036.1:9011-11392 GCA_964444335.1 uncultured Anaerolineaceae bacterium | reverse complement strand
TCACCCGGCGGCACTTCTGCCGAAGCGCTGTATTACCTCGAAAAAGCCGGCTTCCGCACCGCCATTTCGCGCGCCATCTGGGCTGCCTACCAGCGCTCCATGGAACTCGGTTCCGGAAAGTCCAAGCAAAACCTGGAAGGCTGAACTACCAACCACGCTGAGGAGGGGATATAGAACAAGAATCGACTCACCCAACTAGCTCGCCCGCATTAATTAAAATCGAGTTGATGTAGGATGTGTTTGGATGAGACTGCGTTAGAATGAAGTAAAATTAAATGTACATTGCACGCACACATAACTCACACAATGACACACGAAAGGAATTCCCATGTACCAGAAACTAATCATCATAGGCAATCTTGGCAGAGACCCAGAGATGCGCTATACCCCCGACGGCAAGGCTGTCACCAGTTTTTCCGTGGCAACCAGCCGCCGTTATAACGAAAAAGACGAGACCACCTGGTTCCGCGTTTCCGTTTGGGGAAAACAGGCTGAAAGCTGCAACCAATACCTGACCAAGGGCTCAAAAGTCCTAGTGGAAGGCCGCTTGCGCCCGGATGCCAACACAGGTGCTCCCCAGGTTTTTCAGAAGAAAGACGGCAGTTGGGGCAGCAGCTATGAAGTCTCCGCAGACAACGTTCGCTTCCTTTCCGCCCGAGGTGAAAGCAATCCTGAAGCCGGCGATACGGTTGACGACGACGATATCCCGTTCTAACCATGCCCGAGCCTCAAAAAATACCGTTTTTAGTCCCGGATGACCTCGAACCGCGGTATATCAACACCGCCTACATCACCCATACTCCCCACGAGTTCATCCTCGACTTTGCCACGATGATGCCGGGATTGGCGAGCCTCAAGCTCAACACCCGGCTGATCCTCTCGCCGCTGACGATGAAGCTCTTCCAGAGGGCAATCAACGAGAACATCGCCCGCTACGAAGCCAATTTTGGTGAGATCCGCATCCCGCGCGGGCACACATTGGCGGATGAGCTTTTCCGCGATAAGGGCGTTCCGAATCCACCCGAAGAGACGAAATGACCGACCAACTCGATTTGATTTGCGACCAAATTCGGCGCGGGTTTGACCAAAAAACCGCCCTGCGCGACGAAGCCCTCAAACAGGCGCGTGAACTGACGCGCCATGCCTCCCTGGCAATCCGTGCGATCCACCGCGAGGACCAAGCTGAGGCACAAGCTGAGATTGCACTGGGACGTGAGCTGGCGCAAGCCCTGACGAACACGCTCCGCGTTGAGCACCCCGACCTGTTTTTTGCGGGTTACACCCAGGACGCCATAAAGGAGTACTGCGAAGCCTGCCTGACAGTGGCGATGATCAAGGGCGAAGCCTTGCCCACGCCGCAGGAACTGGACGCGGAGCCGCCAGCCTACCTGAATGGGCTCACCGAGACCCTGGGCGAGCTGCGCCGGCGCTGTTTGGACCTGCTGCGCCCGGGCTACAGCGCTGAGGTGGAACGGTTGCTGGCGATGATGGATGACGTCTTCACCCAATTGGTCACGATGGACTATCCCGATGCCATCACCGACGGTCTGCGCCGCCGAACCGACCTGGCGCGCGGCATCATCGAACGCACCCGGGCGGACATCACCGTGTCTTTCCGGCAGAACGAGCTCGAGAGCAAGCTGGACCGACTTTCCGGACTATTGGAGGGCAAACAAGCCTGATGCGCAAAGTGCGCGCTTCGGAACTGGGAAGCTTCAACTATTGCCAGCGTGCCTGGTGGTACCAGCAGCAAGGGATGCCCTCGGAAAACCAGGGGGCCATGGACGCCGGCAGCCATGAGCACAGAGAACATAACCGCGGGGTAAAACTCGCGGTTTTCTATAAGTGGCTGGCGCTGGCGGTGCTTGTTGTCGCGATTTTCCTGGCGATTTGGATCCTGAAATGAGCGATTTGTGGTGGCTGGTTTTGCTGCTGTTCGCCCTGGCGGTCGCCCTGCTCTTGCTCAGCTTGCGCGAACGCAAGAAAAGCCGGTTGCCGGAAGCGCAGGTGATCTATGCCGACACCGACCTCTGGCAGAGTGTTCCGCAGACCCTGGTGGACCATCAGCTTGGGTTGGTGGGCAAGCCGGATTACGTGATGAAAACCAGGCAAGGCAGCCTGATCCCGGTGGAAGTCAAAACCGGACACACTCCCGAAATTCCCTACGACTCCCACCTGCTACAGTTGATGGCCTATGGGCTGCTCATTCAAAGCAATTATGGCCAAACCCCCGAATATGGCTTGCTGCATTACCCCGAGAAGGATTTCAAGGTGGACTTTACGCCCGAGCTCGAAACGCGGTTAATGGAAACGCTTGGGGATATTCGCCGGATAGAAATGGAAAATACAGCCCCAGCCCGTTCCCACGTCAGCAGCGCGCG
>CAYUGV010000036.1:3149-8911 GCA_964444335.1 uncultured Anaerolineaceae bacterium | reverse complement strand
TGATTGACAATCCCCCCGGCGTAGATTATCCTTAACGCGCGTCTGGGCGGGACCGGCGCGGCGGAGCCCTGCGAACCCCGTCAGGTCCGAGAGGAAGCAGCGGTAAGGAGGTTTCTTCGGGTGTTGCCGGTTATCCTGCCCAGGCGCTTTGCAAATTATGGATCAAAACACGCACCCCACCACGCCACCTGTCTGTTCCTACGAAGGCTCAGACTACCAGGATTCCTTTTGGGAAACCGGCACCCGCCGTTATGAAGACGCCGTGGAAGCCGTTGCCCTGAAACGCCTGCTAAACCAGCCCGGAAAACTGATGCTGGAACTTGGTGCCGGGGCTGGCCGCAACACGCCGCGTTATGCCGACTGGCAGCGGGTGGTGCTCTTGGATTACTCGCGCACCCAACTGGTTCAAGCCCGCGAGCGCCTTGGCAACAACCAACGCTATGTTTACGTGGCGGCGGATATCTACAAGTTGCCGTTCGTGGAAGGGCTATTTGATGGCGCCACCATGATCCGCACCCTGCACCATATGGCGGATCCCAAACTGGCGCTGGAAAATGTTCGCAGCGTGCTGGCGGAGAACGCGGTCTTCATCCTGGAGTTTGCCAACAAGCGCAACCTCAAGGCAATCGCGCGTTTCCTGGCAGGGAAACAAACTTGGAATCCATTCGACCACGACCAGGTCGAATTCGTGGAGCTCAATTTCAATTTCCACCCCAAAGAGATCCGCAGGCTGCTGAAAGAAACCGGCTTTACGCTGCAGAAGCAGCTGGCAGTTTCGTCCTTCCGCGCAAACTGGTTCAAGAACCACGTGCCGCATGACCGACTGGTAAAAATGGATAGCGCTCTTCAAGCCCTGGGTGCACGGGCGCAATTTACACCCAGCGTTTTCTCACGCACCATTGCTCATGGCAGCTCTCCGATCCCGGGGGAGAACGAGTTCTTCCGCTGCCCGATCTGCGGTCACCCCCTGCCTGAGGCTGGCTCCAGCCAGAATTGCCCTGGCTGTGGGCGAACCTGGGAATATCGCGATGGGATCTATGAGTTCCGCATCCAACCCGAAAGCTAAGTCCCCAACCTCAAAAAAGCTGCAACTTGTCTTTTCTTTCAGCATGCTGCTGATACTGCTGGCATGCAATTACCCGGGACGGTCTGAAAACCTGATTGCGGCCACCGCCACGATGGCTGCCGCGCGCCAAACGGCGGCAGCCATGCTTTACCCCAGCCCTGGTCCGGGTGGTACTCCTGCTGCTCCCCAATCGACGCCAATCATACCAGGTGTGTCCACACCTGAAACGCCTACCTATGTGATTCCAACGTCCTTACCCATAAAAACCAGCACACCAACTTCTCCATATACCGGGCAGGTGCCTGCGGGGATGACGCTCACCTACAGCCAGTCCGGTGACACGCTCGAGATTATCGCCAAACACTTCCGCACCGCCACTTCGCGAATTCAGAACCCGACTCAAGCGGCTCTTAGTGGTTTTCTGGCTGCAGGCATCCCGCTGTTTGTGCCAGACGCGCAGTTCTACGCTCCTTATCGCCAACCCGTCCTGGCGGATAGCCTGGTGGTGTATGGGCGCAACGCGAAAAACGTGGATGTTTTGGGTATCAGTTCCCGCGCGGGTGGTTACCTGGACCATTACTCAGAATACCTGTTTGAGGGCCGCTTCACCGGGCCGGAGATCGTCGCGTTGGTGGCATTGGAAACCTCCACCGACCCGCGGTTGCTGCTGGCAGTGCTCGAATTCCAGTCCGGTTGGGTCTACGCCTGGCCGGAAGGCGCAGAGGAAGATCTGTCTCCTTTGAATTATGAAGCAGTGGGGGTGGAGGGTCTTTATGAAGAACTACAGGTGGCAGCTCGCGAACTTGCCCGCGGCTATTATGGTTGGCGTGAAGGCGGCTTGCAAAGCCTGATCTTTAAAGATGAAAGCCGGGCAGCCATCCACCCGGAACTGAACGCTGGCAGCGTGGCTGTCCAATACCTGTTTGCGGGGTTCTATCCGCCCGCCGAGTTTTACCCCCACCTTTATGGAGAGAATGGCTTCCTGGCGCTTTACCGCCAGATGTTTGGAGATCCAACACAACTGGCTTTGGAAGGCGAAGAAGTGATACCAGCGGGGTTGGCTCAGCCTACCTTGACCCTGCCTTTTCAGCCCGGTCTCACCTGGGCGCTCACTTCCGGTCCGCATATTACCTGGCAGTTGGGCACACCGCGGGGAGCGATCGACTTTGCTCCGCGGGACGACCTGCCTGGCTGCACGGTCTCAAACGTCTACGCGACCGCTTCAGCGCCAGGGTTGGTGGTGCGCAGTTTGCGCGGCGCCGTTGCGGTGGATTTGGATGGGGATGGTAACGAAGGCACTGGATGGGTGATTGTTTACATGCACCTTGCGCGCAATGGCAGAGTTTCAATTGGAAGCTGGGTGAACACCAACGATCCGCTCGGCTATCCCTCCTGCGAAGGCGGCTTCAGCTCAGGAACGCATCTGCACATCACCCGCAAATACAATGGCGAGTGGATTGGCGCAAGTGGGGCTGTTCCTTTTGTGATGGATGGCTGGCTGGCGGTAGCCGGGGAGGGCGCTTACGCCGGTTGGCTGGTGAGGGATGGCAAAACGGTGTACGTCGGAACCAGCGACAAGGAATACACCTGGATCAGGCGGGACGAATAAGCCTGCCCCCAAACCCTAAACCCGGCAAATGTACAAAGCTGCGCGTGGTTTGATTGTTATGACCTCTAAGTTCCCGAAGAACTCGCGAATTTCACCCTGAACAACCTTGATGAAATTGAAATAATCTCCGCCCTCGCCCCATTCAAGGACGCTGGTGATGAGAGAGCGTTTGTCGTTGTAGTCATGAATGATCACGATTTTTCCTGCCAGCCGGCGCATTTCCGAATAAAGTGACTGCCGCTCGTTTGGTTTCAAGCCGTGTGCAACGTAAGACGCCAGGCAAACGTCGAATCCCTTTGGCAGGAATGGCAGACCGCCGTGGACATCTGAAAGCACGCAGGATGTTTCATCGGCGCTTACCAGTTTTTTTGCCTGGCGCAACATACCAAGAGACGCATCTACCCCGGCAACCTCGTATCCTCTGTCGCGCAGGGCACTGGCCATGGCTCCCGTGCCGCACCCCACATCAAGAATGCAATGGCAGCCCGCCAGGATATCTTTGACTGTCTTTCGTCGATATATTTCGAGGTAAAGTCGGTATTGGAGCTGAAAACTGCGCCCATAAATCGGGGCGATACGGTCAAACAATCGGGTGGATCCTACTGGACCCATTTTTGTTCGCATCTTTATTCTGGCTTTTGACGAATTTGACTGACAGGTAAACCGCGTTCAACATTCGCTCTTTCGTAGAGCGCGAAAGCTTGCGGTTCAGCCACCTTTAATTGCCGCACGAGGTAGCGCACCAGCAAAAACTGGGTTCCCTGGAGTTCTCCGGGGAGTTGCGCCGCGAGCGAGGCCAGCCAGGGCTGATAGGAGCGCGCTGCCAGGAACACCGGACGGTCGTAGAGGTCAGGGATCGTTTTCAGAAGGTCGGAGAGGATCTGGGGGTCATTGGCTTCTGGTGAAAGAACCGGCTGCACCCACACACCTTTAGGGCCGTAATCCAGGTCAGCAAATCCGAGGAGTTCACCTTCAGAGTGATAGAGCACCAGTCCAAGCGCCGCTTTGCGTGTGAGAGGCTCAATCGGCTGAAACAACCCGGGAACGACACCGTGGTAGAGGCAGGTCATGGCGCGCATATCATTGGCATTCCAGGTGCGCCAGGCGTATTTCGGATTTCCCTCATCTGTAGCAGATGGCGCAAGGCGGAAAACGCTCTGGTTCGCCCATGTCAGGAAGCCGGCTTTCTTAAAACCGGTGATATGCGGGGAATCGGTGGGCAAGTCGCAGGTGATGTAGTGGGTGCCCCACTTGCCAGCAGCAGCGACCAGGTTTTCTAGCAGGCAAGCAATGTCGGTTTGGTCTGCATCGTCAAGTGCTCCCAGAAAGGTCAACTGACCCTGGGTTTCATCCACTCTGCTGATAACCTGGGCGTAGCATGGGCGCTCAGGATCGTTATCGCAATAGGCAACATACTGCTCCACGGGTGGAGAGATGCTGTGTACCAGGTTTCGTAGATTGAATGGCTCTCCCCGCGTGACCAGACGCAGCGTATCAAGGCTCTGCAGCAAGTCGGTCCGACGCAAGACGACCGAAAGGTCTTTGGGGTTTAGCCTGTGAATTCCGATTTTGCCAACTCCAGGAAGTACTGATGAAAACGCAGATCGTTGGTGAGCTCAGGGTGGAATGAAGTCGCAAAGAGCTTCCCCTGCTGGGCGGCAATCGCGCGCCCAGCTGGCAGGCTCAGTGTAGTCTGGGCTTCGCCCCAAACCCGCGTAATGATCGGTCCGCGGATGAAGGTGAGGTGGTAGGGTACTTCAGGGGATTGCAGGAAGGGCACCGTGATCTCGATTTCAAAGGAGTCAATCTGCCGCCCAAAAGCGTTGCGCTTGATCTCCATATCCATCAGACCAAGCAGAGGTTGATCGCGCCCAATTTCTTTGGCAAGCAGGATCGCGCCGGCGCAGGTGCCCCAGATCGCCTGGGTTCTTCCAAAGGCGCGAATGGGCTCCAGGAGATCATATGCCACCATCAGTTTCCCAATGGCAGTCGATTCACCGCCGGGAATGATCAAACCCTGCAAGCCTTCCAAGTGCTCCGGCAGGCGCACTTCTGTTACATCGGCCCCGAGTTTCTCGAGGCTGATGCGATGTTCACGAAAATCGCCCTGCAGGGCTAATACGCCAATTCTCATCGGCTTAAAATCCTCTACCAGCCGCGTCCGGCCATCTTTTCCGCGTCGGGCAAGTTGACTGCCGAGCGCCCAACCATTGCCTCGCCAAGGTTACGGCTGACTTCAGCCAGGATCTTCGGCTCGTTGTAGTGGGTGGTGGCTTTGACGATTGCCTGGGCACGCTTGGAGGGGTCGCCAGACTTGAAAATGCCAGAACCGACAAAAATGCCGTCCACGCCGAGCTGCATCATCAGGGCTGCGTCAGCAGGGGTGGCAATACCGCCCGCGGCAAAGTTGACCACGGGCAGAGCGCCCAGGTCGCGCACCTGCAAGCAGAGTTCGTAGGGCGCCTGGATGTTCTTGGCAAAGGTCATCACTTCTTCTTCCGGCAGAGCTGTAAGCCGGCGGATCTCGGAATAAACAGCGCGGGCGTGGCGGACTGCTTCCACCACATCGCCTGTGCCAGGCTCGCCCTTGGTGCGCATCATTGCCGCGCCTTCGCCAATCCGGCGAAGGGCTTCGCCCAAATTGCGGCAGCCGCAGACAAAAGGCACTTTAAAATCGTGCTTGTTGATGTGGTAGGCTTCATCTGCCGGGGTGAGTACCTCGGATTCGTCGATGTAGTCCACGCCGAGCGATTCAAGGATTTGAGCTTCCACAAAATGACCGATCCGGCACTTAGCCATGACCGGAATGCTGACCGCTTCCATAATCTTCAGGACGAGTTCTGGGTCACTCATACGGGCAATGCCGCCATCCGCGCGGATATCAGCGGGAACGCGTTCCAGCGCCATCACCGCAACCGCTCCAGCATCTTCAGCAATCTTTGCCTGATCAGGCGTGACCACATCCATGATCACACCCCCCTTAAGCATTTCCGCGAGTCCTTTTTTGACCGCGAAACCAGAAACTTGTTCTTCCATGCAACCTCCAACTTAGCTTGTTTTTGTAATGCGATTGTACCACGCTTGGCA
>CAYUGV010000036.1:1968-3049 GCA_964444335.1 uncultured Anaerolineaceae bacterium | reverse complement strand
GAAGGATCTGTTTGTAAATAACAAGATTCTTCGCAAGAGAGGCTCAGAATGACAGGGATGGCGGCTTGAAACCTTCCTCACTACTTACGTTCTACAGATCCGTGTATTTGCTGTCGTTGTAGCTTTCTTGCTTTTTCTCTTGATCGGATTTAGCTGGCGGCTGCTCGTCTGGTACAGCGCGGAATCTGCGTTCAGCGGCATCAAGCTGCTCTGGAGTAGCGCGCCTGGTTGGCACGAACTTACCGCAATGCGGACAACGTTCCAGGCGGACGCCGACGAGGTTGATCCCAAAAAACGAGCGATTGAAAGGCTGCCCGCATTTAGGGCAAACCGCGCCGCCCCAAACGCCATATTGTACGCGCCCACTCTCGTCGAACTTGGTGTTTTTGTTGGTGTTCTTTTGCACAAAGAGTTGGATACCAATACTTACCACTGCGATCCCGCCCACCAGCATCAGGATCTTGAGCATGGAATCACTGGCGACGCCTTTTTCCACGAAATTAGCAACCAAAGTGTTGGTGGAATAGGTCTCGCCGGAAGTTGTTTTGACATCAGCAGTCATCTTATGAACGCCGGGATCGTAATTGTTAGTGTCGAACTGCAACTTAAAAGGATCAGTCGAGACCGTAGCCATCATCTCGCCATCCATGAAGAAAGTCACCTGCTGGATTTGAGCCTGCTCTCCTTTTATGGAAAGGCTCATGCGTCCGTTGATGTCTACCCCGTTGCCATAACCCCAATCCCGCATGATGCGCAAGCCAAATGGAGAGTCTTGTGCCATGGCCGCACTGTAACTGAGAGCAAACACCATCGCCAGAATTAGAACCAGAAAAACTCGTTTTTTCATGTCGATCCTTTACTTCCACTTAGTCAGAATATTTTCCCGGTCAAAGATCAGCGTGCCCAGGTACAAAAGCCCGCCAGCAAGGAAGGCGCAAACGATCACAGCAAGGACCATTGACTTTAGGTTCAGAGCGATGATGCCGAAGGAGGAGAGCATAAATACACCCATAAATGGCACGATCATCACGCTCGAGATCTGCTCAGCCACGCGCGGGTCGTTAACACGCGAGGAAACGAA
>CAYUGV010000036.1:0-1868 GCA_964444335.1 uncultured Anaerolineaceae bacterium | reverse complement strand
GGTTCGAGGCTGCGGGTGGTCTTCTCACCTACAATACTATAGGCAGCAATCGTGGTCGGGATGATCAGCGGCATCATGACAAAAAAGAGCATGAATTGGCTGAGCAAATAAACCTGTGTGCACTCCCCAGCATTCATGCCGCTGCAGATGCTGCTGGTAAGCTCCGGTGGTAACCCCGCTTCTTCCGGGCTAATGTTCAGCGCGGTCGTGTTGGAGGAAACCCCCAGCATCACCAGCGGTAAAAGCGCGAACAGAATCGGCATGATCAGAACCACTGAGAGCACCATTTTGTTCTTGAAAACTTCAGCCCATTCTTTATTTATGATCGTGCGGATGTGTTTCATGCCTGCCTCGCTTCACTCTCACCGTGCAGCATTTCGAGATAGATCTGTTCAAGCGATTGACGCACCTCGCCGATGAACTGGATATCCGCCCCCTGGTCCACCAGCAGCCTGGTGATGATGGGGTTGGTCTTTTCTGGCTCTTTCATTGCCACGACCAGTTTGTTCTCAAGCTGTTCCACATTACTCACGTTTTCCAGCGCGCCAACCAGTGCAGCCCACTGCGGGTTCACTCCAGCCATGTGGAAGACCACCTTTCGACCAAACATTTTCTGACGCAGGTCGGCGGGGCTGTCGAGCGCAAGCAGGGATTGCTTGAAGATTCCAACCCGGTCGCAGAGCTTTTCAGCTTCGTCCAGGTTGTGGGTGGTCATGAAGATGGTGCGACCTTCTTTTTTAAAATCAAGGATGAAATCGCGCACGATGAGCGCCGCTTCCGGATCGAGCCCTGTGGTGGGTTCATCAAAGAAGAGCACCTGGGGCTCGTGCACCAGGGCGCGCGCGACAGCAAGTTTTTGGCGCATGCCTTTGGAAAAGCTGCCCACGGCATCCATGCGCCTGTCCCATAGCCCGAACAGGCTGAGGTACTTGTTAACGCTTTTGTTCACGTCTGGCACGTCGTAAAGTTCGGCAAAGATGCGCAGGTTCTTTTCGGCGCTGAGACGTTCATACATCCCCGGCGACTCGGTTAACAGACCAACATTACGGCGGATCTTGACGTCGTCCACGCCCACCTGGTAGCCAGCCACCTGGGCGGTGCCGCTGGTGGGGCGGATCAGGCTGGTGAGCATGCGCACGGTGGTCGTCTTGCCGGCGCCGTTAGGGCCCAGGAATCCAAAAACCTCGCCTTCGTGCACTTCCAGCGTCAGCGCGTCTACGGCTTTCAGGTCTACATCATGTTTTTTGCCAATTTGGAAAGTTTTACTCAAAGCTTGTGTTTTAATCATATCTGCTCCAGTTAAGCAAGCAGAATTATACCGCTCTCCAACGTCAGATCGCCGTTTTGTGCTCTATATAATATGGGGTCTTGGATTCCGAGCAGGTTTTTATTATGAAGTTAAAACCAATTAATGCTGTTCAAACTTCCGAAGAAAAAAAGCAGCGCACCGGATTCCGGGGCGCTGCAGTCTAAAAACTATCGAATTGTTATCGCAGGATCAGCGGCAGGAAGATCTGCCTTGGCGTAACCTTGATGGTCACAATAGCCGTGTCGCTGAACTCACCGTTCAACATCACCATCGAGTTAAGTTGGTATTCGAACGTGTCCACACCGAAGAAGCCGGCGTTTGGCACATAGGTGAATGAGCCGTCGTTGTTGAGTGTGACCGTTCCACCAGCGGGTTGGACGAGCACTTCCAGCGTCACGGTTTCGTTGGGATCCAGCAGCACGTCGTTGACCAAAACGCCAGGTGCCGCAATTTCGAGCGTTACACCAGCCATAGTCTCATACTCGTCATCGTTCGCAACGACCCAGTCGTTGACAAGCCCAACCGTAATCGTGACGGTGACTGGTTCGCTTTCCAGCGT
>CAYUGV010000035.1:8574-13380 GCA_964444335.1 uncultured Anaerolineaceae bacterium | reverse complement strand
CCATGTAATTGAGGAACAGGCAGGCCTGTTCCCTACGACGGTTTCATGGTAATTGATGGCATATGAGCAAACCCTTAGGCATTACCTTTACAGGGCTGTGTCTGCCCTAGACCGGTAAATAATCACCGTTCAAAAAGGAGTAAGGGAGTAAGAACCTTACAAGGGGGTTGAGGTTAGGTAGGTAGCAAGTTCGCTGGTGCTTGCCAGAATTTCCTGCGTGCCTGCTCGACGCAACTCTTTCTCCAAGCCAAAACCGCAGAGAACGGAGAGCGACTGCGCGCCAGCAGCTTTGGCAGCCCGTACATCTGTGACAGTATCGCCAATCATCAGGCAATTTTCGATCGAGATGGTAAGCTGACTCGCGGCGTAAAGCAGGGGATCGGCAAATGGTTTGCTGCGCCGGCACGTCTGCGACGTGACCACCACCGGGAAGAAGTCCTCAAGTTGGTTGAGGCGTAAGAAATGGTGGGTTGTGACCTCGTTCCGTGCCGACACAATAGCGAGAGGAAACCGCCCGCGTAGAGCCGTTAGCATGGGCAGGATGCCAGTGATGGCAGGAAAGTTTTCCAGTTCGGCTTCTTTTTGGTTCGCCCGCCGATCCAGGAACGCAGCCAAGTGCGGGTCCAGGTTCAAACGATCAGCCAATTCGAGCAGCCAGTTTCCTGGACTTTCAGCAAAATGCACGAACGAGCGTGCCACGCGATTCGAAGATCCCTGCTTGAACAAACCGTCGAGAAAACTAAGTTTTCCAGCAAACCTGCTGACCATGTGGTCATCGCTGTCGGACAGGGTGCCATCCACATCAAACAAGAGCGCGCGAACGCGCGCCCGATCAAGCGGGAGGGCAGGCTTTTGTGAGGTCATACTCCTAATTTTCCGTTTTTTAAGATGCCAGATCAATCTTCCGGATCGGACTTGGCGAGAGGCTTGGTATTCAATGGCGCGTCATCCTCTGGCAGCGGTTCGAGCTCGCGCACATCGTCGTCATCCAATTTGACTTTTCGCAGCGGTTTGGTCGGAAGCGGTTCTTCCATCCGTCGGAGGGCGATCTCCTCTTCCGCTTCTTCTTCCTCCTCGTCCTCATCGGCTTGGGCTTCGCTACCCAGGAAATCCATGTCGCTGGCTCCACGGATCAGAGCCTGCATAAAGCCCACCATGCGGGCAGCATTCTCAAAGGACAAGCGTTCATTCACGCCGTGAACCGTTTCCTGGTCCTCCTGGCTGAGTACCATGGGTGAGAAGCGGAAGATGTAATGGGAGAGGTCGGCATAATGGCGCGCGTCAGTAGCGCCGTTCATCATGAATGGCGCAACAAGAGCCTGGGGATAAGCTGAACGCGCCAAGCGTGAAAGAAGACGGAATTGGGGTGAGTCGATGTTCGAGATCTCAGTTGGTTCCCAGGTGTGGTCGCCTTCAAGGGTCTCACCGTGGGCGGGAAGGACCTCGAGGGTTTTGTCTGCCACAAGGTCATAGATCCGTTCATAAGTCTCGCGAACGGTTTCACCCGGGAAGATCCGCAAGTTGATCAGCCCCTCTGCTGTGGCAGGCAAAACGTTTTCGGCGCTGCCGGCTCGGATAATGGTGGGGGCGATGGTGGTGCGGGTGTTAGCATCTGTGATCGGGTTCGCACTCATTTTGCGCTTCACAGCACCTCCAAACAGCCAGGTGTTGGCTAGCATGAGGCGATCCATGAAGGGTAATTCGTTGCCAACAAAACTCATCATGAACTCAACCATGTCCAAATGCTGGGGGAATGGGTTGTTTTCAAGCGTAGCGATCGCCAGGCTGAGCGCACCGATAGCAGTCTGATTCGGGGGAGTGGAAGCATGCCCTGCCTGGGTGGTGGCTTTGAGTTTCAGTGAGAGATGGCCTTTTTCAGTTACGCCAATCATGGCAACTGGCGAGTCAACGCCTGGCAGTGTGCCTCTTGTGATCGAACCACCTTCGTCAAGCAGGAGAGCCAGCCTGACGCCACGCGCGTCGAGGACGCTGGCAAGCTCCACCGCGCCGCGTGAACCACTGCATTCTTCGTCGTGCCCAAAGAGCAGGTAAACTGTGCGTTGGGGCTTAAAACCATCGCGGATCAGGTTGTTAACCGCTTCCATGATGCTGATCAGTGATCCCTTGCAGTCCAGGGCGCCGCGCCCCCAAACGTAGCCATCGGCAATCTCACCGGCAAAGGGCGGGTACGACCAGCCGGAATCGGGGGCCTCGTTGGCTGGCACAACGTCCTGGTGAGCGGCGAGCGCAATGGGCTCGAGGTCAGGATCCGTACCCTGCCAGGTGTAGAGCAGCGCGCCACCGTTGATGACCTCGCGGGTCAGGTGATCTTCCACCTGGGGATACAACACCTGCAAAAGGTTGCGCAAGCCTTCGAAAGGCAAGGGGTCAACCTTCTCGGGGTCAGCGTGGCTGATGGTCTTCATTTGGATTGCCAGACCAATGTGCCTGGCGACTTCTTCTCCGTTGACTGCTTCCAATGGTATCAGATAGTCTTCAGGGAGTTCGATGGCAAAATGGCTGGTGCGGTAGAGTAAAATGCCAACGATGACTAATATGATCACCGCCAACGCAATCAGAATGAGTGTAATTGGATCCATAGTTTACCTCCAGAACGTCCGAAACGTGCTGCCTTTTGTCAATTGTAACGGATAATGGCTCCGGTGAGAAATCGAAGAACGGGTTGTTTTTGCGCATATCTACATCAAATCTGAATGATAATTTGTTATGTTTCTGCCCTATAATTGAGGTGAAATGACAGAAACCATTCTTGTTGTAGATGATCAATCCAGCGTGCGCACCTTGCTGAAAGACTACCTTGGCAGCCAGGGCTACCGCGTCGTCACGGCAAATGATGGCCAGGAAGCGTTGTTCGTAGCGCGTCATGAGCGCCCAAACCTGGTGCTGCTGGATATCATGATGCCCAAAATGGATGGCTACCAGTTTCTGAGCGCTTTCCGCCGGGAGAACCAGGTGCCTGTGATCGTCTTGAGTGCGAAAGAAGAAGAGACCGACACCGTGCTCGGATTGGAACTGGGCGCGGACGATTATGTGATCAAGCCTTTCAGGATGCGAGAGCTGCTGGCGAGGGTGCGGGCGGCATTGAGGAGGGTGGAAACGCCCTTCGAGCCAGCGAGCCTGCTGCGGGTGGGTGACCTGGTGATGGACCGGGCTGCGCATAGCGTTCAGATCGGTGGGAAGCAAGCCAATCTGACCGCGCTTGAGTTTGACCTGCTCGAGATCCTGATGGCAACCCCGGGCAGAGTTTTTTCCCGCACCGAACTGGTGGACCGCCTGTATGAGAGCGGTTTTACTGGCCTGGAAAGCACCCTGAACGTGCACATCCGGAATCTACGCCTCAAGATCGAACCAGACCCAGCCGCGCCGCGCTACCTTGAAACGGTCTTTGGGGTTGGTTATCGTATGAACAACCAGGAGCGTCCTTGAAAACTTCGATCACTCTCAAACTCGCGCTGGCTTTCATCGCTGTGTCTTTGCTGACCGGGCTGGCGCTGGCTTTCTTTTTTCGCTCCTTGATCTCGGAGAATTTCGAGCGTTATGTGCTTGATCAGCAATCCCAAACCAAACTCACCTTGGTCGAGGCGTATTACGCCCAAACTGGCAGTTGGGATGGCGTGGATCAGGTCTTGTCCCCAGGAACGGGCGCAATGATGGGCGGGCATGGCGCAGGGCGTGGGCAGGGACAAGGGCAAGGTGGCAATCAGACTCAGCAGGTCACGCAGGCTGGTCCGCGTACTTTCGGCCTGGCAGACGCAAGTGGTGTTGTCCTGGTGGGGTTGGAGGAACTCTATCCAACTGGCAGCCAACTGACAATGCAACAACTCGAGTCGGGTGTGCCCATCCTCTATGAGGGTCGGCAGGTTGGAACGCTGCTCAGTTCCCGCTCGATCAGTTACTCCGGACTGGAGCAAACCTTCTTAAACCAGGTTAACCAAGGGCTCATCTGGATCTTGCTGGCAGCAGTGTTGGTCGTCTCGCTGCTCAGTTTGCTGGTATCCAGGAACTTCACCCGACCGATCAAGTCGCTGACTGCCGCTTCACATAACCTGGCAGAGGGTAAACGCACCCAGTTGGTGGAGGTGCGCTCAAGCGACGAACTGGGCGAACTTGGGAAATCCTTTAATCGCATGAGCCAGGAAATCGAGAATTCGGAGCGGTTGCGAAAACAAATGACGGCGGACATCGCCCACGACTTGCGCACTCCGCTGACGGTGATTGGTGGCTACGTGGAAGCAGCCAGGGACGGCGCACTGGACCTGACGCCTGAGCGGCTCGATGTGCTTGGGCTCGAGATCAACCGCCTCAACCGTCTGGTGAGCGACCTGCGCACCCTGTCGCAATCTGACAGTGGCGAACTGATCATCAGCCGCGAGGCAGTGGATCCAGCATGTCTGCTGACCAAGATCAGAGATGTTTTTCGTCTGCAGGCTGAGCAGAAGGGGATCCGCCTGGAGGTTGGTACGGCTGAGGGATTACCAGCTCTTAACGGCGATGAGGGACGATTGATGCAGGTGTTGGAGAACCTGGTTGCCAACGCCATCAGGCATACACCGGCTGGCGGGCAAATAGGGCTTTCGGTTTCACCGGCAACAGACTCGACAGCATTGTTATTCAAAGTCGCGGATAATGGAGAAGGCATTCCCGCGGAGGAGCTGCCACTGATTTTTGAGCGGTTTCACCGTGTGGATAAAAGCCGGCATGCAGATAGCAATCAAAGTGGTTTGGGGTTGGCGATCGCCCGCGCGATCGTGGAAGCGCATGGCGGCAAGATCTGGGCGGAATCCA
>CAYUGV010000035.1:2272-8474 GCA_964444335.1 uncultured Anaerolineaceae bacterium | reverse complement strand
CGGCGAACAACCAGCATCGAGCAGGGCACGACTTCCATCAGGTAATCGTCGAGCCTGCCAAATATCTGGTCAGGCGTGAGCACTTCCTCAGCCGCACCAATGATCATCAGGTCGTAATTGCCTTCCTGGCATTCCGCCAAAATCCCTTCAGCCACTGATTCTGTGGTGCGGACTTTGAACTTGATAACGTCTCCAATATCGCCCAACTCCTGCTCGACGATCTCATGCACCTGGAGTTCTTCATCCTCGAGCCGTTCGTCGTCAACCTCGCCTCGCACAAGCCTGAGAGCGATGATTTCCGCGTCGGTAACCGGCAGGACGATATCGCGGGCCATCTGCAAGGCAAGCCGCGCGTTTGGACCACTACCGACGGGGACGAGGATGCGGCGAACAGGATTGGGAAGCCCACGGTCACGAAACACCGCAACGTTGCGGTTAGCCATCATCAAAACTTCCTTGATGATGTTATTGGGGAATTCCACCTTGGCATGATCCTTTGGAAAGCCCAACATCACCAGGTTGATATCTTTATGGCGGCTCAGTTCCGAGAAAATACCTTCCTCCACCCGACTCGCGGCTTTCAATTTGGCATAAATAGGAACGTTTTGCTCCATGGCAATCGGGGTGATCACCTCAAGGATCTTGTGTTGTTCCTGTTTTTTGGCTTCCACGAGCGCGGGCACATCGGCAGCTCCGAGGTTGATGGGGGTCTTTACGACTGTGAAGAGGCAGATCGCGGTATCTTCCTGTTGATCCACGAGTTGAGCAGCCAGGTTCACAAGGTTGCGAGCGGTGGTCACTCGCTTGGCAGCCACCAGCACGCGCCCTCCACCTTCCTGGGACTCGAGCCTCGCGTTCAGATCCTGCCTGGCTTTAGCTTGCTTCGAGATGAAGTAAGCCACGCTAAGCACCGCAAGCACGATGCCCAAAAAGAGCAAGGCTCTCGGATTGGCAAAGGAAATAATGAGCAAGCCAGCTAAGGCAGCCGCAATAACCGTGACCGGGTAGAGCGGCACCTTGAAGGGGCGTTCGATGTCAGGGAACATTTTCCGCAGACGTGGCATAGCCAACGTAGCCCAGAAAAGGACAAACATGTAGCCAGCGCTTGAGATAAAGCTCAGGAAGTCCACCACGCCAATCGCCGCCACAAGCGCGCTGACGAGCACCACCATCACCACAGCCACCCAGGGAGTGCGCCAGTGGCTCAGGCGCGAAAACTGACGCGGCCAGACGCGATCCCGGCTGAGCGAGAAGGCTTCACGCGTGGCGGAGAGCATGGCTGAGTTGACGGACGTGAGGGTGGCGATGATGCCGGTGATGCCCATGATCGGCACGCCAATGGTCGGCCAGAAGCGGGAAGCGGCATCTGTTAAGGCTGTGTCGGAACCCGCCAACTGCCCGAAAGGTACGGTGCCGACTGTGACCATCGTGACCGATGAATAGATCAAGGTTGTGAGCAACAGGCTGACGAGGATTCCAACCGGGATGTTGCGGCTGGGTTTGGTGATCTCTTCGGCATCATCGGCGATGACCTCAAAACCAACATAGGCGTTATAAGCAAGGGCAATGGCAGAGAGCATACGTCCAACGTGCGCGATTGTGCTTTGATTATCGAAGACCTGGCGGCCGGAAAGGAAGGTTGGCATGGAGAAACCTCCCTCACCAAAAAAGCCTTTGAAGATGAAAACGCCAAAAACAGCCAATAGAAAAGCGCCCAGTACTACCTGAAGATTGCCAGCACTGGTGACGCCGCGGATGTGCAACGCGCCAATGATCACGATCACCGCGATGGCGACCGGGATAACAGGTAGCGAAGGAATAAAAATGGAGAGCGAGATCGCGAAGCCAACGGCGGACAAGGCGGCATAGAAGGTGCTCGAAAGGCAGTCCAGCGAACCGACAAGAAACATCAGCCAACCTTTGCCAAAAGCCTCGCCCACGTAGGTCATCGCTCCACCGGTAACCGGGAAAGTGGTTGCGAGTTCGCAATAGTTTAGAGCAATACTTAGGGTGAGCACACCGCCTAGCGCCAGCGCTAACACCGATTCAGGTCCGGCGATTTTGGCGACATGACCGGTGAGGACGAAAATTTCTGCTGCAATGGTTCCAGCAGTGCCGAGCATGATGACCTGCAGGAGGGTAAGTTGACGCTTAAGCTTGCGTTTTGCCATGAAGTCTCCAGAGCGGTTGTTTGGTTGTTGACCAAAATTATAACATCTTGATTCTTGAGGGTTTTTGTAGACCTTAATACTTTCAAACATGGCGGAGAATTGATGGAAGTCTCTCTCGGATGAATTTTGGTCGTGTAGAAAATGGTTTTACGCATATAATTAACGACACAAAACTATAGGAAAAATCTGAAGTCCGATGAGGGTCATGGTGCCTGAATCGGACTTGTGCATTGAAGGGATATGGGTCAAAATGGCTCAAAAACGAACGCTTAAAAGACAACTAAATCTTACCCAGGTGGTCATGCTTGGAACAGCTGGCACGCTTGGATCTGGTGTGTTTATCCTGACCGGGCATGCTGCTGCGGTGGCGGGACCTGCTGCGATCTGGGCAGTGTTGGTTGCCGGTATTCTCAGCTTCAGCATCGCGCTCAACTACTGTGAACTTGCCACCACCTACCCTGAAACAGGCGGCGCCATGACCTATGTACGCGAAGCCTGGGGCAAAGGCTTGCTGGCGTTCCTGGTTGGCTCGATGGACTGTATCTCGAGCACTTTTTATACCGCGTTATCTGCGGTGGGGTTTGCCTACTCTGTCTCGGTCTTTGTGCCTGCCATTCACGAGAGCGCACTGGGCATCGGTGCGGTCGCCATCGGTGCAATTCTCGTGTTTGTAATTCTGAACATCCTTGGTGTGACCAAGGTTGGGAATTTGCAAGTGGTGATGGGTGGAAGTTTGTTGGTGGCCTTTGCGATCTACCTGGTCGCCGGTTTCACCATGCCAAACGGCTTCAGCACCGCGACGCTTTTACCAACGGGCAGATGGTTTACCTCTGACAACCCCATCACAAACATTGGCGTGATTCTTAAAACGATCGCGCTGATCTATGCCATGTACGTGGGTTTTGAGGTTATCGCGGATGACGCAGAAGAGGTGAAAAACCCAACCAAAAACATCCCGTTAGCGATTATGATCAGCCTCTTTTTGATCGTCATGGTCTACACCCTGGTCGTGATGGTCGCGATGGGAACCTCGAGCACCATCGCGGGCTCGGAAACTGCCATTTCCGACACAATCCGCATGTTCCTCGGCACGCCTGGCGCGACCATTATTGGAATTGCCGGTATGGTTGGGGCATTGACTTCGATCAACTCTTCCATGTTATCCGCTACGCGTGAGAGTTTCACGCTCAGCCGCGATGGCAGTTGGCCAGCGTTTCTCTCCCGCTTGAACCGGGTGCGAGTGCCTTATTTTGCGATCTTGGTGATAGGTGGGGTCTCAATGTTTGTCACGCTGATCGGAGCTGTTGACTTCCTCAGCTACATCACCTCCGGCGGTTACCTGTTCGTGCTGTTCTGCTCGAACTTGTCGATGATCACCCTACGCAAGAAGTACCCCTTTATCCATCGCCCCTTCAAAGTACCGGCATTTCCCCTGACGCCAATTCTCGCATCCCTGGTGTGTTTGATTGTGCTGCGATATTCCGAGGTGAGGGCGTTAGTGTTCATGGGTGGCGTTCTGGGGATTTTCGCCCTTTACTATTACATTAAACTTGGCGTGGAGTCGTGGCAAGCTGAACACAAGCGCAGCCAGGACCCTGGACGTTACCGCCTGGTGGTGCCGATGCAGCACGCGAGTGGCCTGGACAACGTGGTCAGGCTTGGAGCTCGCATCGCGAACGCGGATAACGAAATGAACATGTGTTTGCTGCAGGTGGTTGACAAACAAGCCACGGAGGATGAACAAGCTCACGAAAAACTGCTTCGCTCAAGGCAATACACACTCGAAAAATTCATCAAGTTTGCAGTCGAACGCAACGTACCGATGTATTCCAAAACAGTCAGCGGTACGTCAACCGCCGAGGGGATCATCGATGAGATGCGCGGTGACAATAATGTGCGTTTAATACTGTTTAAATGGCCGGTGAGCGAAGAAAATCAGGTCGAGTTCGGCGAAAGCCTGGACGCGATCATCCGCTCTGGTTTAACGAACATTGGCGTTTTATTCGATCGTGGTATTGATCGGATCGAGAATATCCTCGTGCCGGTAGGGGGCGGGCTGCACTCCAAACTTGCTATTTTCCTGGCTGAAAATCTTGCTCAGGCAGATAATGCCACCATTGATTTTATGAGGGTTGTGGATCAGGATCTGGATGACGAACTCTACGAAGATCAGATGGCTTTCCTGCAGGAAGTCGTGATGACAGAATTGGGTAACATTCCAGGCAACGCCAACCTGCACATTATCCGTGGTGAGGACCCTGCCAGCGCGATCGTGGCAGAGGCTCAGGACCGTGACTACGACTTGATCATCATCGGCTCTTTTGAAGGGCAAGCCAAACCCGGACTGCCTTTCGGGGAAGTCGTTGACAAAGTTGTCAAAGGTTCAAACGCGTCTGTGCTGGTGCTGCGCCAACATCAAAGCCCGGCTGCTTCCTGGTTGCGTCAGCAACTCAAGGCAAGCAACAAGCGGTCTTGATCATTCTGCCAAAACCAAAAAAAACAAACCCCATTCAAAAAGATTTGGATGGGGCTTGCGTTTAATGTACAATTTACGTAGATTTGGAAAGAGGTGAAAAATGAAGAATCGTTTTAGACTAATAGCTTTCCTGTCTGTTCTCTTGCTGGTGACCATGGCGTGCAGCATTACACGCCAGGCTCCAACCACAGTCCCTCAAACAGGCGAGGAGGATCAGAAAATGTTAGTGAGCGAAATTCGGCAATTGGGTGTGTTTACCAAAATTGAGATGGAAGGCGGCGCAGCAGTCAACTTGGTGCAGGGCGATGAACACTCAATCAAAGTTGAGAGCACAAAACGCGTGGTGGATCAGTTGGTAACGGAAGTAAAAGACGATGTGTTGGTGATCAGCTTCCGCGACAAAAAACTCTTTGACTTCTGGCATGACAAGCTTACCCTGACGATCACTTTTAAAGATTTGAGCGATTTCAGATTGGATGGCGGTGCAGAGTTGAAGGCTGACGACCTTAACCTGGAGAACCTCAAATTCGAGATCAATGGCGGTGCAAGCGTCCGGCTAAATAACTTGGCTGTCAAAACGTTGGACATGACCGTAGCTGGAGGTGGCGATATTCATGCCTCCGGAGCGGCGCAAGACTTGACCATCGATGTCTCGGGTGGAACCAACTTCGTGGCGGAGGATTTCAAATGCGCCAATGTGAACGTGAAAGTTGCCGGCGCAGCCAACGTGGTTGTGTGGGCGACGGATACACTCGACCTCGACCTGGCAGGGGCGTACAGCGTAAGCTACTGGGGCTCGCCGGAGATTACACAAAGCATTGGTGGAATTGGCCAGGTAAAAGCGCTGGGGAACAAGTAGACTATTTGGGGCTGTCGGCTCGCCAGGCGTCGGAGAGGCGCTGGTAAGTCTGCCCGAGGTCTTCGGGCATTACACGTGTTTGCCCAATGATGGACATGAAATTGGCGTCGCCCTGCCAACGCGGGACGACGTGCATGTGCATGTGGGCGGCGATGCCGGCACCGGCTGCGGAGCCGAGGTTTAGCCCAACGTTGAAGCCCTGGGGGTGGTAGACCTCTTCCATCACGCGTACAGCTTTTTGAACCAACAGCATTATTTCGTTGAGGGTCTCAGCGGGGAGATCTGTGAATTGATTGGTGTGGACGTAGGGCACGACCATCAGGTGCCCGCTGGTGTATGGGAAGAGATTAAGGATAACGAAGCAGTTTTCCCCGCGGTAAACGATCAGGTTCTCAGGGCTGTCTTGTTCCTTGAGGGCAAGGCAAAAGGCGCAACCCTCGTTGTTTTTATCCCGTCCGATGTATTCCGACCGCCAGGTGGAGTAGATGTGCTGCATGGGGACAATTTTAACAGAAATTGGGGGAGATGAAGGAGCGTTTGGGTGTTGAGGGGATATTTAAGGTCTTCGGTATGAAAACAGGTCACAAAAAACCACTGGGAGATAACCTTACAATTTCAAGTATTCCTCATCCTTTTCCCAATTCAACGGATTGGCGATGATGTAATCATAAATTGCCTGGTAATCTCTCTCGTTCC
>CAYUGV010000035.1:0-2172 GCA_964444335.1 uncultured Anaerolineaceae bacterium | reverse complement strand
TCTTTATTGACATCCAACCCCTGACCCTGTACAATATGACCGGTCAGTCACACCACCTAAAGGAATCTTATGCCCACAAAAACCTACCATCATCTCCCCGAAGAGAAACGCTTGCAAATCGAAAAGGCTGCCATCGCTGAATTTGCCGCCAACCCGCTGCAAAGCGCTTCAATCAATGCCATCGTTAACCAGGCGGGCATTGCCAAGGGGTCTTTTTACCAATACTTCGAAAACATCGACGACCTGCATAAACACATCCTGAGCATTGTCAGCAAGAAAAAACTTGAGGTGATCAACAGCCTGCCCCTGGACTCAGCCAGCCTTGATACCTTTCGCTATCTGCGGCGGGTGCTGCAAGCAGCGGTCGAGTTCCAAATCCGCTTCCCCGATTTAGCCAGCATCGAACGCTTCCAGCGCTTGAACTCACCCAAACCAAGCAGTGTTGATCCCGAAACGGGCGAAAGGGTGGGCGGGGATGGACGCTTCCATGCTTTCCTGACCCAGGGCATCCTCTGCGACGACATCGCCACCTGGGTGGACGTGGATATGGCGGCTTTCATGCTTGAGATCGTCGAAGGCGGAATTGCACCCTACCTGGTAGAGCGCATCGGCGAGAAAGCCCCCGCAATCGCTTCTGGCAAGCTTGCGTCGGATTACGACCGCACCACGCAGGACTTGTTCGACAACCTGATGGATATCATTGAGGCGGGCATGGCACGCGATCCCCAAATTCGGAAAGACTATTATTCGAAATAGTCTATAGTTCCCACCTAATTTATAACCAAAAGAAAGGACCTGCCTTCAAGCAGGTCCTTTATGTCATCTACGAGCAATGAAGGTCCGAGACCCCCAGGCAGGTGCCCACTCGGTAAGACCCTCGGATCCAGTCGTGGTCGGGTGGTATCACCTTGGCTTTGCCAGCCACCTGATCCAGCGGGACGCTTGTGACCGAGCCGTCAATGCGGCAAGCCATGCGACCAAACTGACCCTCCACCGCCATCTTCACGCTCCATTCCGCCAGCTGATTGGCAAGCAGACGATCAGCCGCGGTGGGCGTGCCGCCGCGTACCAGGGAACCGAGAATGGTGATATGTGTTTCGAGATCCGTCGCTTCACCAAGGCGGCGCGCTAACAGCAGGGTCTGCGCGGAGTAGTTGTTTTCAATGCGTTCAAAAGCCTTTTCCTGTTCTTCCGCGTTCTCGGCCCGCTTGCTTGCAGCCAGCTCCATGAAATCAACCAATTCCTTTGACCTGGCTTTTTCTGCAACAGCTACGAGTGAGAAGTTTCGCCCGGCAGCTTTACGGCGATGGATGGCATCAATGATCACATCGAAATCATACGGGATCTCCGGGATCAGGATCACGTCCGCGCCGGCAGCCAAGCCGGCGCCCATGGTCAGCCAGCCGGAGCAGTTGCCGAGCAGCTCCACCAGCATAATGCGATGCGTGGCGTTGGCGTTGGTGTGCAGGCGGTCGATCGCCTGGGTGGCGATTTCGCGGGCGGTGTCAAAACCGATTGATTTGTCGGTAAGGGGCACATCGTTTTCGCAGGATTTCGGCATGGTGATGATATTCAGCCCAGCCTGGCTGAGGTGATACGCTGCCAGTTGACTCTTGTTGTCGCCGATGATGACCAGCGCGTCAAGCTTGTTGCGGTGGTAGCTCTCGATCGCTTCTTGTGTGCGGTCCACCAGACCTTGCGGACTGGGCATGCGCTCGGGCAGGTGACGGCTGGTGCCCAGGATTGTGCCACCCTGGGTGAGGATACCCGAGAGCATATTGCCTTCCAGCAAGTTTACCTTGCGGTCCTCGACCAGGCCCAGGTATCCATCGCGGAAGCCAAGCACTTCCATGTCGTGTGTGTTTGCAACTGCTTTCCCAAAACCGCGAATCGCAGCGTTGACGCCAGGGCTGTCGCTGCCTGCTGTGATTAATCCAACTCTCATCTTCCACACTCCTGTTATTCGATAACCCAATTATAGCCTTTGTGCGACTGGTCTGAGGTCAATGCAGATGGTAATTTGTACGGAATGATGTCTTTTACACATTTGCCTGTTATAGTAATAGGTGAGGAGATAACCATGGACATAAACGAAGCATTACTGAATGAAATTGTCTTACTACGACAGACCCTTGAGCGGATTGCTACCTCATTGGAAGATATCGACGACAC
>CAYUGV010000034.1:1509-13407 GCA_964444335.1 uncultured Anaerolineaceae bacterium | reverse complement strand
GTCAGCGACATCATGACCAGCGCACCGATGATCGAACCGGTGATGGTACCCACACCGCCAGCCGCAGAGACACCGCCCACGAACGCAGCCGCGATCGCGTCGGTCTCAAAGCCCAAACCGGCAGTGGTGGTGGCCGAACGCAATCGGGAAGCGTACATGATACCCGATAGCGATGAGAGAAAGCCCATGGCTGCGAAAACGATGTAGGTAATCTTGGAGACACTGATGCCACTGAGTTCAGCTGCTTCCGGGTTGCCGCCTACGGCATAAATATGGCGACCGAGCGGAGTTTTGGTGGTGATGAATTGGAAGATCGCAACTACCAGCAACAGGATCACCAGGCTCCAGGAAATGCCGTTGTAGCCAGAGAGGATCCAGGAAACATAGCCGATCAGGACGGAAATCAGCACGAGCTGGGCAATGAACAAACCAAAGCTGGGGACCTGGAAGTTATAAGAAAGCTTGGTGCGCCTGGCCTTGATGGCTGAGTAGATGGAAAAAATGATCCCGATCAAGCCGATGATCAGGGTTAGCTTATGCCGTCCGGGGAGAATTCCTCCGAGCGGAAGGTCGGGGATGAAGCCGTTACCGATGGCATTGAAGACGGTGTTCTTGATCACGATCGTACCGGTGCCCATAGTAACAAGCAGCAGAGCACCTCTAAAGATCAGACCGGCAGCCATGGTCGAAACGAATGCCGGCACGCCAAGCTTAGCCACAGGTGTGGCTGTGAGCATGCCAGCAAGGATGCCCATGATCATCACTGCAGGGATAACAGCGTAGATTGGCCAGCCCCAGAATGACATCGCGATCGCCGTAAAAGCTCCGAGGAAACCAGCCAGGTAACCAACCGAGAGATCAATGTGACGGATGACGATGATCAGGGTCATGCCAACCGCCAGGACTGCAATGTAGCCCATTTGGTTGATCAGGTTGCTGATATTTCTGGACGAAATAAAGACGCCGTTGGTTGTGATAGTGAAGAAGATCATGATGACGATCAGCGCGATAAACATAAAGTAATCGCTGATATTACTCTTCATGATATCCAGCAGGCTCTTTGATCGGTTTACTTCACTTGGTTTTTGTTTTAGGTTTTCCATAGACGTCTCCTAATAATCCACTGCCAGCGACATAATGCCTTCCTGAGAAGCTTCCTCAATTGGCATTTCACCTTTGATTTTTCCTGCAGACATGACGTAAATTCGGTCGCTCATGCCGAGAACCTCGGGGAGCTCAGATGAGATCATGATAATGCTCATGCCTTGTTCCACCAACGAGTTCATGATGGTGTAAATTTCGAATTTCGCGCCGACATCAATACCGCGGGTGGGTTCATCCAGGATCATAATCCCGGGTTTGACAAACAGCCATTTACCCAGCGAAACCTTTTGCTGGTTGCCACCGCTCAGGTTGCGCACTTTCTGTTGAATGGTAGGCGTTTTGATATTGAGTTCGGAGCGGTACTTGTTCGCAACAAGGATCTCTTCGTTCTCATTGATCACGCCGCCAGAAGTGATTTCCTGGAGGTTTGCCAGGCTGATATTATGCTTGACGTCGTCAATCAGGATCAAGCCATTGCCTTTGCGGTCTTCGGTGACATAAGCCATGGAGGCTTTGATCGCATCATGCGGGTTGTGAAACTTCTGTTCCTGCCCATTAATGAACACTTTTCCGCTCAGGCGGTAATGGTCCGGGTTGCCAAAGATGCTCTTTGCAAGTTCCGTTCGTCCGGATCCCATCAGACCGGCAATCCCGACGATCTCACCTGCATGCACGCTGATGTTGACGTTCTTGAGAATGTCTCTGCCGAGGGCATAGGAGAACGCGCTCCAGTCCTCAAGCCGAAGCACTTCGTCGCCGATGGTCACCTTCTCGCGCTTGGGGAAGACATTATCGATCGATCGCCCCACCATGTGCTTGATCAGGACAGGTTCGCTGACCCTGTCTTCCAGGACATCCAGGGTGGTAACAGTTTTTCCATCGCGCAAGACGGTGATGGTATCAGCGATTGCCATAACTTCACGCAATTTGTGCGAAATGAGAATGGAAGTTACACCTTGCTCTTTGAGTCCACGAATTAGTTGCAGCAGGTTATCACTGTCGTTCTCATTCAGCGCAGCGGTGGGTTCATCCAGGATCAAGATTTTCACCTCTTTTTTCAGGGCTTTGGCAATTTCAACCAATTGTTGTTTGCCAACACCGAGGTTTTTGATCTTGGTCATGGGGTTTACATCCAGACCCACCTTTTTCAAAATATCAATAGCCTGGGAAATCGACTCATTTGAATCGATCACCAAGCCATTGGTGACTTCATTTCCAAGAAAGATATTTTCATAAACAGATAATTCCGGAATTAATGCCAGTTCCTGGTAGATAATTGCTATACCTGCGTGTTCACTATCGCGAATACCGTTAAATTTTTGCAGTTCCCCTTCAACAAAAATTTCTCCGGAATAAGTGCCATAAGGATGCACTCCGCTCAATACTTTCATCAAGGTTGATTTTCCGGCACCATTTTCCCCAACGAGGCAGTGAACCTCACCTTTGCGAACGCTAAAGGTGACATTATCTAACGCCTTCACTCCAGGAAATTCCTTGGTAATGGATTTCATTTCAAGAATGGGTGAGTCCATAGGCGTCTCCTGCAAAACTACTCTGGATAAGAGCAGTGACTGGTTTCCCAGTCACTGCTTCAGTACTACTAATTGGATTACTGTAGGCCGGTGAAATCGGTGGCCGGATAGTATCCGGAGTCGATGATCGCGGCTTTGACATTGTCCTTGGTGACGGTGACCACAGCGGATGGCTTGGCAGGCACTTCGATAACGTTGTTGTTATAGGTGTGGGTCTGCTCGGGGGTCTTCCCATCGAGGAATGCAACCGCAGCTGCGATGGCATCGGAAACGAGGGTGCGGACATCCTTCAGCACGGTCATGGACTGCTTGCCGTCGATGATGTACTGGACAGAGGCTTTTTCTGCATCCTGACCGGTGACATAGTACTTGGTCACGTCGGCATCGGCAGCGAAAGCGTCAGCGATCGAGCGGGCGGTACCATCGTTTGGTGCAAGGATGAAGACTTCGCCCTTATCCGCGGCGGTTGCAGCAGTCAGGTTGGCTTCTGCCAGGTTCTTCGCCACATTGAAGTCCCAGTTGGTGGTGATTTGGCCAATGATCTTGCCCATTTCATCACGAGTCAGAGTGGCTTTGTCCTGCAGAGCAACAGCTTCAGGTGAGTTCTTGATCACGAAGGTGCCATCTGCAATCTTGGGCTGCAAAACGTTCCAGGCGCCTTCGAAGAAGAGGAAGGCATTGTTGTCGGAGGAAGCGCCAGCATACAGATAGAGCGGCAGACCTGTTCCCTTAGCCTGGTCCACCAGGTATTGAGCCTGGGCGGCGCCAACTGCAACGGAATCAAAGGTCACATAGTAATCGACAGCAGCGGTGTCGAGGATCAGGCGGTCATAAGAGACAACCTTCACGCCGGCAGCTCGGGCAGCTTCAGCAGCGGCGGCAGCAGCAGTTCCGTCATGAGGGCAGATGATCAAAACTTTGATGCCCTTGGAAATCAGGGTCTCAACGTTTTGTTTCTCTTTGGCAGGATCGCCCTGGCTGAAGAGAATTTCTACGGCGTAGCCCTTCGCGGTCAATGCATCCTTGAAACGGGTTTCGTCCTGGATCCAGCGGGGTTCGTCCTTGGTGGGGAGCACAATACCCACAGCCAGGCCTTCACTTGCTGGTTTCTCGGTCTTGGGTGCGCAAGCACCCAGAACCATGCTCGCAATGATAAGAACACTTGCGAGGATCCACAAAAGCTTTGATTGTTTCATTTCTTCTCCTTAGATTTGATTGTGGCAATTGCTACTGATCCGATATCAATCAATCACATGTAACAGAGGGTGGTCTTGGATTTGGATAGTAGCTTTTCGCCCAGAATTTTGGAGCATTTCGACTCCATTACCGGTATTATAACCGAAATCCATTGTTTGGGTTAGTAGACCAATTGGTAGCTCGTGTTTGTCCGTCTTTCAGAAGATAAATTGACATACTGTTTGACATAAAAAAACAGGAAACCTTGCCGATCAACAGCGAGCTAATGCAGTCCTTCATAGAAGTGCTAATCCCCTATACTTTGATATATAATCAACTCATTCTGAATAGTAAATCAAGGAGAGGCTTTATGGAACTAAATCCGTCAGAATTCTATTTCGGTCAAGCGTACGACCTTGCAACCAAGGCAGCCATCCCCGACAAACTCACTTTTTATGACCCAAGCGACCTCACCACCCACGCCGTGATAACCGGTATGACCGGTTCAGGAAAGACCGGCATGGGTATTGTCCTGCTTGAAGAGGCTGCTCTGCAAGGCATCCCTGCCATTCTGATCGACCCAAAAGGTGACCTAACCAACCACCTGCTGCACTTCCCCAAGCTGCTGCCTTCCGACTTTGCTCCCTGGGTGGATGAAGATATCGCCCGACGTGAGGGTAAAACCCCCGAGCAAGCTGCCACTGAAGCTGCTGAAAATTGGCAAAAGGGGCTCGCGCGTTCAGGAATCGACCAGGCTCGTATGCAAAAACTGGCTGACAATGTGGATTATGCCATTTACTCGCCAGGCTCCGACTCCGGATTCCCAGTCAGCATTCTCTCATCTTTGAAAGCCCCCTCAATTCCCTGGGAGGCTAACAAGGAAATCCTACGTGAGAATATCAGCAGCACCGCTATCGCTTTGCTCGAACTTGTCGGTTATAAGGACATCGACCCGGTTCGCTCGCGTGAACACATCCTGCTTTCCAACATCTTTGAGAACGCCTGGAGCAAGGGGCAGGATCTTGACCTCGAGTCGCTGATCATGCAGGTGCAAACCCCACCCTTTGAAAAACTGGGGGTCTTCCCGATCTCCAAGTTTTACCCAGAAAAAGACCGCTTCGAGCTTGCTATGGCGCTCAACAATTTCATTGCAGCGCCTTCATTCCAGAACTGGCTGCAAGGGCAACCGCTTGACATAGGCGCCTTTCTCCACTCGCCCGATGGCAAGCCGCGCCACAGCGTCTTCTACCTGGCACACCTGGCGGACCAGGAACGCATGTTCTTCGTCACGCTCCTCTATTCTGCTGTTGAGACCTGGATGCGCACCCAATCCGGCACCACCAGTTTGCGTGCCCTGGTTTATTTTGATGAAATCGTCGGCTATCTGCCCCCCATCGCGAACCCACCGAGCAAGCCGATCATCCTGCGCCTTCTCAAGCAAGCGCGTGCTTTTGGAGTTGGGATGGTGCTTGCCACCCAAAACCCAATTGACCTGGATTACAAGGCGCTTTCCAACACTGGCACATGGATCATCGGAAAACTCCAAACCGACCAGGACAAACAGCGTCTGCTGGATGGCCTGGCAACGGCGACAGGCTCTTTCGATCGGGCTTACTTTGATAAAACCATTTCCGCCATTGGCAAACGCGTCTTCTTATTGCACAACGTACACGCTAAAGCTCCCGAAATCTTCACCACCCGATGGGCGATGAATTATCTTCCCGGTCCCATCATGCGTACCAGGCTCTCTGAACTCAATCGCCTGGTTGGAGCGGACGTGTTGCAGGTCTCAAGCGCTGCCGCAGGCAACGCACCGATCAACGCACAAGAAGTCCTTGGGGGCTCGAGCCAGAACCTGCCAGGCAGTCCGAACGAACCGGTCCTTTCCTCAAAAGCCAAAGTTCTTTACCTGCCTGTCACTGTCAGCCTTAGCGAAGCGCTCAAATTAGCTGCCGAGCGCGGTATCCCAACAAACGCGGAACAACGCTATCATTATGAACCCGCACTGGTTGGCCAGGCAAAGGTCTACTTTGCCAATCGCACTTATGGCGTGGACCAGGAAAAGAAAATCTCAGTCAACCTTCCGGGTATCGAAGGGCGCGGTTTGGTGCGTTGGCTCGATTATGAACACGACCCCATCGATATCCTGGGTACAGAAGCTCGTCCCCTGCCAAACGCCACTTTTGGTGACCTGCGTTACCCATTTGATGACGAAAGGAATATCGCCAGCCTTTCTACGGATTTCCAGGAATGGATCTACCGAGATAGCGGCCTGACGCTCTTCACGAACGACAAGCTCAAGGTCACCTCCAAGCCCGGCGAGACCCGCGATCAGTTTGAGCTGCGCTGCAGCCAGGCCAGCCAGGGAGGGCAATCTGATGGTGTCAAGAAGATCGAGGACAAATACGATAAATTGCGCAAGGCGATTGAAGCTAAGAAAATGAAAGAGCAAATTGAACTGGATAAAGACCAAAAGATACTGAATCAGCGCCGTATTGAAGAAGCCGGCACAGGTCTTTCCACAGTTATCAGCCTCTTCTCCGGCCGAAAGAAGAGCATCAACAGTTCACTCACCAAGCGCCGCCTGACTTCGACAGCTAAATCAAACGTGGAAGAGTCGGAGCTGATGATCGAGGAATACGACAAGCAGCTCGCCGAGTTGGATGCGAAGATGAAAGAGGAAATTGACGCCTACCAGGAAACCGCGCAAGAGACGGTTGGCACCACCCGTGAAGTCACAATCAATCCGCTTAAAAAGGATATCGTCGAGGAATTCTTCGGCCTGGCCTGGATGCCCCACTACGCCTTTAAGGACGGCGACCGCTGGGTGTTGATCCCCGGATATCGATAATCGTTTGCTACAGAAAACCCGCCAGATTGGCGGGTTTTCTGTTAAACAGGAGACAATTTGTTATGGAACAAGTCTGTATTTTGCCATACATGCAATATGATGAAATGGAAATTTTGAACTTATATAAATCGGTCGGCTGGTCCAATTACTACGAAAGACCGGAAATGCTACGCAATGCGTTCGAGAATTCTTTAGGCACTTTAGGCGCATACTGTGGCGACAAATTAGTTGGCATCATTCGTGTTGTTGGCGATGGTCACTCGATTATTTACATTCAGGATCTACTAATTCTTCCAGAGTATCAACACACAAAAATTGGTACCAGGTTGCTTACAGCAATACTAGAAAAATTCAAGAATGTTTATCAGAAAGTTTTAGTGACAGATAGAACAGAGAAGACTGTGAACTTTTATGAAAGCCTTGGATTTACTGAATTAACAGAGATCGGTTGCGTGGCTTTCCTACTTCGCAATTAATTCGCGGGTTGCGCAGAAGTGACCGCGCCAAGTTTGTTTACTTCCAGTTCCCACTCGCTGCCAGGAAGGGCTAACTGGTAAAGGCTGTAATCCGAGGTGCGCAGGTCGTACTCCCGACTTCCTGTACTGAACCAGATGGTGTAAGTTTCAGTTGCCTGCCCGATCCGCTGAGTGTCGGATAGGTTGGCTACCGGCCAAACCGCGTTCAAATCGGTGCCATTCAGGCGAAGTGTTTCTCCTGCTGTCCATCCCATGGTCTCATATCGGCAATAGTCCTCATAGACCCGATAATAACAGTCCTGCACTACCTTCCCCACACCTGTGCCGGTGTCAATCGTATAGGGTGTGCCGCAGATCTCCTCTGAATTCTCAGTTGGTTGGTCGGAATCATAACGGTACTCGAGCGAACAGCTGGAAATAGTTGCGTCCGCCGGGATGTTGGCCTTCCAATCGCTGGCATCGACCAACTGGTAAGATTCCACCATCACGGCTCTTTCCCAACTCGTGGAAACAACTTTTGCGGTGATCGCGTCAGTCCGAAGCATGCTGGTCAGGAGGAAAATGCCGAAAGCACATATTGCCAGCAACACCAGGATCATGATGATGAAAACGCCGCGGGGCATCGGCGTCCGGGTTGCCATTGGCTTTTGATCTGTTGGAAGCTGCGGTTTGTTTTGGGCGCTCTCAGCTGGATAGGGTTTAATCACCTCTCCTGAAGGCCGGGAGGTTGCCCCCACGGTCAGATCCCCACCACATTGCAAGCAAGTGAGGGCGTCTGCTACGTTGCGCGTGCCGCAAAAAGGGCAGTGCTTATCCGGACCTGAACGCGCCATACGGATCAGGGCTTCGTCTTTGATGAAATTGAACGTGTTGGGGTCCACCTGCTCAAAGCGCACGCCAAGCGGCTGGGGAGCGCCGCAACTGGTGCAAGATTTTATGGCACCCGGGTTTTTGGTGTTGCAACTATCGCAGGTCCAGACTAACTCGATGTAACCTAGGATTTTTTGCGCCATAGCTCCTCGCTTCAGGTCGATAAAACTAGTTTTTAGTATAGCAAATTATGCCTTGTTTTGCTTGATAGTGGCTTGCACAGCCCGCAAACCCAGGATAGCGATCAAGGGTATAGAACCCAGGAATAAAGGAATGAACGTGGTAAGAGACAACCCTAAAAGGATCAACATCACAATCGCGATGATGAAGGCATATCCTGGCTGCATCAGAATGATCGCCAAGCCGTTTTTCCAGGCGAGTTTGAGCGTCTTCTCCTCCTGCAAGAAGAAACAACTGACAGAATAGAACTGCCAGATCAGCCAAAACACAAGCAAAGCGCTCATCAAGACCATCAGCGGCAAGCCAATCGCACTGCTGATGTTGCGATAGAACCAAACGTTAAAGCCAAGCAGCGCGATGACCAGTAGGTTCAGCACACCCCAGGGCAAGCTTTTGCGCCAGTAGGTTTTGAAACCCTTCCAGAAACCAATGATGCCTGTACGGATGCCGTGGGTCAGGTCCAAAGCTTGTTCAGTGACCCCAAAAATCGCCATAGGATAGAGAACGACCGTCAGGCTGAGAAGGATTGCCGCAAACGCTACCAGCACCTGGTTAGCCCAGTCCTGCCACCATAGCTTGATCGAATCCAAGATGATTGGGAAAGCATTTTTTGCGCGCATAGCTTGATTATAATAGATGCAAATGACATCGAACCAGGAGCACTACCATTGTTAACCCCTGAAACCACCCTCTTGATCGTAATTGACGTCCAGGGCAACCTTGCCCGGGTTGTTGCTGAGAGCGAATCGGCTATCCGTGCGGTTGCGCAGTTGGTGGAGGGAGCAAAACTGCTTGAGATACCGGTGCTGCTCACCGCGCAAGTGCCTGAAAAAATTGGTCACACCATCCCCGAAATTTCAGGGCTTTTACCTGATCAGGCTGACCTACCGCGAGTGCATTTCAGCGTCTGGCAGGATGCTGCCGTTCAACAGGCTATACGCAATTCAGGGAGGCAGCAGGTGCTGCTTTGCGGCTTCGAAGCGCACATCTGCCTGTATCAATCCAGCCTCGATCTCCTTGCTGAGGGTTTTGAGGTCACCCTGGTTGCGGATGCAGTCTCCTCGCGTAATACCTACAACAAAGCTATCGCTTTACAGGAACTCACCAACCAGGGAGTTCATTTAACCACGGTCGAGATGGCGCTTTTCAGCCTCTTGCGGTCTGCTCAACACCCTGCCTTTAAATCCATTTCCAAGCTGATAAAGTAATCCTTCTCTTTACTACTCATCTTCTAAATGTGATCTGAACAACGGTGCAACCAGCCCAGTTGTTCAATCTCAATTAATGTTTCTCTAATTATTAGGGGGTATTATTGACGAATACCATTTCGGAGGAATTGATGTCCACTGTTGTTGATCGACCCCAAATCAAGAAGAAGAAGAAAACCGGCCGCAGGCTGCTAATCATTTTTATCATTCTCGCATTAATCGCTGGAGCATTTTTCTTGAACCAGCGGCGTCTGCGGAGAGCAGATGAGCAGGCTCTCGCCCAACTGGAAACCGTACCATACGCACGCGAGACGCTCACTTCCACCATCAGCGGCGCTGGCACCATCCGCCCGCGCCAATCAGCCACGCTTTACTGGCAAACCTCTGGTTTTATTGGAGAGGTGGAGCATGAAGTCGGTCAGGAAGTCACAGCGAACAGTATTCTTTACCGCCTGGATGACACCCGTCTGCCTGCAGAAATGCTGCAGGCACAGCTCAATCTACTCAACGCCCAAACTGGCTTGCAGAACCTCGAATCCGACACGGATTTACAGCGTGCCACCCTGCAAAACAATCTGACGAACGCGAATAATTCCCTCACCACGCTCGAGCAGAACTTGCTCGCTCTCACTGACCGCGAATGTACGGATTGGCGCCTGACCAACCTTCAGACTGCTTATGATGACGCACTTGAAAGCTATCGGGAATGGTCGACCCAGGCACGCTGGCTCAAGGTTCAAGCTGCCCGCGCGGACCTTGATTATTGTGATCCTGCTGTCATTGCCAGCGAAACAAACTCGCTCAACAGCCAGATCAACCTTCAGAAGCAGAATATTGCCACCTGGCAAGCTGAGTTGGAGAAGATTGCCAATGGTCCAAACCCTGAAACCAAAGAAAAACTCGAGTTGCAGCTCGCACTCGCAGAGAAACAGTTGGAAGGTCAAACAATCAAAGCCCCCTTTAATGGCACCATCACCTCATTAACTTTCAAGTCTGGCGATATGGTCACAGCCGGTAGCCCGGCTGCCCAAATCGCTGATCTTTCAGATCTGTTTGTGGACGTGCCCGTGTCCGAAGTGGACATCCCGCAAATCAAAGTTGGGCAGGAAGCCGAAATGGTATTCGACGCTTTCTTCGATCAGACCTTTACCGGCAAAGTGGTTGAGGTTGCCACGATTGGCGTCAACACAGCCGGGATTGTGAATTACAACGTCACCATCCAGCTGGACTCTACCAACGAAGGCATCAGACCGGGCATGACCGTGGGTGTGAATATCCTCGTGGAAGAAAAACCGAATACCTATACAGTGCCAGCCGAGTCTGTCGTGAGCCGTGATGGCAATTACTTTGTCTATGTTCTGCGGAATGGAAAACCCGTGGAGGTCGAAGTCAAAATTGGCGCGTATTCAAGCCGCAAGATAGAAGTTCTTCAGGCTGACATCCAGGATGGTGAATCGATCCTGCTTTCACCGCCAGTCTCACTGATGGACTCGTTCATGCGCATGGGCAGGTAAAAATGGAAATCTCTCCCCAGGCTGCAATGCCTGTGATTGATGTGCGCAATCTCACCAAGGATTACTACCTCGGCGAGATTGTCGTCCCTGCGCTGCGTGGAATCGACCTGCAGATTTTCCCAGGCGAGATGGTTGCCATCATGGGTCCAAGCGGTTCGGGCAAGTCGACCTTGATGAACATGATCGGCTGCCTGGACTCGCCAACTTCGGGCGAATATTACCTCGACTCACTGCTGGTTTCGGATCTTCACGATGATGACCTTGCGATCGTACGCAATCAAAAGATCGGCTTTGTCTTCCAGAAGTACAACTTGTTACCCCGCATTGACGCGATTGAAAACGTCGCGCTGCCCCTGCGCTACAGCGAGAACACCTCCAGCATGCGTCAGCGCGCAGAAGCGGCGCTGCAGTCTGTTGGGCTTGGAGATCGTATGCGCCACAAACCCAACGAGCTTTCCGGTGGGCAGCAGCAACGCGTGGCAATTGCCAGGGCGCTGGTGAACGCACCGGCTATTCTGCTGGCAGATGAACCAACTGGAAACCTGGATTCCCAATCGGGCAAAGAGATCATGGAATTGCTCATGAAGCTCAACCAGCAGCAGAATACCACCATCGTCCTGGTCACTCACGATCCCACAGTGGCAACCCATGCCCAACGGATCGTGCAGCTCTTTGACGGCCTGGTAAAAACCCCGGAGGCAGTCTCATGAAATTCCTGCAAGCATTAAAAGAAGCGATCGCGAGCCTCTCAGCCAACAAAACCCGCTCATTTTTGACAGTCCTTGGGATTGTTATCGGCGTAGGGGCGGTTATTGGGGTTCTCTCAATCGGACAGGGGGCTGAAGCCAGCATCATCGGGCAGATTGAATCGATCGGGACGAACGTGATTTACGTTTTTCGGGGAAATCGCTCGGAAGATGTAACCAATCCCAACCGCCTTACAACGGCAGATGCAGACGCGCTTTCCAACCGTGCCCGCGCGCCGCA
>CAYUGV010000034.1:0-1409 GCA_964444335.1 uncultured Anaerolineaceae bacterium | reverse complement strand
GATTTCACCATGACCAACCAGGAAGACGTACTCTCCATCGCCAACTCGATCACAAATATCCTGACGATCTTCCTGGCTGGAATTGCTGCAATTTCACTTCTGGTCGGTGGCATCGGCATCATGAATATTATGCTCGTCTCGGTCACTGAACGCACGCGCGAAATCGGCTTGCGGAAAGCCCTGGGAGCCCGCAAATTTGATATACAGCTGCAATTCTTGACCGAATCCGCCATGCTGAGCGTATTTGGAGGCTTGATCGGGATTGGTCTTGGTTGGCTTTTGGGGAAAATTGTTGGCTTGATTGCCGCCAACAGTGGGACACCACTTGTGCCTGAGATCAGCCTGAACTCAGTTTTGCTCGCGACGCTCTTCTCCCTGGCAGTCGGGATCTTCTTTGGTTGGTATCCTGCCCTGCGCGCTGCCAACCTGGAACCAGTCGAAGCCCTCAGATACGAGTAAGCAGTTTACTTGAATAGGACCAATAGCTTACACCAAAAAGAGGCGCCTCAGCGCCTCTTTTGCTTCAACTAAATTTCTTACTCTCGGAAGCCAAGGACCACATCCACATCCAGCGTCTGTCCGTCACGGATGACGGTGAAGGTGATGGTCTCGCCCGGGTTCTTGTTCACAACCATGTAGCTCATCAGCTCGCTAAAGTCCTTGATCGGCTGCCCATCCACCGCGATGATCAAATCGCCGCCTTTGAAGAGCCCCTGCACCGAGCTTTGCACTGTGCCGCCACGGATCCCGGCTACGTCAGCTGGACCGCCTTGTACCACTGATGACACATATGCGCCTGTTGACTGCGGCAGTTCCAATACTTCTATCATCGCCAGCGACATGCTCGAGTAGCTGGTCATGCCGAGGTATGGGTACGCATAGCTGCCCTTCTCGATCAACGAGGGGACTACCTTGCGGACGATGTTCGAGGAGATGGCAAAGCCGATACCGGTATTGATGGCATCACCGCTCGTGCTCAAACCTGCCGTTTGGATTGCCCGGTTGACACCGATCACCTCTCCGTTCAGATTCAGCAGTGGTCCGCCGGAATTGCCCGGGTTGATCAAAGCATCGGTCTGGATGGTGTCACCTGAGGAGTAATACGTGCCCGCAGCGGTCTGGCGCATCGAATCCAACACACGTCCCCTGGCAGAAACCACACCTACTGTCATGGTGCCGCTTAAGCCATAAGGGTTGCCAATCGCCACCACGGTCTGACCAACCTTGACCAGGCTCGAGTCACCGAGGGTCAGGGGAACCAGTTCGCTTGGATCCACATCCACCTTGATGACTGCAAGGTCAGAGTCCATGTCTGACCCGATCACCTGGCCGTAGACTTTCAACCCGGATGAGAAGTGCACTTCGAGTTGATCGATGCCGCTGGCAACGTGGTAATTGGTGACGATGTG
>CAYUGV010000033.1:0-13756 GCA_964444335.1 uncultured Anaerolineaceae bacterium | reverse complement strand
TGATGAGATCGATGAAGAACTTGATGATGTCATCTCCAACCAATACCTGGAAATCCGAACAGCGGACGCTCTCGGAAGTCTCAGTTTGAAGGATCTCCGGACAGGTCAGGTTTATGAAGGGCTCTGCCAGATTGTGGATGTGGGAGACCGGGGCGATGAGTACAACTTTACCCCTCCGGAAAATGATAAGGAGATCAGACCCACCCTGGTTTCCACAACAACGTATAAAACCAGCTTGTATGAGACGCTGATCCTGAGCCTGACGCTCGACCTGCCTGTCTCATTGACAGAATCCCGCGACAGCCGGGAAGAAAGCACGCTCACGCACGATCTCGATATACTGGTGACCCTCGTAAAAGGAGTACCCCAAGCCGAAGTGCAAATCTACTTCGAGAACGAAGCGCTTGACCACCGCCTGAGCGTACAATTCCACACTGGGCTCAATGTGAACTCCGCCCGATTCGATGGTCATTACGATATCCTCAGACGCCCGATTGATCTGCCCAAGACTGACGGAACCTGGCGTGAGTTGCCCCGTCCCGAAGTGCCCCAGCGCAGTTTCGTGGACGTCAGCAACGAGGATGGTGGTTTGATGATCGCCAACCGCGGTTTACCTGAAGCCGCCGTGACTCGCGACGAGAACGGTGTAGCTGTCATCAGCCTGACTCTGCTGCGATCAGTCGGCTGGCTGAGCCGCGATGATCTTTGGAACCGGGTTGGTCATGCTGGCCCGCCCCTTATGACACCCGACGCGCAGGAGTTGCGGCCATACACCTTCGATTTCTGCATTATTCCCCACGGTCCGGACTTTTTCGAGGCGGTCAAATTAGCGCAATCCTTCCAGACCGATTTGGACGTCAGAACCTCCAATCTGCACCCCGGAAGTCTGCCGGCTGAGAGTTCCATGGTGGAAGTCTCACACGCCGAATTCATGCTCACAGCCATCAAAGAGGCTGAGGATGAAACTGGCTGGGTCGTTCGCGGGGTCAATCTGGGGGATGAAGCTATTACCTTGCGCCTGAAACCCAATATGCTCAATAAAAGCGCGCATTTGGTGAACCTGGACGAGAGCCTCATTCACGACCTGGTCCAGCAGGCGGATGGCAGGGTTGAGCTTGAAGTGCCTTCAAAACGCGTTGTCAGTATCCTGTTCAAGATCACAGACTGAGGTCCTGTTCTTGACACAAGCCGACTTTTTCATTGCAGACATACCCATCCATGGGCGCCTGATCTTGGCGCCGATGGATGGCATTTCGGATGCTTCTTTTCGTCTGCTCACGCGCAGGTTAGGTTCTGCGTATTCAGTTTCCGAATTCATCAACACACTCGACTATGCCAATCAAAAGAACTATCAAAAAAAACGCTTGCTTGCGCGTGAGGACGAACGCCCCTTTGTGGCGCAGTTACTCGACAATGATGCGGTTCGTATGGCGGAATGTGCCGCTCGCATTGAGGAAGAATTCCACCCCGATATGATTGATATCAACATGGGCTGCTCCGCGAAAAGCGTGGCAGGTCGCGGAGCTGGCGTGGGCATGATGCGTAATCCACTGCTCGTCAAGGATGCTGTCGCGCTTGTCTCGCGTGCGGTGAAAGTGCCGGTTACCGTCAAGATGCGGTTGGGGTGGGACAGCAACTCGCTTAATTTTCTCGAGTTGGCTAACCTGGCGGTAGAAAATGGCGCAAAAGCGCTCGCGCTGCATGGACGCACAGGCAAGATCTCTTACCACAAACCTGCACAATGGCAGCCCATTGCTGAGCTGAAGCGTGCCTTTCCACACCTGCCTGTCATCGGTAACGGCGACGTCACCACTCCCGCGGATGCCCGCCGTATGCTGGATGAAACTGGCTGCGACGCGGTCATGATCGGAAGGGCAGCCAAAGCCAACCCGTGGATCTTTTCCTGGCGCAATCGCGAAGAGGTCAGCCTCCAGGAGGTCGCTGAGACCACTCTTTGGCAGCTCAAGGATATGCTCGCGACTGACTCCGAGGACGCTATCATGCCATTCCGCAAGTACCTGAAAGCTTACCTTGACCCATACCATCTCCCGCGCGAGACTATGCGAGCTCTGCTTACTTGCGCTGATGCACACCATTTGACGGCATTGGTCACTCAAACCTTTGCCGACTTGGGACCAATCATTCAGTAAGTTCCTCCGGTTGTTCGCCTGCCTCGGTGTACAATTAGAAATCTGACCAATCAAGGAGCATAACGATGAGCTTGAACCAATTGTCTGAGATTAAGAATTATAAGGGTGCAATTCGCGCCTGGACAATGTACGACTGGGCGAACTCAGCGTTTGCCACCACCGTCATGGGCGCAATCTTGCCTGTCTACTTTGCCACATACGTTGCCTCCGGGGCGTCCGTACCGATCTGGGGTAGTGCCGTTGCCATCGGCAGTCTGTTCGCCGCCCTTCTTGGGCCGATCCTCGGCGGAATCGCGGACTTCAAAGCCTCCAAAAAGCTCTTCCTGGGGCTCTTCGCGGGCCTCGGCATCCTCAGCACCGCTGCGTTATTCTTTGTCATGGGTCCTGAGCAACTAACTCTCAGCATTATTCTCTATATCCTTGGTGCGATTGGTTTTGCCGGCTCACTGATTTTTTACGACTCCCTGCTGCCACACGTTGCAAAACCGGAAGATATTGACAAGGTCTCATCCCGCGGGTACGCCCTGGGCTACATTGGCGGTGGATTGCTGCTGCTGATCAACATCGTGATGATCTTCTTTGGGCCGAAGTTATTAACAAGCATGCCTAATGAGGAAGCTACGCAGTTGATGTATCGCCTCAGCCTTGCAAGTGTGGCAGTCTGGTGGGCAGTCTTCTCCATTCCGCTATTCCGTAAGGTAAAGGAACCTGCCGCCATGGCAGAAAAAAGTGAATTTGGTCAGAGCGGTGTCAAAGTCAGCTTTCAGCGTCTTGGTAAAACTTTTCGAGAGATCCGCGAATACAAGGACCTGTTCTGGTTCCTGCTGACTTTCCTGGTTTACTCCAACGGTATCGGCACCATCATCACCATGGCAGCTGTCTTTGCAGATGATCTGGGATTCAGCGCCATGACAGTCTTGGGCACCTTCCTGATGGTCCAGTTCGTAGCCGCGCCGTTTGCCTTGCTATTTGGAAAACTTGGCACGAAACTCGGCAACAAAAAAGCGATCACCCTGAGCTTGTTGATCTACACCGTCGTCGCGATTGTAGGATACTTTATGACCAAAGATTGGCACATGTTCGTGCTCGGATTTGGCGTGGCAACCGTACAGGGCGGCAGCCAGGCACTGAGCCGCTCGTTGACTGGCAAACTAATTCCCAAGAGCAAAAGCGCGGAATTCTTCGGTTTCTTCAGCGTCTTTGAAAAATTTAACACCGTCCTTGGCCCTGCAACCATGGCATTGGTAACCAAACTCACCGGCAATCCGCGCTATGGGATCATATCGCTGGTAATATTCTTCGCGGCCGGCATCTGGATGCTCCAGAAGGTCGACATCGAACGCGGCGCACGCAAAGCTCAAGCGGAAGATCAGTTGATGGTCGTGGTCGAGTAAATCAAGTTTCCAATTAATTTCCTTTTCAAGCCTCCCGTATATCCTGGGAGGCTTTTGTTATCATTTTGTAACAAATCTTCAATTCACTTTACTTCCAGACTAAAGTGACTATAATTCTGTTGCTATCATGATAATTCCAGGAGAATTGACAAATGAAGAAATTCCGCGTTGCGGTATTGGCTAACATCAAGGCGAACGCGCCTGCATATGAAGGCATGAGTGAAGACCAATGGGACGATCTCGATTCCGAGTCTACCGTCCTCTCGCTGGTCAATGCCATCCGCGCCGGTGGTCACGAATGTGAGTTCCTTGAAGCCGATGAATCCATCATCGACACCATTCGTTCGTATAAACCTGATATCTGCTTCAACATTGCTGAGAGCCACTTTGGCGACTCGCGTGAAGCGCAAATCCCTGCCATCCTTGAAAAACTCCAGATCCCTTACACGGGCTCAAAAGTACTGACGCTCGCGCTTTCTCTCGACAAACCCATGACCAAGCGCATTCTCGCCTGGCACAACCTGCCCACGCCCGAATTTCAATCCTTTGAGCGCGAAGATGAACCATTGGAGGAGGGTATGCACTACCCACTGTTCATCAAACCCAGCCGTGAAGGGACTGGCATGGGCATCTCTTATCAGTCCATCCTGCACAACGATAAAGAACTTCGCACGCAGTTGCGCTACATCCTCAAACGCTACAAACAACCAGCATTGGTGGAACGTTTCATTGAAGGGCGTGAAGTCACAGTTGGCTTGATCGGCAACCTGATCGGTCCGGTCGCCCGCCGTATTCCACTGGATGAAGACGCGCATCGCATCCACGCCGGCTTGCATTTCCTGCCGCCGATGGAAGTCAATCTCGACCCCTACCTTGAGACCGATGGCGTCTATGGCAACTATCTCAAGACAGCCCTTGCTGCTGAACTTGAGTATCTTTGCCCTGCCCCGCTGGATGAAGACATGGTTGATGAACTCAACTGGCTGGCAGCAGCCGTTTTCCGCGTGACGGGCGCGCTCGACTTTGCCCGGATCGATTTCCGCCTTGATAAAAACGACAACTACAAACCTTACATCCTCGAGATCAATCCTCTGCCTGGATTGATGCCCGTGTTGTCGGATATTGTCATCGAAGCCAACGCAGATGGTATCACCCATACCGAGTTGATCAACATGATCCTAAACACGGCTTTGACACGTTATGGAATGATTTAAACTCAAGTTATGCCCGAATCTGTTCTGCGCCTCATGACCATCCAGGACTACCCAGCCCTGTTCGCTTTGTGGAACAGCGTGCCGGGGTTCAACCGGGGACTGCGCAGCCTGGATGACAGTGAAGCGGGCATCGGAAAATTCCTGAAAAGAAATCCCTCTAGTTGCTTTGTTGCAGAAAAAGCCGGAGAGATCATTGGCGGCATCCTCGCCGGGCATGACGGCAGGCGCGGTTACATCTACCACGCCGTGGTTCTGCCTGAACACCAGGGCAAGGGCATCGGAAAGCAGCTCATTGATGCAGCATGTGATGCATTAAGGGCGGAAGGGATCAATCGGGCGGGCATGTTGGTTTTTGCTGGCAACCATCAAGGTAACGCTTTTTGGGAAAGCCAGGGCTGGCAAACCCGCCCGGATCTCATCTACCGCAACAAATCCCTCAACGAGGATAACCTCTGAGATGACTCGTGTAATCCGTCCAGCCTCGCCAAAAGACATTCCTTTGTTAGTCAAAGCCCGGCTGGATTTTTTGAGTGCCCTCGGTTATCCAGTCGAACTCTACGACCCGACAAAAGCCGCTCACCAACTGGAGGACTTTCTTACCGAACATCTCGGTCACGACCTTTTCGCCTGGATTGCCCAGGAAGGTGAGACAATCGCTGCGGCTGGATTTTTGCAGGTGATCCACGTTATGTGGCAGCCCACAGCGCCTGAGGGGAAATATGGCCGTATCATCAACATTCTGACCTGGCCTGAATTTCGTTACCAGGGCTTGGCGCGCGAGATCATGCAGGCGCTGATTCAAAAAGCCCGGGAATTGAACCTGTCGTACATCGATCTGGACGCCAGCCCCGAAGGGCAGCCGCTCTATGAGAGTCTCGATTTCAACCTGCTGCAAGCCAAGCATCCCCCGATGCGGCTTTACCTCTAAAACTTACAGCGTATTTTGGTTTCCTGAAACAAACTGGCATGATTCATGCTGCGATTCAGACATGAACCATTCGTTTAGTGAAAGGAGGCGAAATGGCTCATTGGTCCTTTTGCGGATTAAATTGTGAGGAATGTCCTGTTTTTCAGGCCACCCAAAAGCAAGATAAGGCGCACCAGGTCTGGCTGGCAGCGGAGTATTCGAGCGAAAGCAGTTGGTATGCTCCCTCTGAAATGACCTGCCAGGGCTGCCATAGCCAGGAGCGGCTCGAAAGTAAAATGTGCCAGTCTTGCGCAATACGCAATTGTGCGTCCACCCGCGTTCGACTGACTTGCGCTGAATGCCCCGATTTTCCTTGCAACCTGATAGAGCGTTACGTTTCAATCGAAACCGATGCCCGCTGCCACCTCCAACTCTGGCACGAACGCCTTACGGCGATTGTATAAGTCAATTTTTCAATATTTGAAACCCATATAGAAACTCTAGGATTGGACAATGGACGACAACAAAAAACCGGCGAAGGATCGCCGGTTTTTGTTTCAATAATCAAAACTACGACTTGCCCCTCATACGTGGGTCGAGCACATCCCGCATCGCGTCGCCGATCAGGTTCCAACCCATCACGTACAGTACCAGGGTAATACCGGGAAATACAACGATGTACCAATAAGTTCCCAGGCTGCTGATCCAGTTACGCGCGAAGCTAAGCAGCTGCCCCCAGTCCGCATAACCTGTTTCCGTACCAATGCCAAGGAAGGAAAGCGCGGCGAAGGAAAGCACCACATCACCAATTCCCAGGGAAGCTAGCACAAGGGTCGGGAAGATGGCATTTGGGATGATGTGTTTGAACAGAATTCGGCTGTTCTTGACACCGCTTACCTTTGCAGCCATGATGTAATCACGTTCCTTGATGGACAGGATATCACCGCGGATAATACGCGCGTATCCCATCCAGCCAAACGCAATCAGCGCGATCATCACTGGCAGTACGCTCTTCCCAATCTTGGGGGTCAACACTGCGGCTAAGATCAAAGCCGCCAATGTACTTGGCAAGATCATCAGCACATCCAGGACACGCATCATCAGGTTATCCACCACCCCCCCATAATATGCTGATATGGAACCATAGATCACGCCTATCAGGAAAGTGGCAATCGTGACCACCAAGCCAGTGGTGAAAGCTGTCCGAGTGCCCCAAATGACTCCATAAAAGATGTCATAAGAACCTTCAGAGGTGCCCATCAAGTGCACCCATTCGTCTTTTCCAGTCAGGGTTTTATACCAGAAGGGCATTTCAGGTACCTGCCGCTTCCATTCAGTGCCAGGCGCTCGTGGATCGTTTTTATAACCATCACGCGGGATCTTGTAGGGATCATTCGGCGGTACCGGAGCAATGATCAATGGCGCGAAGATGGCAATCATCGCAAAAAAGAATACCAGGAAGAAACCGATGCGGGAGGCAGGTGTTTTAACAAGACCTTTGACAATTCGGTAGTTATCCGGTCCAAGGAAGCGTTCCAGCTTCCCGATCTCTCGCATTTTCACATCTTCACCAAGCAGACGATTGTCGCCGGAGGGGATGTTTTCAGTGGGTTCAACAATTGTCATTGGGTTTCTCCTTATGAAAGCCGGACGCGAGGATCGATGAAGGCATAAACGATGTCCACAACCAGGTTGGCTACGATCAAGATCAAGCCATTGAAGATCGCGAAGCCAAGCATGGTAACAATATCCAGGCTTACAGCAGCACGAGCAGCCGCTGCCCCAATACCGGGATAGTTGAAGACGGACTCGGTGATCACAACGCCGCCTAACAAACCAACGATGGAAAAGCCCGCCATCGTGATGACTGGCAACAACGCGTTGGGCCTGGCATGGCCAAATACGACATCATGTTCTGCCAAGCCTTTGGCGCGGGCTGTCACAACATAATCCTGGCGTAGGGTCTCGAGCATGGAACTGCGGGTAACACGCAGGAAGCCGGCCCAGTTGATGTATGAAAGAGTCACGATCGGCAGGATCATGTGCCGTAACGCATCCAAGAAGATGTCAAAACGACCGTTTAAGAGTGAATCGATGGTCAAAACATTGATATAGGTGCGCCACTGCGCGGAATCAACAATCGCGGAAGCCCAACCGCTCAGGCGACCCGGCGGTAGCCACTGCAGCTTTGCGTAAAAGATCATCAGTACCAACAAACCAAACACGAATGTAGGAAAGGAGGTGCCGACAATACTGAAAATGCGCAATCCCTGATCTATCCAGGTGTTTTGGTGTACGGCTGCCTGCACGCCCAACCATATACCTATAAGAATCATAGGTGCCATAGCCCACAAGGCGAGGTCGACCGTGTTAGGAAACCGCCTTGAAATCAACTCACTGACCGGCATGGAGGATGAGCGTGAATACCCAAAATCTCCATGCAAAATGCCGCCTTCCCGCTCGCCGGTCGTGGGATTCTCAACGCCCATCAGCCAGTTGTAATACTGGACGTAAACAGGTTTATCAAACCCATAACGCTTGATCAGCCCTTCGATCGCCTTGTCGTTCTTTGGGAAATCTTTCAGGTAGAGTGCTGTGCGTTCCACGGGGGAGAGCAACTGCATCATGCCAAAGATGAGGATAGTCACTCCGATCAAGAGGATTGGTACCAAGAGCAAGCGCCGGATAATATATGTCGTCATAAATCAACCTCTTCCACTGTCGTTTTGAGTTGGAAGATGAAGTGTAACAGTCGCTCCACCCCATCCCGCAGCTCAAAACCTTTTGGGTGGGGGCTCGTTTCCGAGCCCCCACGCCCATCATAGGTAGAAACTAATACCTAATCTTTGTACCAGGTGTAATAGTAACCACCAGAGAAGATTGGGTTCAAAACCTGACCCTTCACCCAGCGCTGCGCGAAACCATGAGTGGTGGTGGTTTCCAGAGGAATACCAACAGCCAGCTCGTAGTACTTCATGCTGATGGCCTTGTAGAGCTCAGCACGCGTTGCGTCGTCAGGTTCGGTTACAGCCTTCACCAGATCCGCCTGGAATTCCTGCTTGAGTTCAGTAGGCAGACCCTGGCGACCACCATAGGTGCCATAGGTATAGGGCTGGAACCAGTTGTAGGGATCGTGGATATCTTCCAACCAGCCACCAGTTAGCAGAGGGAGCTGCTTGGCGCGCTGAATGCGCAGGTAGGTAGCCCAGGGCAGACCAAGGATTTCGACATTGAACAAGGGATTGACTGCTGCCAGGTTGCTCGAGAGGATCTCAGCAATGGTCTGGCGGGTGTTGTTACCCTGGTTGTAGGCCATCTGCACGCGGAAACCAACGTTCCAGACATCGGTACCATCGGTCTCATCACCAGCAGCGATACCATCCTTATCGATATCAGCCAATTTGAATTCTTCCTCGCACTTGGCAAGGTCAAATTCGTACTGGGGCAAGTTAGGATCGTATCCGACCATGCCAGGCAGGGGCAACTGGAAGGATTTCACAGCTTCGCCAGCGAACACATCGTCGATGAAGGTTTCCCAATCGAAGCAGTAAGCCAGCGCCTTGCGGACATGGACATCGCTAAAGAAATCAGCAGGAATACCATTGCCATCCAATTGACCTGAGCCAATATAGGGGTTCGGGCTTTCCTCAGAGGTCGCAATGTTCCAGTTAGGCAGTAAAACATCCATCGAAAGCACCGGGCGACCGATGCGAACGACGAATGGATTCTCAGAAGTAGCGCCTGCTTCGCAGGGGATGAACTTCTCAGCAGCCAACTTGGAGCCATCGTAGTCGCAAATATCCATCAGCTCACCGTAGGTGCCAGTGGCTTCGTCATACTTACCCATCTGTCCTACCAACGCGTCCATCTGGGAGCGGTTGGCGGCAGGAACTGTCACAAGGTCAGCATCACCAGTCTGCATCATAGCAAAGCGGGTGCCCCATTCAGGAACTTGCTTGAAGACAACCTTGGCAAGCTTTGCGGGTTCACGCCAATACTCATCGTTGCGAACAAGCACAATTTCGTCCTGGTTGACAAATTTGTCCAGTTTGAAGGGACCAGTACCATTGGCAATAGTGCTAATGGGATCATCCGCAGAAGCCATGGCATAGAAGTTCTGCCAGGTATCGCAGGATCCATCCCAACCACCATTTTCACCAACCCATTTCTTGTTCACAATCGCACCCCAGTTGTTGGCAAGGGTGGAGATGAAAGGACCCCATGCTTGTTTGAGGGTCATGGTAACGGTGCCAGCGGCATCATCAGGTACAATCGCGGCCTGAACGGTTTCGCAGGCAGCTTTCACCACAGCAGGATCGGCGGCAATGATTCCAGCGCGATCGTCGTAGAGGTTGCCTTCGGGATCGACAAGCAGTGAGACGTCATCAACACCCACACCCAGGAAGGGTTCTGTGAGTAACAGCTGAGGTGAGGATGTGCCGCCTTGAAGCAGACCGCGCTGGAGGCTGAACGCAACATCGGTGGGGGTCAAAACGTCGCCATTGTGGAATTTGACGTCTGAACGGATCTTGAAGGTATAGACCAAACCGTCGGCTGAAATTGTTGGCATCTCAGCAGCCAGTTGGGGCACATACTCGCTCAGGCTCTCACCATTGTAGAAGATCAGGGTTTCGTAGATGTTCTGCAGGATTTCACCAGACATCGTGTCATAAGCCAGAGCCGGGTCGAGGGTGTCGACGCTGAGGTCTGCATATGCAATGTTCAGGGTTGTGGGATCCTTGGATTTGAACTCCATCGCTGGTTCCACTACTGGAGGCTCGGTTGCCTCGGGTTCAGTGGCTACAGGCTCTGTGGCTTCGGGTTCGGTGGCCGGTGGCTCGGTTGGAGCTGTGGTCGGCGCTACCGCGGGTTGGCAAGCAGAAATGATCATGCTTGCAGCCAAGAGAACAGCTATTAATACATACAGTTTACGCATTGTTTTTCTCCTCCTTGAGAGAAATATCTATTTTTTGATTTGACAATTTTGTAACGCTGATCTGTTCTGTTTCTTATCAGGCTACCTCCTTTGATTATCTGGATGATCCCACTTAAAGCATTCCACAAAATGCCCTGGTGCGATCTCCTTGAAAACAGGTCGTGATTGTCCGCAAATGTCTTCAGCAATAGGACAACGTGTTCTAAATCGACAACCTGAGGGTGGATTGGCGGGTGAAGGCACATCGCCTTCCAAGACGATACGTTTGCGGGTCTCGTAATATTGAGGATCCGCCACGGGAATAGCAGAAAGAAGGGCTTTGGTGTAAGGATGCACCGGGTTGGCGTAAATCTCATTCCGATCCGCCAACTCGACGATGATACCAAGGTACATCACCGCGACACGATCGCTGATGTGTCGCACCATGGAAAGGTCATGTGCAATGAACAGGTAAGTCAGGTCCAATTCCTTTTGCAGGTCTTCAAACAGGTTGATCACCTGGGCCTGAATGGAAACATCCAGAGCCGAGATCGGTTCATCGCAGACCACGAAGGTCGGATTGTTTGCCATCGCGCGGGCAATGCCGATGCGCTGGCGCTGACCGCCGGAAAATTCATGTGGGTAGCGCAGCATAAAATCTGGATCCAATTTGACCAGCTTCATCAGGTTGCGTACGCGGTCATCGACTGCCTTGCCAGTGACAGAACCAAAGGCCACCAAGGGCTCCGCGATGATATCGCGAATGGTCATTCGGGGGTTCAGGCTGGCATAAGGATCCTGGAAGATCATCTGGATATTCTTGCGCATCAAGCGCATTTTCTCAGGATGAAGTTTGGTCAGCTCCACATCTTCGTAAAAAACCTTACCAGCAGTCGGCTTATATAGCTGGAGAATGGTACGACCAGTGGTCGATTTTCCGCAGCCAGACTCACCCACCAAGCCCAGGGTTTCACCTTTGTGGATACTGAAGCTAACGCCATCCACAGCACGCACCGCGCCGACCTGGCGCTGAATAACGCCTCGATAGATCGGAAAGTGCATCTTTAGATCTTCAACTCTTACTAAAACTTTGTTGTCTTCAGTCATTAGCGCTCTCTCCCAGTGGTGGTGTCTACCCAGCAAGCGACGCGATGATTTTCACCCACCGTTTCAAGAGGGGGATTTTCTAAACGGCAATGCTCCACGACCCAACGGCAGCGTGGAGAGAACGGGCAGCTGTGCGGTTTCTGATAAAGCATGGGGGGCATGCCTTCAATAGAATACAGCCGCTGGCGGCGCTGTTCATGGATTTGGGGCAGGCTGCCAAGTAAACCTATCGTGTAGGGATGGCAGGGATTGGCATATAAGTCCTTGATCGGGGATTCTTCGATAATAAAGCCACCATACATGACGTTCACACGATGGGCAATACTGGCAACAACACCCAGATCATGCGTGATCCAGATGATCGCCATACCAACTTCTTCTCGCAATCGGATGACAAGTTCAACGATCTGTGCCTGGATGGTAACATCCAACGCTGTGGTTGGTTCATCCGCGATCAGGATCTGCGGGGCGCAACTGAGTGCCATGGCAATCATTACCCGTTGACGCATACCGCCAGAATATTGATGGGGATAATCCTTCAGTCGGTCTGCAGCCCGGGGGATGCCAACCTGCTCAAGTAGTTCGATCGACCGATCGCGCGCTTGTTCCTTATTCAAGCCCAGGTGAAGCATGAGCGGCTCGGCCAACTGCTTGCCAATCGTCATAACGGGGTTCAAAGAGGTCATGGGGTCCTGGAACACCATCGAGATCTGACCGCCTCGGACGTGGCGAATCTCTTCGTTGGTCATCTGGAGCAGGTCCTTCCCGCGGAACATGGCTTTCCCAGCCACGATCTTGCCAGGAGGTTGTTGGATCAGGCGCAGGATGGAAAGCATCGATACGCTCTTGCCGCAGCCGCTCTCGCCGACAACTCCTAAAGTCTCCCCTTCCTTGAGTGTAAAGTCGACGCCATTTACGGCGTGGACAACCCCTTCCGGGGTGTTGAACTGAGTTTCCAATCCTTGCACGTTCAGTAGTTCACTTGTCATCAAAATATCCTTAATTTAACTTTGTTAGGCATCAGCCTGTGGATGTGTGACAATATCTAACTAGGTTGTTAGTGGTGCTGGAAAAATTCTAAAGCCGATTATATCATCAATAGCTGAGTCAACCCCTGAGATTTTTTTTATCTAATTGGTATTCTTTACTACTTTGTGCCGTCAAATCGATCAACTTGCAAAAGGTTGGCTTCTCCTGGACCGCCTGGCAGAGGGCAGTTTGACCATCAAACTCGATTAAAACCTTAGTCAAAGTAAGGTAACGATCCACTTCAACGAGGGTAAGTGCATGCGGTTGAAGCACGAGGTCGCCCAAAATGTCAACGGTTCCCAGGCGTAAATTGCGCTTTGTTTCCGTATCGAGTTCCTGTCCGTAATAATTAGCGGCAGTTTTCAGAAGTTGGTCATACGCAACAAGCGGCTTGCGAAAATCCCTGGTCATTAATAAATCACCAAACAATCCGGAAAGCAGCATGATCGATGCGCAGATCACAAATGGCATTTGAGGACCAAGCAGGCTTGAGGACGCCAGTGCCTGGTCAAGAAGCACATTCTCCAGGAAACCACACAACAGACAGGTGATGCCGATTGCAAACAAGCAATAGAACCAGTACCCACCTAGCCCGATCAGCTCTTCGAAATGGACCATCGTGGTGACTTCCGGGCGGAATTTTAATAAGTACCACGGGTAAAATCTTGTTGGTAAGTTGATGATTATGTATGTATATAAGACTGCCAGACCACCCCAAATAACCAGCCCCAACATACCGCTTTCAATTTTGGCCGTCAGGTAACCAGCCAGCATGGCTGTTGGAACACAAATCAGTAATGCGGGAAGAAACTTGAGAAAAGGCAGCGCAGCATGATACCGGGTCAGGACTATGGCATCCAACCCCCAGGCAGCCAGTGTAAAAAAGAATCCGGCAATAAAACCATAACGAACGCCGAGGTTACTCCGCTTGCGCGAAAACTCGCCAACCATGCTTAAAGTATATCTCAATTATGAGAATCGGTAAATCACTTATTTGGGGGAGTCAAGTGCAGACTTATCCTTCAACCCAAGATACTATT
>CAYUGV010000032.1:12123-13907 GCA_964444335.1 uncultured Anaerolineaceae bacterium | reverse complement strand
CCATTCGCAGCCTTCTTTATTGCCTATCTGAATAAAGGCTGCGATTTGATGGCAACTTACAGTGATGTTCCCTCTGAGATGATCGATATCATCCAGGCGGCCATTTTCCTGTTCTTCGCGGCTGAACAATTCCTGGCGAAGTATCGACAGCGGATTGTGGTTCGCAATGCCCAACGTGATCTGGCGCTGCAGGAAGCTGCAGCAAGCCAAGGAGGGAGCAACTCATGATCGGAGATCTGCTTTTATCAATTTTCAATGCCGACTTTCTTTACAGCGTGATCCGCATCACAGCGCCGATCCTTTTTGCAGCCCTGGGCGCAGTCATCGCAGAAAAAGCGGGTGTGGTAAATATCGGTCTCGAAGGTATCATGATGATATCGGCGCTCTTTGGTGTGCTTTTTGGCTATTGGACGCAGTCCTGGCTAATTGGCGTGATCGGGGCGGTGGTCATCGGGGTTTTGTTAGCTCTGCTGATTGGCTTCTTTGCCTTTGAAATGAAAACCGATATCATTCTTGGCGGTATTGCGGTAAATATGTTAGGCGCGGGCGGTACTATCTTCCTGCTTAACATGTTTACCGGCATGAAAGGAAACACGGGCGCGCTGGTCACACGAGAGCTGCTCATTCCAACTGTGGATATCCCGTTGATCAAGTCCATACCCTACCTGGGGCAAGTTCTTTCCGGGCACGCGGTGCTGACCTACCTGGCATTCCTGCTTGTCTGGCTGATTTGGGTGGTGCTGTATAAGACGCCGCTAGGATTGAATATTCGCGCCGTAGGCGAAAACCCCAACGCGGCGACTTCGATTGGCGTCTCGGTGCAGAAGATCCAATATATTGCCATTGGGCTTTCCGGAGCGATGGCAGGTCTGGGCGGCGCGTTTATGTCCATGTACTACTCCCAGGGTTGGAACTCTGGCATGGTGGCTGGGCGCGGTTTTATCGCCCTGGCAGCCACGGCCATGGGGCGCGGAGAACCGGTTGGCACGATGCTTTCTTCGCTATTATTTGGCCTGGCGCAGGCATTGCGTACCAAGGTTTCAGGTATGCAGGGCGTATCCAGCTACCTGGTATCGGTGATTCCGTATCTTGTAACCATCATCGGCTTGGTGCTTTATGCCATCAGCGTCAAGAATAAACTCAAAAAACGCCACCCTTTGGCGAAAGGCGCTGAATGACCTCCAAAATCCCCATCATTCTTGACGGTGATCCGGGTCATGATGATGCGATTGCCTGGATGCTTGCCAAAGCCAGCGACAAGCTGGAAATCTTAGCTTGCACGTCTGTTAGCGGCAACCAGAGCATCGAAAAGACCAGCTATAATGCCCGGCGGGTGATGACCCTGCTGGGCATTGACGCTCCTTTTGCCATGGGCAGAGAAGAGCCCTTGCACGGGGAGCCCATTCACGCTGGCAACATTCACGGTGAAACCGGCCTGGACGGTCCCGCCCTGCCGGAACCCGCTGTGGAGACTGAACCTGTCAGCGCGGTGGAGTTGATGGCTAAAACCATTACTGCCTCAAGCGAGCCTGTCACCATCGTTGCCACTGGTCCATTAACGAACGTTGGTGCCCTCCTGATCCTGCACCCCGAGCTAAAGTCCAAAATCGCTCATATTTCCATCATGGGCGGCGGTCTGGCGCATGGCAACTGGACCCCGGCAGCGGAATTCAACATCCTGGTCGACCCTGAAGCGGCGGACGTGGTTTTTAAGTCAGGCGTGCCGCTCACCATGGCCGGGCTGGACGTAACGCTCAAAGCCCTGGTTTTTCCTGAGGACTTCG
>CAYUGV010000032.1:9655-12023 GCA_964444335.1 uncultured Anaerolineaceae bacterium | reverse complement strand
ACCATGGCCGGGCTGGACGTAACGCTCAAAGCCCTGGTTTTTCCTGAGGACTTCGAACGCATCCGCGCTTTGGGAAACCCGATTGCTCTGGTGGTCGCGGAATGGCTGGATTTTTTCTACAACTTCCACCGCAGTATTGGCTATGCCGGCGCGCCGGTGCACGACGCGGTGGCGGTGGCAGCGCTGATCAAACCTGAAATTCTGACGGCCAAAGACTATTATGTGCAGATCGAGACCTCCGGCGATTTCTGCCGGGGCGCCACCGTTGCCGACCATTATGGATTCAGCCATCAGCCGCCCAACACGCATGCCCTGGTTGACATCGATCGGGAAGGGTTTATCGACCTCCTGGCTGAGGCTGCCGCCTGGTATGGAAAGGAGTCAGAATGAGCCCCATTCCTGTGATCCTGGACTGTGACCCAGGCGTGGATGACGCCATCGCCTTTCTGCTGGCAAAGCAACTGCCTCAATTGAACGTACTGGCAATCACCAGTGTCGCTGGTAACGTTGGGTTGGAGCACACGACCTATAACGCCCTGGGACTGCTTGAGTTTCTGGATTGGAACATACCTGTCTATCGTGGAGCATCTGGACCGGTTTTTCGCAAACGCGTGGAAGCTGCCGAGGTGCATGGCTCCAACGGCATGGCAGGCTTTGACCTCCCCCACACCCGCCAAGAAGTTGAGGGCGTGAGTGCCTGGGATGCCATCCATCAGTACGCAGTGGAACAGCAAGGCGCGCTTGAGATCATCGCCATCGGTCCGCTGACAAACCTCGCCAAGGCCTTCCTTAAATACTCTGACCTGCCCCAACTGATCAAACGGATCGTTATCATGGGCGGTTCAACCGACGCAGGTAACGCCACTCCGGCCGCCGAGTTTAACATTTACGCTGACCCTGAAGCTGCTGATATCGTCTTTTGCTCGGGCGTGCCCGTGCACATGTGCGGTTTGGATATGACCATGAAAGCGCTCATGACCCCGGCTGAGCTTGACCATGTCGCGGCGATGGGCAGCAAACAGGCTGTCTTCTTCCGGGATGTCGTGCAAGACATCGTCGGATTTATGCGCCGACTGGGCATCATTGGCATCAATATGCACGATCCCGCTGCCGTGCTCTATACCGCAGATGACTCGATTTTCAAAGCGTATCCAGCCGGTATTCGCGTGGAAACCAAGGGCTCGATCACCCAGGGAAAAACGGTAACGGACCTGTTTAGCGACGCAAAGTGGCATAAGAACGGTTATGTAGCCATGGATATCGACCGCGAAGCCTTTGTCAGGCAGGTTTTTGAGCTAATGAGCAAATATTGAGGCTCATTTACTTAGCAATGTGAGTTTCCAGCAGGTCTTCAGTAGAAGACCTGCTGTGAATATAGTGAGAAAGGGAAGAGAACATGCCACAAAAAATTATCATCGACACCGACCCGGGCATTGATGATGCCATGGCCATCCTGGCTGCCATGCGTTCCCCTGACCTCGAAGTGTTGGGGTTAACCGCGGTATTTGGAAACACAGAAGTTGAGCTTTGCGCTTTGAACGCTCTGCGCTTGGTGGAACTGGAAGGTAACGAGCACATTCCGGTCGCCAAAGGCTGCGGTCAGCCGATGGTGCACCAGATCAACTCGTTTTCGGCCGGCGTGCATGGCAAAGATGGTTTTGGCAACACGTTTCTGCCCCTCCCACATGGCAAGTTGGACCCACGTCATGCTGCCCAGTTCATTATCGATACCGTCATGGCAAACCCCAACGAGGTAATCCTCGTGCCGCTGGGTCCGCTGACGAATATCGCCATGGCCTATCGCCTCGAACCGCGAATTGCCCCTTTGGTGAAGGAAATCGTCCTGATGGGCGGATGCGCCTTCGCGTTGGGCAACATCTCAGCCGTCGCTGAAGCCAATATCTATCACGATCCCCATGCCGCCGAAGTCGTTTTTGCGGCTCCCTGGAAGGTCACCATGGTTGGGCTGGACGTAACCACCAAAATCGTTATGCGTCCGGATTATTTTGAAAAATTGTTCGCGGCTGGCAATCCCGCGGTAAAGCTTCTGGAGAAAATCCAGCCTTGCTACCAGGCTTTTCATGAACAGATTTACGGCATGAAAGGCGCCATCCATACCCACGACCCTGCCGTGATCGCCTATTTGTTGGCACCAGAGCTTTTCAGGTGTGAGGACATGCCGGTGTACGTCGTGACGGAAGGGTTGTGTTTGGGAAAAACCATCGCCGACAAACACCATCACATTTTCAGAAGCACACAGGAGGGTAAGGGCATCGGTGAGGAAGCGGTTCAAAGCGCGGTTGAACGCCCCGCCACCACCATCACCCTCGGCGTAGATGAACCCGGAGTGTTGGAGTTGCTGTTTAAA
>CAYUGV010000032.1:1646-9555 GCA_964444335.1 uncultured Anaerolineaceae bacterium | reverse complement strand
CACCACCATCACCCTCGGCGTAGATGAACCCGGAGTGTTGGAGTTGCTGTTTAAACTGCTGACAAAGTAATAGTGTCGTAGACGTGACCATGACTTCGCGATGGAGGACGGGTCACCACGGGGGTTGACCCCTACGCTTTTGGGATATAACGACAGTGGCCGTCGTAGGGGCAGACCCCCGTGTCTGCCCTGGAATATGTAAACAATCATACTTGTCTGCATAAACAGCATCCTGGATTAGCACAGAAGATTAGGCAAAGCATTTTTGCAGGGTTGCTTCGCCCCTGCCGTCGTCGTTCGACAGTCGTAGGTCACGATTCGATCTCATTCCGACCTACATGCATCGCTACCCCGGATAATCAGCAATTTTCCTGGACAGGTCTTTCTTCAGCAGGTGGGGGAGGCGGGCGTTGACTTCGCGGTAAATCTCTCCCAAATCCAATGTCAGGTGCTTCCCACCTTGATAAATAAGCTCACCATCACAAATCACGGTGTCCACATCCCGGGCATCCATTGAATACACCAGGTTGGCCGCCTTGTTGATCGCCGGCTGCAACGCCGGTCGGTCTTGCCGCAGCAGGACCACGTCCGCCAGGTTGCCCGCGTTCAGATTACCCAATCGGGGTTGCTGCAAGACCCTCGCTCCACCCTGAAAAGCAAGGTCCAGGACAGTATCGACTGTCATGACTTCAGCGTCTTTCGCCCTGTCCTTCTGAGAGAGGGCGGTCAGGCGCATTTGTTCAAACAGATCGAGCGTGCAGCTGCTGACCGCGCCATCGGTTGCCAGCCCGACCGCGATCCCCTTCTCCAGGTATTTTGGCAGGTCGGCCAAACCCATCGCCATCGCCATGTAAGTTTTGGGCGCCTGGGCTATGCCAACCGCTTTTCCAACGAGCAAATCGAGGTCTTCGTTAGAGGGGTAAAGGCAATGCGCCAGGATGGCGGGCTGATCTAGCAAACCCACGTCTGCCAGTATCTGCACAGGTGTTTTCCCGTAACGCGCAAGGGACAAGGTGACTTGCCCGGAGGTCTCCGCCACATGGATATGGTTGCCAACCCCCAAGCGGGCTGCTTCTTTGGCACAGCGTTTCAGAAAGTCGGGATCGCAGAGATAGGGCGAATGCGGCGCAAGCCAGGAGGTGATGCGACCGTTGGCCTTCCCCTGCCAACGTTCCACGAAACGGATTGTTTCCTCCAACTGATCGTAACCCTGGTGCCCAAAGACAGCCCATCCCAGGTTGGCGCGCGTGCCCGCCTTTTCCACCGCCTGCGCGACCCTGTCCATCTCAAAGTAATGATCCGCGACGCAGGTAATGCCAGCTTCGATCATCTCTGCCAACCCCAGCATGGCACCCCAATAGATATCCTCGGGGGTCAGGTTCGCTTCAAGCGGAAAGATGACCTTGTTAAACCAGTCGTTCTCATTCACATCTGGTCCGGCATTGCGGAAGAGTACCATCGGCACGTGCGCGTGCGTGTTAACCATGCCTGGCACTGCCAGCATGCCAGCCGCGTCGATTATCTGATAATCTTCTTTCGCGAGGGGAGATGTAGGCTGGATAGCGGTGATCTGGTTTCCCTCGATCAGGATATCCTGACCAGGGAGAAAGCGTGGCACCTGCCCCTCAAAGGTCATCACTTCACAATTTTTAATGATCAACTTTGCCATGTTCCATGCCCTGCCTTCTTATTATTAGAAATTCTCCGCCAATTTGAGTGCGTCTTCGATTGCCCGGTCAAGGATCGTCTTTACGTCTTCCCGACCCAAATCGAGTCCATCAGCAGCCACAACGTCAAAGCGCGGGATGCCCCAAAATTGGCACAAAGCTTCCAGGTATCGCGCGCCCATTTCAAGCGGGGAATTGTTATAACTCCCACCACGGGTGGTCAGAAACAATAACCTCTCTGCCTTGCACAAGCCATGCGTGCCGTGCTCATCCACGCCGAAGGTAATGCCGTCCAAGCAGATATTCTCGATGTAAAGCTTCAACAAGGCCGGAAATCCCAGATCCCAGAACGGAGCCGCCACCACCACCCGGTCTGCCTGGCTGAATTGATGGGCATAACGAAATCGCGGATGTGAGCGGTTATTCTCCGCCAGCAAGCGTTCGCGTTGGGCAAAGAAGCCTTCGCTCAAGGCAACTAATGGCTCATCCATCAGGCACAGTCTTTCCACCTTGTAATCGCCTTTAGTTTGCAGCGCTGCCAGAAAGGCTTCTGCAAGAATGCGGGTTCGCGACTCTTCCCGCCGGATACAACAATCGATGTAAAGTACCTTTACCATTCGAGCACCTCGGGAGCCTGCAGCATGCCCTCTTTGAGCACCTGCTCCACTTCAGCCCGGGTGGGAATGGAATTCGCCGCTCCGGGTCGCTGAACGCACAAGGCTGAAGCCACTGTTGCCAGGCGCAGTGTTTCGGCAAGGCTTAGCCCTTGCATCACACCCGATAAGAAATAGCCGCTAAAGGTATCCCCTGCGGCAGTGGTATCGACCGCCTGCACCTTGCAGCTACAAATGCTGGCATAGTGACCATCGCGGAAGCACTGCGCGCCGCGAGACCCGAGAGTGAGCAGAATTCCAGCCTGGGGGAATCGCTCGGCCAACCGCTGCAGTAAGGATTCATCTGCAGCCCCGCCAACAATTCCTGCGCCTTCAACTTCATTGACTATCAGCCAATCGAGCTGGTTGATGGGGTAAGTGTTCACGGCTTCGGAGTAGGGAGCGGCATTCAGCGCCACTTTCAGACCCTTCCTGGCGGCTTTTTCAATGATCGCGCCCACCAGGTTGGTTTCATTCTGGAGCAACACAAAACCTTCATTGCCAAACTCGTCCAGCGTCCGGTCCACGTAGTCTTCAGTCAGCATCTGGTTTGTACCACCATAGAGCAGGATGCAGTTCTGCCCGGAATCCGCCACTTGGATAATGGCATGCCCGCTAACCTCCGGGGATGACTGCATCAGCGAGGTATCCACGCCAGCTGTTTGCAGCATCTCAACCAAAAACCCGCCATCTCTGCCAGCGATGCCAGCATGAAACACCTGGCTGCCAGCTCTGGCAGCCGCGATGGATTGGTTGAGTCCCTTTCCGCCGCTATGGATTGCGTATGATTTGGTGTGTTTGGTTTCGCCAGGGAGCACAAAAGTATCCACCCGGTAGACATGGTCAATATTGAGTGAACCAAAATTTAGAATCGGCATAACCGCTCCTTTTGATTGATTTTCGAGGTATAGACAATTATACTGGGAGAAACCCATCCAAAAGAAAAGAGGAACCATGCTGCAACCTCACATTCAACTCGATGAAACGATTAATGCCCACTGCGCCTTATTACCCGGCGACCCAGCCCGGCTCGACCGGATTGCGCCCTTCCTCAGCGATGTCACCGAACTGGCCTACAACCGTGAATTTCGCAGCCTGCGCGGCACTTATAAGGGCCTGCCGGTTCTGGCGGTCTCCACCGGTATTGGCGGAGCTTCGGCTGGCATTGCCGCTGAAGAGTTGCACAACATCGGCGTAAGTGCCATGATCCGTATTGGCAGTTGCGGCGGGTTGCAGCCCAAGGTGAAATTAGGAGACCTGATTATTGTCAACGGCGCAGTCAAGGACGACGGCGCGTCAAAAACCTACAGCCAGGCCATCTTCCCGGCAGTCCCAGACGCGGAGCTGATGTTTGCCTGCATCGAGGCTGCCAAAGAGCATGGCTTTGCCCACCATGTGGGGATTGCTCGCAGCCATGATAGTTTTTACACGGATCAAGAAGCCGAAATCGACGCGTATTGGTCCCGGCAGGGTGTGCTTGGCGCGGACATGGAAACAGCCGCTTTATTCACAATTGGCAGTTTGCGCGGTTTTAAGACCGCTTCGATCCTGAACAACGTCGTTGCCTTCGAGCAAGATACCTTGGAATCAATCGGCTCGTATGTCAGCGGAGAAAATCTCGCCATGCAAGGCGAGCGCCACGAGATTCTGACTGCGTTGGAAGCCCTGTGCAAAGTATTTATTGATGAGTAAAGAGCCCGATCAGGGATAAATAATAAAATCTTTGGGCATTGAGCATTAATCGGGTTACTACCCGCGCTTATTCGTAAGATGAAGTAATCAAACAAAAACCCCTCTTTCACTGAATTGCGAAGAGGGGTTTATTTCAGATTCCAGAATATCCAGCGGTGTTATCCGCCCTTACCAAGCCGCTTGCCAACCTGGTCAAAGGCGTCGAGCGCCCGCTCCAGGTTGTCCTGGCTGTGAGCGGCGGAGATCATCACGCGGATGCGCGCTTTCCCCACTGGTACCGTCGGGAAACCGAGCGAACCCGCGAAGACACCTTCTTCCAACAGTTCACGGCTGAAGCGGCGTGCCAGCTGCACATCACCCAGCATCACAGGCGTAATTGGGGTTTGGGTCATACCGGTGTTGAAGCCAAGTTTCTTCATTTCAGCCTGGAAGAAGCGCGCGTTGGCCCATAGGCGATCCACGAGTTCGGTCGATTCTTCCAGCAAATCAACCGCTGCCAGGCAGGCAGCAGTATCCGGTACGGTCACCGCGGAGGAGAACAGGAAAGGTCGTCCGCGCTGGCGCAGCCACTCGATAATTTTAGCGTTCCCCGCAACCACACCGCCAACCACTCCGAAGGCTTTGCTGAAGGTGCCAACTTCCACGTCCACCTGGCCGTGCAGTTTGAAATGGTCCACGATGCCGCGACCGCCCTCGCCCAGAACACCTTCGCCGTGGGCGTCATCGACCATGGTCATCAGGTCAAATTCTTTTGCCACTTCCACGAGTTTATCGAGGGGGGCGTAATCGCCATCCATCGAGAAAACGCCATCGCTGATAATCAAACCGCGCCGGTAAGTGCCCGCTGCTTCGCGAATGACCCGCCTGAGGTCATCTGGGCTGCAGTGCGCATATCGGTAGATCTTGGCGCCCGAGAGGCGCGAACCATCGATGATCGAGGCGTGGTTGAGTTCATCAGAAAAAATCGCGTCTTCCTTGCCGACCAGAGCAGGGATGGTGGCGCCATTGGCAGTAAAACCAGATTGGAAGGTGATTGCGGCTTCGACATGCTTAAACGCTGCTATGCGTTTTTCGAGCTCAACGTGCAGGCTCATGGTGCCAGCGATTGAACGCACCGCGCCAGGACCAACGCCGTACTTCTGCATGGCTTGGGTAGCTGCCTCTACCAACCTCGGATGGTTGGCCAAACCAAGGTAATTATTGGCACAGAAATTGAGTACCCGCCTCCCATTGATCACCACAGATGCTCCTTGTGGAGAATCCATCGTGGGAATGGTGTTGTAAAAACCGGTTTCTTTCAGATTTGCAAGTTCTTCATCAATCCAGGCTAATTTATCCGTCATGCTCTCCTCTTTCTCTGTTTTGTAATCCAAATTATACCCGTGCTTAAAGCCTTTGAGATTGTTTCAGCCTGTATCGGTATATAATACGAGTATCATTTAATCATCTTTGGAGGGTGTTATGCAGATTGTTTCTTGTGTGGATTATGCTGATATGAGCCGTAAGGCTGCCCGCATTATCGCTGCCCAGGTGCAGCTTAAGCCGCAGTGTGTGTTGGGGCTTGCTACGGGCTCAACCCCTGTTGGCACCTACAAGGAACTGATCCGCTTTCATTTGGAAGAAGAACTTGATTTTTCCAAGGTGACCACCGTCAACCTGGACGAGTACTACGGATTAGGTCCTGAGCATGAACAAAGTTACCGCTATTTCATGCAGCATAACCTTTTTAACTACGTCAACATTCCCCCCGAGAACACCCATGTTCCCGACGGACTGACCCGGGATGTTGCCAGGACTTGCGCGGAATACGATAACCTGGTTGCCTCGCTTGGCGGCACGGACATTCAGCTGGTCGGGATTGGGGATAACGGTCACATCGCCTTCAACGAGCCCAGCACCGTCTTTGTGGCTGACACGCACCTGGTTGACTTGAACGAGGACACCATCAGAGCCAACGCGCGTTTCTTTGCCAGCGAAGCCGATGTACCCCGGCAGGCTATCACCATGGGCATGCGGTCAATTTTTAGCGCAAAACTGATCCTGCTCCTGGCGAGTGGGCCAAACAAGGCTTCGGCCATTGCAGGTATGCTCAAGGGTCCCATCGACCCACAATTGCCGGCTTCGATACTGCACTTACACCCGAACGTGATGGTGATCGCGGTTAAAGAAGCTCTTGCTCTGGTTTGAACAGGCAAATGAGGTTAATCGACCAGCAAAATCAACTAAATGATCTTTTCGGTATGTCCTGCCAGGTTGCGCAGCAATTCCAGCTGCCCGATGTGGTAGGCATGGTGAAATTCCATGAAGAACAGCATCCAGCCGCGGCGCGCAGGGCGACCGAAACCAGGGATTTCCTCGTCGAAGTCTGCAGCGGTCATCGGTGCAACCTTCTCAATGACAGCCTGGTGTAACTTGCCATAAGCGTCCATCAATTCCGCAGCTTTTATTAAACCTGGCTCAGGACCCCGGATGGGCTCTGATCCCCTCTTAAAACGGCTCAAGTCCGCCAGGTCAGCCGGTTTCTCACCTCCCAGAAAGCCCAGGATGGAGATCATGCTTTCTGTCAGGTGCCCCAAAATCCACAATAAGCAATTGCCGCCGTTGGGAGGTTGGATGAGCATTTCTGAGTCACTTACTCCGTTGATCTGTTCCTTGATGATCTCCAAGTTGCCTTCCAGCATACTTTGATATTCTTTAGCCGTGATCATGCTATCTCCTCTTTACTTGAAAGTAGCAAGTACTTTCATATTCTCAGAACAACTTTTTATCGACTTTGCATTTCTAAGGCAATTTTTTGCTGTAGTTAATCTTTCAAGAGATAGTTTTTGCTCCGGAAAGCTTAACTACAATGGGTGACCTGCCAGAGCCTTGGGTTATGGCAAGTCGCGCCCTTCGCTGGTATAGATGCGATACCAATCCTCTCGGCTGAGCGGGATGTCCATGCCGGCTGCAATCTCGCGCAGGCGTCGCGTGTTCATCGTTCCGGCAATCACCTGGATTTTTGCCGGATGGCGCGCAATCCAGGCCGCCACCGCGCCATTCTTGGTGATCCCATACTTTTGGCCAACTGCCTCCAGTGCGGCATTCAACCCAGGAAAATCGGGGTGATCGATATAGGTTCCTTCAATTAGGCCATACTGAAACGGCGACCAGGCCTGGATAGTGATACCATGCAGCCGACAGTAATCGAGCGTTGCCGAATCGTGGTCTTCGGAAAACCGTAATTTCGTGTTCATTCGTATGGCATGGTCGATCATGCCGGTGTGAGCCGGACCAAACTGGAGCTGATTGGCAACCAATTTATGGCTCGTGGCGGTCCGCAAAAGCTCAATTTGCCCGGAATGCATATTGCTCACGCCAAATGCGCGCACTTTTCCGCTGGCGTAGAGCTCGTCAAATGCCGCTGCCACCTCTTGCGGTTCAAAAAGCGCGTCGGGTCGATGCAGCAGCAGCACGTCGAGTTGCTCAATCCCGAGGTAACGCAGGGAGTTATCGACTGATTTGAGGATGTGCCCGTAAGAGAAATCAAAGGAAACATTCTGGTCCTCTTCATTCTGCACGATGCCACACTTCGATTGGATCAACATTTGTGAGCGCAGATGGGGGTTGGCGCGCAACCACTCACCAAAGTGGCGCTCACAGCCGCCATAACCGCCGTAAATGTCGGCATGGTCAAAAAAATTGATGCCTAGTTCGAGGGCGGTTTTTAGGTGCAGATCCAGTTCAGAACCTGAGAGTTCTGTCAGGCGCATACAGCCCAACACGAGCGCGCTGGCTTGCATGTCCGGAGTGAGGGAGATGGTGTACATGGCAGTCCTTTCTGCTGTTACGGTTGGTAGTGATGGATGCCCCAACGGCTGCCTGGAACCGGCTCCAAGCGCTTGAAACCAGCGCGGG
>CAYUGV010000032.1:0-1546 GCA_964444335.1 uncultured Anaerolineaceae bacterium | reverse complement strand
TGGATGCCCCAACGGCTGCCTGGAACCGGCTCCAAGCGCTTGAAACCAGCGCGGGCGTAGAAACTGGCATAGCCGATATCCGCAGGGTCATACCGTTTGGGCAAAGCAGGGCGAGGTTGGGTGATATCATCCAACGGGGCAACGCTCAGGTACTTTCCGCCAGCGCGCCAGGCTTCGCTGATGGACGCTCTCAAGAGAAACATAAAAATCGAAGGTTGATCGGCATGTTTTGCGAGGCTGAGTTGTCGGATCTGCCATTGGATGTTCCCTGCCACGGTCTCCGCCTCGATTGTGTTGTTTTGGAACAGGATCAGTTCGCAAGCGCCAACTCCCTGCCCTTCCTCGAGCATAAGCACCCCGGACCTCAACCCAGCTCTGATTAGCTGCGCAAGGGTTACATTTTGAGCCCCGGATTGGGCTTCCTGTACTTCCAGGAACTTCGCCTTTACCTCGGAAGTCAGCTTTTCCACCTGGGTTTTATCCAGTAAGTTGATAAGCGCAAGGTATTCCGCCGGTGTCTGGGGTAAGCGTGCTGAAAACTGCACAGGTACTCTCCAGGGATCCTGCGCTTTGCCTGCATAGAGTGCGTCCTCATAGTCTTGATATTCGGGCGGAAGTGGAAGGCGGTGGAGGTTGCAGAGGTACTTCACATCGTTGTAGTCGTTTTCGTCGAAGGGATACCCCAGGTGAAAATCCACCAGCCAATCGGCTTTGATGCAGCGGACCTTGGCGTGACCGATCTTTCCCTGCCCGGTCAGCGAATCCCCCGGGTATTCAACCCCGCCAACAATCTGCCCCTGGTCGTTGCGGAGGTAGGAGTGGATGTCCACCTGGTGCCCGTTGCCATCCTGGAGCACGAAGTTATGCTCCCATTGGTCATCGCGCGGCACATGCCCATAACCCAGGCGGCTGAGGATGCCCAGGAAACGCGGCAGGTACTGCTGGTTGATGGCGATATCCAGGTCGGAATGGGGACGGGTCTGCCAGCCCAGGTGCGCATCCACCGACCAACCACCGTCGATCACAATCGGGATTCCGGCAATTTCTGCCAGGTCGATGATACGCAACGCTTCATCCTGGTCCATCTCGGGAGTCTGGTTTGAATTTTGGCAAAGCGGAACGCTTTTTAGGATTTCATCAAGGGGATTGGGCTGTTTTGTATCCTGTTCTGCTGCTGAGGGCATGGCAAGTTTTCCTTTTTGGCAGGATGTCGACGCTGCATGCAAAAAGCATGCAACACCTGGCTGGATTATATCATTCAGGCTCCTCACTATGCGCACTCAGAGTAAACACAACTGTGTGCTCATAGAGTACAAGGAACAAGCAATTCTGGAAAAATCGACCTCTTACGGGTATACTTAATTGAATTAACAAAGCCTATCGTGGAGGATCTCATGAAAGTCATTGTTCAACAGCAGCAACTTGCCCACGGCGTCAATGTGGTTTCTCGCGCTGTTACTTCCCGCAGCACTCTCCCAGTTCTCTCGAACATCCTGATCAAGACCGACGAAGGTCGCCTGCGTCTCTCGGCCACCAACCTCGAGCT
>CAYUGV010000031.1:0-13917 GCA_964444335.1 uncultured Anaerolineaceae bacterium | reverse complement strand
TGCATGAGGGCAAGCAAATCGTCTGGATGTCGCATGGTGACCATGTCACCAAGTTGCCAGAAGGTTTTACTCGACTGGCAACCTCCCCCAACAGTCCCTTTGCGGCGATGATGGATGAGCCCAACAAACGTTTTGGGCTGCAGTTCCACCCTGAAGTCCACCATACTCAATACAGCGAGGAGATCTTGCGCAACTTTGTGCTCAAGATCTGCGATTGCCAGCCCGGGTGGACCTCGAGTTCGATCATTGAAGAAAGCATCGCAACCATTCGTACCCAAGTGGGTGAAGGGCGGGTGCTCTCAGCATTAAGCGGCGGAGTAGATTCTGCCATTACCACCTCGCTGGTGCAAAAAGCGATTGGCGATCGCGTGACTGCGGTGTTCATCAACACCGGCCTTATGCGGAAAGGCGAGCCAGAACAGATAGAGCGGGTCTTCCGCCCGATCCTTGGCGACCATCTGATCATGGTGGATGCGTCGCAGCGATATTTTGCCAGGCTTAGCGGCATCACTGACCCGGAAGAAAAGCGCAAGATCATCGGCGAAAGCTTTATTCGTGAGTTTGAAGCAGCTGTGGCAGGGCTGGAGGAACACGAGTTCCTCGCTCAGGGCACGATCTACCCGGATGTGATCGAATCAAAAGGCATCGGGGTTTCAGAAGCCCATCGCATTAAATCGCATCACAACGTCGGCGGTTTGCCGGAAGATCTGAAATTCAAACTGGTGGAACCGCTGCGCAACCTCTTCAAGGATGAAGTCCGCGCGATTGGTGAGGTGCTTGGACTTCCTCTCAATCTGGTTTGGCGGCAGCCCTTTCCGGGTCCCGGTCTGGCAGTGAGGATACTCGGTGAAGTAACCCCGGAAAGAGTTGAAATCGTCCGCCAGGCAAATGCCATTTTCGATGAAGAGCTGCGGCAAGCTGACCTGACCCACATCCAGGTGGATGAAAAAGGTAATATCAGTGGCAGTTCGCAGGCTTTCGCGGTGCTGCTGCCAGTGAGATCGGTGGGCGTGATGGGCGACCAACGCACCTATTCCGAAACAATTGCCCTGCGCGCGATCACTTCCATTGATTTCATGACTGCCGATTGGGCACGCCTGCCGTATGATTTGTTGGCAAAGGTGTCCAACCGCATTGTGAATGAGGTCCCGGGTGTGAACCGAGTGGTCTACGACATCAGTTCCAAACCCCCTGCAACGATTGAGTGGGAATAGTTTTTTTTAATCAAGAATTTCACCCGGCAATCTTGATCACGTTGTTAATATCGAGATATCCGAGTGTATCATTTCCTTAAAAATACGAGGCGAATGGTAGTGAAAATAAGCATCAATAATCGATACATGGCAATGCAGGGGCTCTTCTGGATGCTTTTTTGTGTGTCCTTCGGCTTTATCTCGCTCTATCTGCAAGGACGAGGTCTGAGCAATGCAGGCATCGGTATCGTGACGGCGGTGTCCGGGATCCTGGCAGCCTTGCTACAGCCTTTACTGGGCGGAATTACCGATCGAAGCAACCGACTCACCTGGCGCAGCATGATCCTCCTGTTGTGTGTCCCCTTTTTGCTGGTTTGTATCTTGATGCCACTGATACCAGGACCATTGGCCGGCGCGGTGTTTATGGGGATCCTGATTTTGATCGCTAATACAACCATACCCTTTGTGAACAGCGCTCATTACTATTACACCCACGCGGGGGAACATGTCAACTTTGGAGTTGCGAGGGGGATTGGATCGGGGCTGTACGCGGTGCTGGCACTGGTGATCGGTGGGTTGGCAGCAAGATTTGGCATCGAAATGGTGCCAATCACAGGGATTTTGATTTCCTCATTGTTCATATTCGTGGTTTTTCGCATGCCAACCTCGAAAGAACCAGTTGAGAAGGCACCGAGAGACACGACGCAAAAGAAAGGTTTTCTTCTGCGGTATCCGACTTTTACGTTAATGTTGATAGCATGTCTCCTGATGTTTACAACCCATAACATTTTGAACACTTTTTTACTGCAGATCATCCAATCACTTGGCGGCAACAGCAGCCAGCTTGGGATTGCGCTGGCAATTCAGGCAGTTGTGGAAGTGCCGGTGTTATTTGGGTTTTCTAAACTTATTAAACGTTTCACTCCCAAGGGTCTGATGCTGACAGCGGCATTTGGTTTTGCCCTTAAAGCCCTCATGTATGCGCTTTCGAGCAGCGTGGTGATGATCTATTTGGTCCAATTCACCCAGATGATCAGTTTCGCACTTTTTGCATCTTCATCTGTGTTTTACACTTCACAGGCGATCACGAAAGAGGATCAGACTGCGGGGCAAGCATACATGACCAGCATGATGGCAGCAGGAGCTGTATTGGGCGGCTTGACTGGGGGATGGCTGCTTGAGTTGAGCAGTATGAAGATGATGTTATCGGTAAATGTCGTCATCGCCATGGTAGGTGTCGGTTTTGCCATAATTTCAGTCAGAAATAAACGGCTTCACGAAAAAACGTAGTTCCAAAAAGGGCTTATACTGTCATTGCAGGTGTTTCTTAGCAGGCATCTGAACTTCTCGGGAGGAGTAACAATGCCAGGCATTATTGAATCTGTAAGAAAACAACTCATAGAAAACGCAGATGAAAATTCAAAAGCGGGTGGTGAGCGATTCTTCAAGGAAGAAGTTCATCTTTACGGCGTAAAAACCGCAACCGTGACCCAGATCGGAAATCAAGCCTTTAAACAGATCAAGGACAAACCCAAGCAGGAGATCTTTGACTTATGTGAGCAACTGTGGAAATCAGGCATGATGGAAGAGTCTTTCATCGCCTGCAATTGGGCTTATGCCATCCACAGACAATTTGTGCCAGAGGATTTCGATATTTTTGAAAGGTGGGTTAATAATTACGTCAGCAACTGGGCATCTTGCGACGGCTTTTGCAACCACACGATTGGCTCGTTCCTTACGCAATATCCTATCTACGCTGAGAAAATGAAAGAATGGAGTCTGTCGCACAACAGGTGGGTGAAGCGCGCTTCTGCCGTCTCTTTCATCATTCCAGCCAGGAAAGGTCAGTTCAAAAAAGAGATCTTCGAAATTGCAGATAATCTCTTGTTGGACCCTGACGATATGGTCCAAAAGGGGTATGGCTGGATGCTGAAATCCCTCGCGGACGCCTTTGAAGATGAGGTCTTCCAGTACGTGCTCGACCATCGGGCAAACATGCCGAGAACAGCGCTGCGGTATGCCATTGAAAAGATGCCTGAGGAAAAGAAGCGCGAGGCAATGAAACGGGTGTAGACTTGCATTTATCGGTCTTTGCGGGTAAAAGTTGACAGGACCTGGCACGAAAGGGAGTAAATCACATGACCATAGAAATCAAACCATTATCCGTTGATCTCATTCCCAGTTATATCGATTTCTTTGATACCCGGGCATTTTCGGACGATAGTCCCTGCGGACCGTGCTTCTGCACCTCACCTAGCATGGACCCTGCCAGCGAGGCTCAGATGATCAGCGAGTTTGGTGATGACGCCAAGAGCACCCTGCGCAGGTACGCGATCAACCTTTTGATTGCAGGCAGGATCCACGGTTACCTGGCATTCGAGGACGATATCCCGGTCGGCTGGTGTAATGCCGGTGACAGAGATGGTTATCCAAATTGGATCCCTGAGATAGCCCGTCAAGTGTCGTCGGGGAAGACTGTTTCCGTTCTATGTTTTACGATCGCGCCGGATTACCGCGGACGGGGTCTTTCCCTTGCCCTTTTGGAACGCGTTGTTCAAGACGCAAAAGCTCAGGGCTACCAAACCGTGGAAGGTTACCCCAGGATTCAAAAGGACCGTGAGCCTTACGACTTCAACGGTCCCTTGCGTTTGTTCGAGAAAGCCGGTTTCGTTGAGAAAGCCCGTGAGGGAAATCTCGTTGTAATGTCAAAAGACCTGCAAGACGAGCCTGTAAACTCCGATTAGGAAACAATTCCCAAGGGCGGCTATTCAACCTTGAAGCGGTAACCCCTCAACCTCAAGGCGTTTGTCACCACGGAAACCGAGCTCAAGCTCATCGCAGCCCCGGCGATCATGGGGTTCAGCAGTGGTCCTCCAAAGAGATGCAACACACCCATCGCGATCGGGATGCCGATCACATTATAGGCAAATGCCCAGAAGAGGTTTTGCTTGATGTTGCGTAAGGTCTTCTTGCTCAGGTCAATCGCCACCGGCACATCCATCAGTGTCGAACGCATCAGCACGATATCCGCCGAAGCAATCGCCACATCTGTTCCAGTCCCGATGGCAATCCCAACCTCAGAACTTGCCAGCGCTGGCGCGTCATTGATGCCGTCACCGACCATCGCCACGAAGCGTCCTTGTGATTTCAACTGGTTGACAATCCCAGCCTTTTGATCAGGCAGCACTTCGCTGAAGACCTGGTCCAAGCCCATCATGCGCCCAATAGCCTCAGCTGTACGGCGGTTATCGCCAGTTACCATTGCTACCTGGATACCCATCTTGTGCAATTGATCGATCGCAGCCTTGCTGTCGCGTTTGACAGTATCTGCTACGGCGATAATTCCTACAAGCTGATCCTCAAGCGCGACGAACATGGGAGTTTTACCTTCATTTGAGAGCTTCTCTGAAAGATTGAGAATATCCAAGCTCAAGAACAAGTACTCTTCGATCATTTTTTGGTTGCCGATGCGCAGTGCCTTGCCTTCAAAGTCAACCACCACACCCATCCCGGGCAGCGCCGTGAAGCCGCTGACTTCCGGAAAGCTCAAGCCTTTTTCTTCAGCAGCGTGAAGGATCGCCTTTCCCAGCGGATGTTCAGAACCTTTTTCCGCGGCACCTGCCAGCGCGAGCAGATCCTGCTCACTCTGCCCTGCCAACGGCAAAACGTCTGTCACGGCTGGTTTACCCTCGGTGATTGTGCCGGTTTTATCCAGCAGGACCATGTCCACTTGTTGGGCATTTTCGAGGGCGTCGCCATTCTTGATCAGGATGCCGTGTTCCGCCCCCTTGCCCATCCCGACAGTTAGAGCTGTTGGTGTGGCAAGCCCGAGCGCGCACGGGCAGGCGATCACCATCACCGCCACGAAGATCGTCAAACCAAATTCAACGCTCTCTTTAGCGATCAACATCCATCCGAGCGCGGAAAGCACGCCCAACCCAATCACGATCGGGACGAATATGCCGGAAATTTTGTCTGCCAGTTTGGCGATTGGAGCCTTGGATCCCTGGGCGTCCTCGACCAGGCGGATGATCTGCGCCAAAGCCGTATCCTTACCGACCCTGGTCGCCCTGAAATGTACTGCCCCGTTGATGTTCATCGAAGCGCCTGTGACGTTGTCGCCAATGGTTTTCTCAACCGGCAGGCTTTCACCAGTCAGCATGGATTCATCCACGCTGCTTGATCCTTCAACCAGAACACCATCCACCGGGAAGCTTTCGCCCGGCCGCACCACCACCTCGTCGCCCACTAAAACCTGGCTGGCGTCGATTTCGACTTCCCGTCCGTTGCGGATCACGCGCGCCTGCTTGGGCGAAAGCGCCATTAGCTTCTGGATTGCCTCTGACGTCTTGCCCGTGGCGCGCGCCTCCATGAACTTGCCGAGTGTGATGAGTGTCAGCACAACTGCTGCTGACTCGAAGTAAAGTGAGTGCACAAAATGGGCATTCCCCTGGATGATTTGCCAGAGCGAATACAGGCTGTATAGATAAGCAGAGCCGGTGCCGATGGCAATCAGCGAGTCCATGTTTGGGTGCAGCTTGACCAGGTTACGAAAGCCATTGACGTAATAGGACCAACCCATGATTACCACGGGCGTGGTCAGCAACAGCTGCGCGAGCGCGTTATTCAAGGGGTTTACGGCAGGGTCAAAAAATGCTGGCAGTTTCAACCCGAGCATTGGTCCCATTGAAAGAACCAGCAAGGGCACGGTCAGGATGGCGCTGATAATGAAGCGCGTTTTCAGATTTTGCAGGCGTTTAGCTTTATGCGCTTTTTTACGCTCGAGTTCATCTTCGATGGTGCTCTCGACAGGCAAAATCGCCTGGTATCCCGCCTCAGCAACCGCCCCAACAACCTGCTGCAAGCTGATCTCCGCCGGGTCGTAATCGAGTGTGAGTGTCTCGGAAGCCAGGTTGACATTTGCGTTCTGTACGCCGGGCAGCTTGCCTACTACCCGTTCCACGGTCGCCGAACATGAAGCGCAGGTCATCCCATGCACTTCAAGCTGCACGTGCTGGGAGGGGATCACAGCCTTGTAGCCGGCATCGTCCACAGCTTTGACAACGTTTTCCAGCGAAACTTGCGACTCGTCGTAACTCAGGTGCAGGTTTTCGGCAGTCAGGTTGACGTTCGCTTCCGTTACGCCAGGCAGTTTTCGTACTGCCCTTTCCACGGCAGATGAACACGCCGCGCAAGTCATACCTTCAATCGGTAAGGTTTTAGTTTTCATGTTTTTTCTCCTCGTCAGAATGCTTGGAAAGGATCGTTCCCCTCGTGTGTAAATGACAGGTGCACTGCCCGGGATAACAATCACACGGCACCTCAGCGACCACCTGTTTGTTCTGGAGGATTTCCACAAGCATTGCGCGGTCTTCATCGATCAGCGGCGTCTTCTCAATCAGGTAAGCCAGCAAGTTTGGTTTCTTTCGGCTGCAGATGCGGCTCAACAGATCTTCAACCTCAAGTTTCAATGTTTCCGGTTCTTCCAGGTGCGTGGTGTAGACGAAACGGCGCGCGTCCTTGCGAGCTTCCAGGTAACCTTTGGCTGTCAGCCTGCCAAGCAGAGTTTTGACCGTCGATTGGCTCCAACCGCGTTTGCCACTCAGAACAAGGGCGATATCCTGGCTGGTGGACTCACCACTTGACCATACCACCCGCATCACTTCCCATTCCGCGTCGCTTATATTAAGGTTTTCAGACATGTTTTGATCCTTTCTTACTTCTTCCTACAGTTTACAACTGTAAACGTTGTCCGACAAGCCTGTGTATAACCCAGAGATTGCTTGCACAAGCTGGCACTTTGCCGCGACCTCACCATGCAGGTAAACTTAACAAAAACAGGAGGAAAAATGACAGAGATTCATTACGCATATGAGCCGCAGGCAAATCGCATCGTTGCCACCACGGATGAAGGTCAGGAGGTTGGACTGATTGAATACACAGTGGATCAGGATTACTGGAATGCCAATCATACCTGGGTGGACCCGGAATTTCGCGGGTACAGCATCGCCCGCAACCTGGTAAACATGCTGGCGGAAACTGCTCGTTCTGAAGGAGTCAGGATCCTCCCCACCTGTTCTTACGCGAAGCATGTCATGGAAAAAGAAGAGTCCTTTGCGGATGTACTCTTCAAACCCGAAACGTTCTGATATTTGAATTGATCAATCCCATTTCACCTCGCCCGGAGTAAAATTGAGCAACAACCCGAGCGAGGTGTCTTATGTATTCAGAAGAATTTGAAGCTGTTGCCGCCGCGGCACAAAAGAAATCGAATTTATTGAGAAACAGGCCGTGGGCTTACCTGGTGGCATCCATCCTGGGAGGCGCATTCATCGGTTTTGGTGTGATCCTCAGCTACACCTCTGCTTCTCTTACGGCAGGTTTTGGTCTCAGCCGGCTGGCTTCCGGGTTGACCTTCGCAGGCGGTCTCAGCCTCGTTTACTTCGCCGGAGCAGAGCTCTTCACGGGAAACCACTTTGTGATTGGCAGCGGCGTGCTTGGTGGCCGAATTTCGATTTCTGAAGGTTTAAAAGTACTTGCGGTTTGTATGCTAGGCAACTGGCTCGGGGCGATTTTGCTCTCGGTTTTGTTCGCCGCAACCGGCTTGACGAATGGCGCTTTGGGCGAATATATGGCAGCTTCAGCCCAAGCTAAAATGAACATGCCGGTCGTGGCGCTGATCGCCCGTGGTGTTCTTTGCAATATCCTGGTCTGCCTGGCAGTCTGGTGCACCTTCCGGCTCAAATCTGAGACAGCAAAACTGATCATGATCTTTTGGTGCCTGTTTATTTTCGTTGCCGCGGGCTTTGAACACAGCGTTGCCAATATGACCCTGCTGACTACCGCGTTATTAGGACCTTCACTGGACGGCATAAACCTCTGGGGATACTTCTATAATATCCTTCTCAGCACTCTCGGCAATCTCTTGGGCGGTATCTGGGGCGTGGCCCTGCCCTACTATCTGCTCTCGCGTGAGAAAAAGTAAAGAGTTGCATTAACAAGGCTTTTTACCAGTCATATGTCCTTTGTTTACCTTGTTTGTGTTATCATCGAGCGCTGAAAGGTAAACATGAGTTCAGAAAAGATCATCTTTCTCGACATTGACGGCACGCTTATCGACTACACGCAACAACTTTCCCAATCCACAAGGGAAGCTCTGCGCCTTGCGCGGGCGCGTGGGCACAAACTGCTGATTGCGTCTGGTCGCAGCAAGCCTTCGATCTACCCCTGGCTGCTCAATCTCGGATTTGACGGCATGATCGCCGGCGAAGGGGCATATGCTGAATTTGATGGAAAAGTTATCATCGAAAACGCCATCCCCGAGGCGCAGATCAGCCGGGTTTATCGTTATCTTGATGAGCGAAAGATCGGCTTTTACGAGGAAAGCAACAGCGGGCTCTACGGCAATCAATATTTTCTAAGTGAAACCGCCCGTATCTTTGGGGTCTCCCAGGATGTAGCGGCAGGAAATTTGCAAAAGGCTTTCCCCGGACTGAGTTTTGACCACCAGGATTACCACCTCGATGTAAACAAAGTTAGTTTTGTCATGAGATCCGACATCCACAAAGCAGAACTGGAAGACGAGTTTGGCGACTTTTTCCGCATTGGGATTTGGAATATCTTCGGAAAAGGACGGGACTTTGGCGACTTCACTCAAAAACATGTCAACAAAGCCTCAGCTATTGCGATTTTGCTTGACAAGCTAAGCTTAAATCGCGATGACACTTTTGCGTTCGGAGATTCCTTCAACGACATTGAAATGCTGCAGTACTGCCAGACCGGCATCGCCATGGGAAACGCTGCGGACGATCTCAAAGCAGTTGCAGACTATGTGACGAGCGATGTCTCAGACAAAGGCATTTTCAACGCTTTCAAGCAATTTGGACTGATTTAAACCAATTCTTTATGATTGATTTGTTATACTCAGGTAAAATTCATTGAGCATCAAACACCTTTCCATTTTATTCTTAGTCTTTGATATCAACGTAGAAAAATAGTAAAACTGCGATAAGAATGAACCGAAAACCACTGGGGACAATCTTTTTGATCTTGTGCCTGATCAGCGCCATGCTGATACAGCCAGTTCTGCCTGCCAGAGGGCAGGAGTCCACCCCCAGGGTCGTGATCGAGGATTTGGACACGCGTGAGTTCCCCAAACTGACTCTGAGTTTTTCGATTCCGGGTGGGCTGCAGGAAAACACCTCTCTGTCTGCCAACCAGGTGAGTGTCATAGAAAACGATCAGCAAATCGCAGTTGATTCGCTTACGAGCGAGTATGTTGGTGTGCACTTCGTTCTGGTGATCAATCCTGAGCGCACCCTAGTGCTCACTTATCCCAGCGGCTACAGCAATTACGACCGCATGCTGGCTGCCATGCGTGAACTTGGCTCTGACATTTCTCCCGTCACTGGCGATGTGTATAGCCTTTTCATCAACCCGGACATCCGTTACGATCAAATTAAAAACTACACTGAATGGAAAAACGCGCTGGAAGGATACAACGAAAACCAGCGCCAGATGAACAGCTCTCTGCAAAGTTTCATCGACGCGGTCCGACTGCTCTCCAGCGGTCCCGTAAACAGGGAAACCGTCCTGGTGTACATGACCCCCTACGTGGAGCCAGCGGAGATGCCTGCGCTGACTGCTCTTATCGAGCAGGCGGGCAAAGTCGGCATACCGGTGCATGTTTGGATGACTGCCGCGCCGATCGTCATCGGGTCAACCTATCAAACCGACTTACAGGCAGTCTGCCAGACCTGGGGCGGCAGCCTGACCATCCTGAGTGGCAGCCAGATCCCCCCTAACCCGCGCGATTACCTGAAGGGTAAAGGCTACCGTTATACTGCATCCTGGCAGTCCGAAATCCGCTCCGGCAACACGCAGCAGGTCAGCTTGCGGCTTACACCTCCTGGTGTACCCGTGCTGACCTCTGCCGTGCGTGAGTTGGCCCTTGAGGTTTTGCCCACGAAGATAAGTTTTAGCAATCTGCCTGAACAACTGACCGTTACTCTCCAAAGTGACGTGCTGATCGAGCCGGCGGAACTCCCTGTCCAGGGGGCCATTGATTTCCCGGATGGCTTTCCGCGTGAGGTCCTCAAGACAAGTTTGTTCGCCAATGGCGCTTTAGTCCAGCAACGTGAAGAAGCTCCCTTTGGGGACTTTGTGATCGACCTTAGCCAATTTCGCGATCAAACCAAACTCAGCCTGCAGCTGACGCTCGAAGACGCGCTTGGTTTTGAAACCAGGAGCGAAATGAAGTACGTTGCATTAACCTGGTACGATCCTGCCGCGAACCAACCCAAACCACTTACGAGCAATTTGTGGCTTTGGATCGGGCTTGGCGTGGCAGCTTTGGGATTGCTCGGTGTTATTTTCATTCCGTCCAGGTTGAAGAAAAAACCCGCTAAATCGGTTGCCGCCGAGGCGGAGATCCCAGTTTCCAAACCGGAACCTGAAAGTTTTGTGGCTGTAAAGACCTATGGCAGCCTCATCAAGCTCGACCGCGACAATACCCCTTCGGCTGAGAAACCTTTATTACTCGTCAAGGAGATCACGCTCATCGGTAAAGATCCGCAGTTGGCCAATATCGTCCTCAGCGACGAAGCGTTGGAACCCCTGCACGCCGAAATTCACGCCTTTTCGGATGGTCGCACACGGTTGACGGACTTTCACACCATTGCAGGAACCTACGTGAATTTTAAGGCTGTGGATACCAAGGGTATTGAGATTCACCATGGAGACATCCTCCACTTTGGTCGGCTTTCATACAGATTCAACAGCCCAACCCGCGTAACCAGCCCCAAGAATTGACCGTGTAGTCGCCACATTAGCCACCAAATTAGCCACCAAATCCCGGCTTGAATTCAGACCTCTTTCGTGTTAGAATGCTTTTTCTGTGGAGGGATGGCCGAGCGGCTCAAGGCGCCTGTCTTGAAAACAGGTATAGGGAAACCTATCGTGGGTTCGAATCCCACTTCCTCCGCCAGTTTTAACAACCAAACATTTGGGGAGGTGCCGGAGTGGACGATCGGGGCCGCCTGCTAAGTGGTTGTCGGAGTAAAATCCGACCCAGGGTTCGAATCCCTGCCTCCCCGCCTGATAAATAAACCGCCAGATAGCGGTTTTTTTATTCCTCGAGAATACTGTAAATCACCAGCGTGAGTGGTGATCTTCCGCCCAGCCCACAGCACGGCTGACCTTGATCATCTCACCACCCTCTCCCTCGACGGTGCCGTCAAAATACCCGATCATTTGATGTACCTCCGAGCGGATAATCGCCATGTCGGTTTTGGCGATGCGTTCAAAGAACGGAGTAAAGGTCAGGTCCACCCGCTTAGTCTCGGCGGTTTGCAGTTTCCAGGGGGCTTTGAAATCCTGGGTCGAATAAGTGAAGATCACGTCTTCACTGAGCTTGATCATGCGTCCATCAACACACAAAGCGTTCTCAGTAGAGCCGGTGTTGTCCGTCCAGCCTGCGCCAAAATTAACGCCCAATGCGCGCCCATCGGGCAGACGGGTTGAAAAGCTCGCCCAATTCCAGAAGCCTTTGTACGGCCAGACGCCTCGCCCAAAATCCAGCGTGGCAAAACTGTTTTCTGAATCAAACGCGACCTCTTTCTCATCCAGAACGACCTTACCTTCAGCAGGCAAAGTATTGTTCTTGGCAGTGAACTGGAACAACCGCTCACTCCACGGCACCACCACGTTCAGGCTCTCGTGCTTTTCTGGTTCCACAATTTGGAACTCCGCCTGGAGCTTTTTTCCTCCAAAATCCGCGATATCCACCAGCATTTGAATTCCCGCTCTTTTCTGGCGGATGTTTATCGCGCAGCCTTTCCCCTCGTAGGTTGAATCGTCAGGCACTTTATCACCGAGCACAATATCTTTGCCCAAAGGTGTGATGATGGTCTTCTCAATGAATTCACCTGTCGCAAAATCCAGGAAATACACAAAAGGCAAGCCGGCGTAATCCACATCGCTCAAGGTCACCGAAAAAAGGTGGGATGGGCTGGTGATGCACCAGTAATTCCAACGTTTTTTCCGTAGCGGGTGGCCGTAAAGCCGGCAATTCTGGAGCGGTTTACGGGACCAACCAACAGCTTTTGGGTTCAATCTCCCGTTTGGCAGACATAGGTCGACAGGTGAGGTGAGTTCAATTTCCTGGAGCATGGCGTTTCCTTTCGCTGATTGGAAGGTATTATAGCTTGGGGATGCAAAGAATCGGTAAAATTGAACCGAAACTAAAAAGGAAATCCTTATTGATAAGAAAAAGCCACCTTGCGGCGGCTTTTTGATTAATCCTCTTCTTTTGAACGGATCAGGATGATCGATTTTCCAGTTGGTTTTTTAAGATCGAAGTAAGCTTTCCTGGCACGCACCAGGGTGGCAAGCTGTTTTGCGCCGTAGGTGCGCGGGTCAAAACCCGGGTCGATGCGCCGCAAAGCTGTGCCCACTTCCGAGAGCTTGCACCAGCCGTCGTCATCGGTACCAACCATCTCAATCGCCTGGTTGACATTATCTATCAGTTTGGCTTCAGATTCAGAAAGCTTGGCGGATATCTGTTGCCGGGCGGCAAGTTTCTTCTTTTCGCGTTCGCGTTCGAGCATGTTTTCGGTGTAGATGAACACGTCGCACGCTGAGACGAATGCCCGCGGGGTCATCTGCTTGCCGATGCCAATCACCAGCTTGCCGCTTTCGCGGATGCGGGTGGCGAGGCGGGTATAGTCGCTATCGCTCGAGACCAGGCAGAAGCCGTCCACCAGGTTGGTGTGCAGGATATCCATGGCATCGATGATCATGGCAGAGTCGGTCGAATTCTTGCCGACCGAGTAAGCAAATTGCTGGAAGGGTTGGAAGGCAAAGGAGTTGAGGGTGTCTTTCCAGGATTTCATGCTGGATGAAGTCCAGTCTCCATAAATACGCCGGATGGTTGCGTTACCATAACGGCTGGCTTCAACTACGATTTGCTCCATGAGAGCAGATTGGGCGTTATCACCATCAATTAATATCGCGACCCGTTTTTCTTTCAGGTCGTTTGAAATGTCATTTTCGTTTGTCATACTAAAATTATAACTGTTAATTCCCCCTCAGGCGCAAGTCTTAACAGCCGCATTCATCGGTCAGAATGACCTGGTGCTTCTCGTAGTAATCCTGGTGGTATTCCTCAGCAGGGTAAAAAACATCCGCGTCACAGATTTCAGTGATGATCTTACACTCGTATTCGCCCGAATTATTGAGGAAAGCGATGACTTGTTCGGCAGTTTCACGCTCTTCTTCGTTAGCAACAAAGATCGCCGAGCGATATTGGGAGGCAAAACTGCGGCTGTTGGATTCACACAGGGTGGGATCATGGAAATTGAAGAACGCTTCGAGGAGATCTTTGTATGAAATGATCTCAGGATCATATTCCACCTGGATCGCCTCAGCATGACCTGTCAGATCTCTGCAAACATCCCGGTAGTTTGGATTTTCGGTATGACCGCCCGTATAACCGACCATCGTGTTGACCACGCCCTGTATATGTTTAAATTTGGCTTCCATACCCCAAAAGCAACCACCTGCAAAGACAGCTTGTTTGATCATGATCTTCACTCCAAGTATTCATTAAAAAAGCCATATGCATAAGGCTTTACCTGAATATATCAAGAGCTTGTTAGATTTTCAAACCGCATCCTTACACAGGAGATAATCATTCGCGTAATCTCTCAATTATGTGATTTGTAGA
>CAYUGV010000030.1:0-14744 GCA_964444335.1 uncultured Anaerolineaceae bacterium | reverse complement strand
CTTTTCCTTGCATATTCGTCCCAGCAACACAATGATTGACGCGAGTGCCAACCCTGCGAAGAACTCACCCAAACATTTATGGCATCTTATCGGATAAGGTGGTTTCTTCGGTTTGCTCGGATTGAACGCCCATACCATCTAATTCCATATCGGCAATCGCCTGGGCGACGCTTTCGAGTGCGACTTTCTGTTTGCGGTAGAGGTCCGCTTCGGAAACCGACAACCTGCGGGCAACCTCGCGAACTTTTTTTCCCTGCAGGAATTTCAAGTCGAGGATGTTGTAAAGCAGCCAGTCGCTGGTGAACTTGCGCTCCCCTTCCGGACGGATCTTTTCAATCGCGTCTTTAATGATGCTGCGCAGCGCGTTCACCCGGTTGCCTTCATTCGCCTCGCTGGCACTCTCAACCACTTTGAAGTTCATCAATGGATTATTGGTCAGTTTCGGTCCACCCCAATAATGCGTGAGGGCGTCCTTGACCCAATCGGTCATTTCATCGGGCACACTGTGGTGTTCGCCATTGTAGATGCGCTGCTGGTTATAAGAGGCACTGGCGCGCAGGTCCTGGATGTAATCCACCTCAAGCTGTAGGCTTGTGATCGATCGCAGCACTTGCTGCTGGTAAGCGCGGTCCTGTAGCGCGATGGTAGCCCGGTCGATCAGCAGGCGCACGGCTTTCAGGTCTTCTTCCTCCACCAGCGCAGGGTCGTACTTGAGGAAACCACACACTCCGAGTAAGGTCTTGTTGCCGTTACCATTGCCATATTCCAACCGGACCACGTTCAGTTCCCCTATTGACTGGAAGTCAGTATCCGCACCTGTCGAAGTGTCGATCTCCTGCAACATGCTGTCATCCAGGTTGAGGGATGTCAGGTTTTTTTTATCTCCGGTCTGAATGACCCGGTCGATTTTTCCATTTTCCATGACCGCGATAAATCCAGCTTTCACCTGCAGCCGGTCGCATATGGAAGCGCTGACCATTTCAAGGAACTGGTCCAGGTCCTTGCCAGTCAGCATGCGGTCCTGCAGGGATTGGATCACTTCCAGGTCAGCCCGATCTTCACCCCAGAAAAAGACTTTTTCAAGGTATGGTGAAGCCAGAGTGATGGCATACTCGAGCAAGAGGATAACCGCCACCATCACCACTGGCACGAGGAAGAAGTTAGGAACGCCCTGTGCTTCTCCGAACCTTCGCACGATGGTGGTCATGCCCAACACGATCGCCGCCACGAAAGGCCCACGCAACATCCAACGCAGGAGCCGGCTCTTGATGGCGCGATCCGTCCAGCTAAGCCCGAAGAATGAGACCACGTAGGCCATCACGATCAGGAAGAAGCCGGTAATACATAAACCAACAATGGAAACAAGCCAAAAGAAATCCGGATGACTCGCCAGGGTCAGGTTGCCATGGAAAAGGAACAGGATGCTCGTAAGCGCCGGAGCTGCCGCGCCTGCCGAGAGGTAAAAAAGACGACGTTGGCTGGTACGGGTAGCGCTGCGAAGAACCACTCTGAGCAGGTTGTAACTGACCATCAACATCACGACGACGTAAAAGACGCCAAATCCTAACGTGACAAAATTGCGTTCCAGGTAAGGACCAGGAGCCCGTTCTGGAGCAAGCCCACCTACAGTGATGCCAAACAAGACTAATATCGCCATCACGAAGGAGAGCACATAGATCACCAACACCACAATCCGGCGCCTTCCACGGCTTGGTCGACCTGTGAGGGTGAGCAAGGCATCTGAAAAATGCAGGTAAACAGCTGGCAACATCACCAGCCCAACCCACTTCATCTGCAGGAGAAATTCCACGTAAGCTGGCGTATTCGAGACGCTTGCCATGGCTTCGCCGGTATAGATCAGTGTGACACAGGCCAGAAGCAACACGTATGTCTGGACAAGCCGATCGCGGAGGTTGAAACTGGTGCCATACATCATCAAAGCAATGGCCGTGATCGCCACGCCGGCAGCCAGGATCTGGTAGACCGTTTCGAAAATCCCTGTCAGGTCAAGCACGAATGGAAAGATCACAAGCCCTAACTCCCAAGCCTCTTTTCAAAGAACAATGCTGGATCGGAATTTGGAAAGTACTGGTCCAAGAACCCGCACTGTTCATAACCGCATTTGAGTGCCAGGCTGATCGCCGGGAAGTTGCGCATCGGGATCTCGATCAGCACCCGGTCCAGTTTTTTCTTGGCAGCCCAATCTTCGCAGGCAGCAATCATCGTGGTGGCGACTCCATTCATGCGTACTTCCGGTATGACCACCAGGTCGCAGATGCGTGCTGTTTTGGGCAGGGTTTTGGCTTCGAGTGTGACGTAGGCAACCAGCAGATCATCCAGCATGCCGGCATAGATCAGGTCGGCATCCGCCCAGGAACGCAGGAGCGAATTCTCATCGCGCGGGTATTTGATGGTCACTTCGCGCGGCAGTTTTACCCGCTGGAAGGTCAAGCCCCATCCCAGCGGATCCTGGTTTGTCTGCAAGCGATATGAATAGATCGAGTTAACGCGATGGTCCATTGCCATCATTTTTTCCATGTGCGTGCGGGTTGCCATCAGGATTTTAAGTTTTGCCATCATGTCCTCTTATTCATTTGCCTTGACATTGACAACGATAACACAGGTTGAAGTTTCATTACCTTCATTATCCAACGCGACCAGGCGCAGCATATAAGGTCCGGAAGCCAGGTCGCTGGTATACCAATTGCCCAGGTTGTCATCGATGTGCACACCGCTGCCGGCAGCAATCGTCTGCCACTTGGGCTCGCCCATCGTCGAAAAATCATAACGGTAAGAGCCCAAAGAAGGCGTATTGACCGACCCGATAATCTCGACCACACCGCTGACTTCCCCATCATGGACCGGGCTATCGATCTCCAGGATGTCATTCACGCACTTGGAATCAATCCCCTCAATTTTTGCCTGCGGGTAGATGGTTTGAGTCGGCGTGGCGTCTGTGGGAACCGGTCCTGGCAGGGTGGTGGTGGGGGTGGTGAGTACCTCAATCGTGGGGGTCGCATAGGTCGCCTCCTGAGAGAGCTCCCCTGCCAAAAAGGTAGCGACAACAAATTCCATCACGGTAAGCAGCCCAACCAGGATCAGGATCGAGGCAGCCGCAGTCACCTTCCGCTGGGCAGCTTCGCGTTCCAAGCCGAAGATGGCGGTACGCTTTTCTTCAAGGGAGATCATGATCCGACGCAGGTACACCACGGCCACAATCCCGAGTACGAGGTAAATCGGGACTTCAAAATCCGCCAGGAATTTGATGACGTATTCCATATTGCTTAGCGACTAATCTTTAGAGCCGGCGCAGAACACCCCTCAGCAGGCTCATCAAATTCGGGGCAATCTTGTCGCCGACCTCAAGCACCTCTTCGTGAGTAGCTTTGTTGGTGCCATCGGGGTCGATCTTGTTGGTGATGGTGGCAACGCCCAGGATGTCCATTCCGCCGTGCTTGGCGACTATTGCCTCAGGAACAGTGGACATACCTACCGCGTCGACACCGACCATTTTCAGGAAGCGGCAATCCGCGGGAGTTTCAAAGGAAGGACCAGACAGGCAGACATACACGCCTTTTCTGAGCTTCAGTCCAAGCTCAGCGCCGGTTTCTTCGGCGAGCTGGATCAGTTCGGGGTTGTAGATAGCACTCATATCGGGGAAACGCGGTCCGAATTCGTCCAGGTTGGGACCTCGCAGCGGATTCTCGCCAGCCATCGGCAGAAGCGCAAGGTGGTCCTTGATCAGCATCAGGTCGCCGGCATGAAAACTGTCGTTTAAGCCACCAGACGCATTGGTGATAATCAGGGTCTTGATGCCCAAGCGCTGCATTACGCGGATCGGGAGGCCGATCTGGGAGATGGCGTGACCCTCATAATAGTGGGTGCGCCCTTGCAACACCAGCACCTCTTTGCCCTCGAGCTGCCCGATGATCAGGCGACCTTTGTGCCCGGGGACGGTGGAAACCGGCCAGTGCGGGATTTCGCGGGTGGGGATGATGGTCGGGTTTTCAACCGAATCAGCCAGCTCACCCAGGCCGGAGCCAAGGATGAGGGCGATTTGGGGTTGGGTGTGGATGCGTGCCCTGACGGCGTCTGTCGCCGCGTCAATTTGTGCGATGGTGATGAATTCAGCCATGAATACCTCAGGTAAATGTAGTTGAGTCATTATATCATTCGCAGGATTGCCTGCCCATGCGAATGATCGATGACGTTATGGTTATTCGCTTCATTGGAAAGGTTGGTTCCCAGGTAAGCCTGTTCTTTGGAGTGAAGGCCGTATAAGGGATATCTTCGTAAAGAATTCGGTTCAAAGAAATATTCTTGCCTAATTCATCAAAACTACAGCTTAATTGGTATACAATTTACCGCATGAATCGAATAGAAAAAACACCCTTCCTTCAAACCCAAGACGGGCGTGAAATCACCCTTTACACCCTCACTAACACCCATAAAACCACCGCCGGGATCCTGGACCTTGGCGGCACCATTGTCAGCCTGAGGACTTCCAACCGCTCCGGGCGGCTTGAAGACATCGTCCTTGCTTATCACGATCCCGCGCAATACCTCACCAATCCCATGTATTTCGGCAGCCTGATCGGCAGGGTCGCCAACCGCATCGCAGATGCCAGTTTTTGGCTTGACGAAAAGAAATACACCCTCTCGAAAAATGATGGTCCTAACAATCTCCATTCCGGTCCTGATGGATTCCACCTGCGCCTTTGGCAGGCGGAAACCTCAACCGCAGAAGATTCCGCCAGCCTGACCCTCACCCTCCATAGCCCCGAAGGCGATCAAGGTTACCCCGGCGAAGTGGCCGTTTGGGTTCGCTACACCCTCGATGATCTCAACCGGCTGTCAATCCAATACCGTGCCCAAACCACCGCCAATACACCTATTAGCCTTACCAATCATGCTTACTTCAACCTTGGCGGACCAGCTTGTGCGGACATTCTGCACCACTCCCTGTGGATCGACGCAGATCACTTCACCGCCGTTAATGACAACCTCATACCGCTTGATCATCAGCCTGTCGCAGAGACACCTTTCGACTTCAGAGAGCCCAAACCCATCGCCCCTTCCATCTTCCAGGAAAACCTGCAGCTGAAACGCGGAAATGGCTTTGATCATAACTGGGTGTTGAACCATCCCTTGAGCCTTTCCAAGGCGGCTGTGCTCTCCGAGCCGACCAGCGGCCGCCAAATGACCGTCTGGACGGACATGCCTGGTATGCAATTCTATGCGGGCGGTGCGATCAATACCACCATTCCTGGCAGATCAGGAAGTCCCTACCCAAAACATGGCGGACTCTGCCTGGAAACTCAGTTTCCACCGGATGCCGTTAATCGTCCTGACTTCACCAGCCCGATCCTGAGCCCAGGGCAAATCTACCAGCACGAGACCGTCTTCGAGTTTTCTGTCAACGGCTAAGCACAGAAGCTTTCCTTATCACCTCATCAGCAGCGGGATGTAAGTGCTGTTGGTGGTGAATGTGGCGGTGACGTTGGTAGCACCCAGGATCTCAACTGTCACAGAGTTGTCCGCACCGGTGGCATCTCCACTCCAACCCGCGAAGACCCAACCAGGCGCTGCGGTGGCAGTCAACACTACTTCCGATCGATACGGATATTCCGTCAAATCTGGATCCCTGGCAACGGTACCACTGCCCACAATATTGATTAATAATGGGAACGCAGCAAGTTGCGAACCATATTCATACGCGCCCATGTCGCACCTGGGTCCTCCAGACCCATCCCCATCAACCGGGCGGACGTAAACACGCTGGTCAACGGTAGGGCAGATCGCCTCACTGCCCGCGTCAATTGCCGGGCTGCCCTCTCCAAGCGCGATCGTCTGGGAGAATCCCCCGTTATCCGCCAGGGGTTGAAGCAAAGGGTCCGTGGAAATGTTGCCCTCGCCAGACCAGCCACCCTGCACAACACTGTAAGTAACGGGGCCACCTCCAACGATTTGCTGATCACCATTGCCCCAAAAAATGCCATTTGTGATCGCAAATCCACTGCTTGTGGAACTATACAAACCGTCTCCCGATCCGTAAAGTGAACTATTGTTTACAAAGGTGACGTTCACCATGCTGATCGGGTCAATGACCGCCCAGCTGCACATGCCGCCACCATTGTTTACCGCAGTATTTCCAGAGAACGTCACGTTCTCAAGGTTTGGATAGGCTGCAGTATTGAACAATCCTCCGCCATGTGTACCAGCACTGTTCTCTGAAAACAACACTCTTCGCAGCACCGGGTAGGTCGCCTGGCTGTTATACATACCACCACCATGATGTCCGGCATGGTTGTACACGAAGATTACGTCGGTCAGGATCGGATCACACCAATCGAGGTTATACATCCCACCGCCATCGCCATATGAATCATCCTGGGCAAAGTTCTGTGTGAATCTGACCCGAGTAAGCACTGGACTGCTGTGAACGGTGTAGGTGCCCTTGTTATACATTCCCCCACCTTCCTTTAACGCTGTATTTCCAGATATATTAACGTCAGTTAGGTGTGGGCTCGAAGAATCGTTAAAAATCGCTCCACCCTTGCCTGATGTAGCGTGGTTTTCTGAAATTTCCACATCCGTCAGGATCGGATTGCTTGACCAGTTGTAGATTGCACCGCCATTTCCGGAAGTGGCCGTGTTGTTGCTGATGGTAACCCCGGTAAGCACCATGTTACTTCCAGTTGTTTGATAGGGATAATTGTAGATCGCACCGCCATCGACGGCACTGCTGCCTGTGATGGAGCCAGTTTCGAAGACCGGGCTGCTGGCATAGTTGAAGATCGCACCGCCCATCCCACCTGTGGTGTTATCTTGGAAGGTCACGTTGGTGAGGTGGGCTGCGCTGCCGAGCCAGTTGGTCATGCCGCCGCCATTTAGGCTGGATGAGTTCCCGACAAATTCCACGTTCACCAGGCTCGGGTTGCTGGCGTCATTGTACATCCCGCCACCATACCCAGCCGTGTTGCCGAAAAAGTCCACATCTGTGAGGCTTGGATTGGATAGCTTGTTTGCCATGCCACCGCCCAGCGAATTTGCAGTGTTGTTAATAAAAGTCACATGAACAAGGCTTGGATAGCTGGCATGGTTGTACATGCCTCCCCCGTCTATTACGCTGTGGTTGTTTTGAATGAGCAAATTCTGGAAGGTAGCCATACTGCCGGCTTGATTGAAAACCCCTCCACCTCGCACGTTTGGATCCTGCAAAACTGTGTATCCATCCCGGATGATGAATCCGTCCAGGACGGTAGTCGATGGCGCTCCGATGGTTGTGACCACGTGATAGCTGTTGTCGTTCGTTAGGTTGGGATCCCCGATCTCGCCGCTCAGAATCGTCTCGTTTGTTCCCCAACTCCGTTCCTCTCGGAGCGTTTCCGTGCCGGTAAAACCGCCATAAACCGCGACACCAGCTTTCAACACGAAACTGGCTGCCCGATCTGCACCGGAAGTCGGTTTGTAGGTTCCGGCGCCAACCCAAATCTCGTCCCCTGCCTGTGCCAGGTTGATGGCTGTTTGCAGCTCGCAAGAATCCGTCCAGGAGCTGCAGGTTGCGCTTGCTCCTCCAGGAAGTACGAATAACACAACCGGCTCAACTTCCGCATGCGCTGAATATGGCGCTGCAGAGCCAACATGATAATTCAAAAATACAGAAGAACCAGCCAGCACAAGCATCAGCAAGATAGCCAAAGGCTTTTTCATAGGGACTCCAGTTTCTGAAGGTTTAATTGGGTGGATGTCACTAATTATACTTTGTCTCACGGGAAAATTAGAAAAAACGGTCAAGCTGCAAAGAAAGGCAAATATGTATTCGAGTTTCCTGTCAATTTACAACCAAAGGATGGATGTAATTCAACGTTATCCACTCCCCAAAGCATCAACCTATCTCCTTAATTATCGAATACCTACCTGTGACTCTGCGCTGTGAGAAAAATCTAAACTTTACACAAACTTTATAAATGCTTCATTCGCACTTTATCGAGAAATCATAACATTGTCAAAAATATCACTCAGGTAAACGAGGAAACAGAAATGAAAAAATCGCTTGGTATCGTGTTGTTGGTTGTCGCAGGAATTCTGCTGTTTGTGCTAATTTTTGGAGCCGGATTTGTTGCAGGGAGAGCCACAAATGGAAGGGCGTTCTTAGGTCCAAACATGATGCAGAATTGGCGCAACCGTTTTCAAGGTAGTCCAGTGATAGGAAGTGGATGTAGCAGTCTTCCTGGATCAAACGACAAACCCGGGAATCCAACCTGTTCGATGGGCAGCTACCCTAATGGAAACATTGCCAATACTACCCCAATCACCGTCGATGAAGCAAAACAAGCAGTGGAAACGTATTTGAAAGGCTTGGGCAATTCAGATCTGGAGCTTGCTGAGATCATGGTCTTTGACAACAATGCCTATGCCAGGATTGTTGAAAAGAGCACAGGCATCGGAGCAATGGAATTACTTGTGGATCCAGTAAGTAAGGTGGTCTTTCCGGAATACGGTCCGAATATGATGTGGAACCTGAAGTATGGTCACATGGGCAGATTGGGCGGTATGATGGGTGGAATGATGGGACGATCTCAAAACAACTCCAACTTAGTCGATGCAACCATGTCTGTTACTCCACAAGAAGCTCTCCAGGCTGCACAAAATTACCTGGACCAGGAATTTCCGGGGTATAAAACCGCGGCCGATGCAGATCCGTTCTACGGTTATTACACCATCGACATCCTAAAGGATGGAAAAGTGTATGGAATGCTGAGCGTAAATGGCTTTAGCGCGGAAGTGTTTTTCCATTCCTGGCACGGCACCTTTATTGAGGAGTCTGATTAATCAATTCAGGGCTTGGTGTGTAGGGATCATTCACAAAATGATCCCTATTTTTATGTAGAATTAGATTATCAACCTACTGCCATGGAGGAAAAAGTGGCTACAGCCAGGATCCTGATAATTGATGACGAACCCTCAATTCACACCGTTGTGTCCGCCTACCTTGATGCCGAGGGATTCGAACACCTTTCCGCGATGGATGGACCCTCAGGTCTGAAGGCCGCGAGATCGTTTAAACCTGACGTGATCATCCTGGATGTTATGCTGCCTGGCATGGATGGGATTGAATTGCTGGCCAACTTGCGTCGTGATTCGGATGTGTATGTGATCATGCTGACCGCACGTACCGAGGAAGTTGACAAGATCGTTGGGCTCTCAGTTGGTGCGGATGATTATTTGACCAAACCTTTTAGCCCGAGGGAATTGATTGCCCGCATCAAAGCTGCTCTCAGGCGGCTCCAAGGAGCAACGAGCAGCGCCGAAGGAGCGCTTGTGCTTACCTTTGCCCACTTGCGAATTGATCTTTCCGAGCGGCGAGTCTGGTTGGGGCAGCAATTGATCGAGCTTACAGCCATTGAATTTGATTTACTCGTTACATTAGCGCAGAACCAGAGCATGGTCCTTAGCCGTGAGCAACTGCTGGAAAAGGTTTGGGGATATGAGTATTTTGGTGATACCCGCGTCGTGGATGTCCATATCGGTCACATTCGACAAAAATTAGGCGATGACCGTTTGATCCAAACGATTCGTGGCGTTGGTTATCGCTTCGAGGATAAAGGCTAAAGTTATGTTGGAATTTTTGCATTCCCGGCTTATGTGGAAAGTGTTTCTTTCTTATGCGCTGGTCCTGCTGGTGGGCCTGGTTGTTCTGGCGACCGCCACAAGCCTTTCGTTTCCTGCGGCATTCGACCATCACCTGGCAGGCATGTCTGCCATGATGGCCGGTCAAACGGTGCCTGAGGGCGACAAGGCCATGGAACAAGAGTTGTATCAAAGCTACATTGCTTCGGTCAGCGAAGCTCTTTCATTCGCCGCAATCGCAGCATTAATAGCTGCAATGGTGGCCAGTTTTTTTATCAGCCGCCAGGTGGTCAATCCAGTCCAGCGAATGATGATACTGAGCCACCGAATTGCTGAAGGTGAGTTTCAGGATCGGCTGGACATCTCCCCCAAAGGCAGCTTTGACCAGATGGATGAGTTAGGTCAATTAGCTCTCAGTTTTAACCAGATGGCTGATCGACTCGAAAAGACCGAAACCATGCGCAGGCAGCTGATTGGTGATGTCAGCCACGAGCTCCGCACGCCTCTCACAGCCATCAAAGGCTACATGGAAGGTTTAATAGACGGGGTTCTGCCAGCAAATCCGGACCTTTACCAAAAGGTCAACAGCGAAATTGAGCGTTTGCAGCGCCTTGTGAACGACCTGCAGGAACTCAGCAGGGTGGAAGGGGGCGAACTGGAACTGAGACCGGTTTTCGTTTCCGCAGCAAGTTTGATTGAAACCCTTCGCGGTAACCTTGAAAGACAGTTTGAGGAGAAGGGCATTCTCTTAGAACTAAAAATCGCCCAAAACCTCCCTGATATTTTTGTGGACACAGATCGCATTCTGCAAGTCCTGACGAACCTGGCAGGCAACGCTCTTCAATATACGCCTCAGGGTGGAAAAGTGACAATTCGTGCATTCCGGGAAAAATCGGAGATAGTAATTTCGGTTTCCGACACTGGGATAGGAATTTCCCCTGAGCAAATTCCATTGGTTTTTGACCGCTTCTATCGCACCGATAAATCCAGGGCACGCTCGAGTGGTGGCAGTGGGATTGGTCTGACAATCGCGCAGGCGTTGGTGAGAGCCCATCACGGTCGTATTTGGGCTGAGAGTGGGGGCGAAGGCAAGGGCAGCACATTCAGTTTCGCGCTACCGATATCCATAGCCTGATCTTTAAAGAAAATTTACATTCGCTTCGTCGCAACTTCACCCTTCCAGGTTATCTTCATATCGTAATAAACAAACTCTGTTTGTAGAGTTCCTTAAGAAAGTGAGGTAGATATGATGTTTGGCCATGGTGTCTTTGGATGGCTTGGGATGCTGATTGGGTTGGTTTTCGTCGTCGCAGTAGTTGTCGGACTGGTTTGGCTCGCAGTTACTCTGATCCGACGCGCTGATGATCGCAACCCTCAGCCTAAAATCCAGGAACAAGCCGGGTTAAATCCCCGCGAAGTCGCAGCAATGCGCTACGCAAAGGGAGAGATTAGCCGTGAAGAATACCAGCAGATACTGTCGAATTTAGCAAGCTGAGCGAGGAATGAAAGATGGGATTTGGCATGATTGGTGGAATGTTGCTGTTCTGGATCGCCCTCGTTATCCTGGTGGTAATGGCCTCCCGAGGGTTGTTTGAATCAAATAGGACCCGCAACAGCAATCGACTGCCACAATCTGCGAAGGAAATTCTTGAACACCGCTATGCCAGAGGCGAAATTACCAGGGAACAATTCCAACAAATTCTGAAAGATCTTCAAACATTGTCCTGATATTTCAGTGGTTGCTCCCCAGTATCCAGGAATGATCCTGGGGTTGAAATCAGGACAAAACCAGAACGATTGATCAGATTTCCTTCGCGGATGGTAACGAACTGGACTTTTTGAAAGCATAAAAACAACAAGTAGATTAAGGAGTAGTAGATGAAGAAAAACAAAGGATTGATGATTATTCTTATCGGTGTTCTGTTAGTGGCCATGGTTTTCGTCTTTAGTGCGGTTAAAACCCAAAGAGCTCAGGCAGCTTTCCTGGAGAAATATAACCTTGCCGGCATGGATGTAAAAGCCATCGTCAAAGAATTGGATAGCACGATCGACGAACCAAAGGAATTGAGCTCGTCCATTAATGGAAAATTCCTGACCCTGCAGGATGGGGAAAGCAAAGTAGAGCTTAAAGTCCCCGAGGACAGTTTCTACCTTTCTTTCGCACCTTACGAGAATTCGACCCACCCTTGTGGCTTTCACAGCCTCAGCGGATGCAGGAGTGAATTGGTGAATGTGGTCATGCATGTTCTGATCACTGATGCCCAAGGCAAAGTGATAATAGATCAAGATATGGAAACCATGGATAACGGCTTCATAGGCGTCTGGCTTCCCAGAAATATGAATCTGAATCTTGCCGTGACTTATAACGGAAAGAGCGCAAGCGCGCCGATTTCGACCTTTGCCGAGAGCGAGACCTGCCTGACAACCCCCCTTAAGTTGAATTAGTCATCACTCGAGACTTAATTTCCTTCTGAAGTAAAAAACGAAAGCCAGCCACCCAGCTGGTTTTTCGTTTTTCAACCTAGTAAAACGCGCGACTTAAGGATGATCAACAAAGGATTGTATGCAAAGCCCACCTCGATCATGCAAGACCAATATTCTCTTGACAAACTATATCGCAATATGATATAGTTTGTCGTGATATATAAGAAATATTTAAATAAGTAGGAGTGTAGATATGAGCATTGATAAAGCCCGAAAAAGATACATCCCAATGAGCGAAACCATGTTCTACATCCTGCTCTCACTAAAGCAGGAAAGGCATGGTTACGGCATCTTGCAGCACGTCAAAATGCTTACAAAAGGGCGTATCACGCTCGGTGCAGGAACTGCTTACTCGAGCCTTGGCAAACTCGAATCAGACGGGTTGATTGAGAGCATCCGGGAAGAACAAAGGCGCAAAATGTACCTGATCACGCCCCTGGGGAAAAAAATACTGTCTGAAGAGGCTCACCGCATTGCGGAGCTATATGAAAACATCAAGGAAGAACTATGAGTGACAAAAAGATTGTATTATTCTCGGCATTTCGCCACGTGGTGCCATCGGATTACGAAGACTGGTTCGAACAGATGGCTTCCGAAGGTTGGCACATCAATGAGATCAAGCAGTGGGATTCAGTTTACATGAGGTTCCATCGGGGCATCCCAAAGAAATATCGCTTTGTTTACGATCCTCAAGTATCGCCCCGCAAGGATTACATACCCTTTTACGAGCAATTCGGGTGGGAACACCTGGGGTGCATGGCGAGTGCTCATATTTGGCGGATGGAATACGATGGCGAACGACCGCAAGCCTTTAGCGACCAGGATGGACTGGCGGACCGTAATCGCCGCAACCTCACGGCGGCGTCTGTTTCTTTCTTTATTTTCGTTGCCGCGGTGCTTGCGCTCAGCCTGTCTGTGAGATTTGCATCCGATTCTTTATCTGTCGGAGACAGAAATCAGTTGATCTATGCCGCCATCTTTTTCGGGTTGATCGCGCTTGGCATTGGATTCTTCATGGTCCAGATGTGGAAAAACCGAAACCGATAACAACCTCCAAGAATACCTAACTTGCCTGTTTGATCATATCTCTCAGAGCGTTCGATGCATCATGCCTTACAAGGTCAGCTTCATCGGAAGGTTTGTCAATTTAATAATAAAACTGTATATTATTTCCTCCAACTGGTAAGATTAACTTATCGTCATCGCGAGGTTTCCATGCAAAATCTATTAAAGGTCATGTTCTTGTTTGTGATGGTTGTCGGCGTGTTTTTCCTGGCAGGTTTACTCATCTTGAACATCATGGATCGCACGAATGGGCGCCTTGTATCCTCGGGCGAAAGGCGCGAATACCTGCTGTACGTTCCCAAAACTTATGATCCCGCAAAACCTGTCCCCCTCGTGATCAACATCCACGGCTTCTCCCAGTGGCCCGCAAATCAGGCTAATGTCAGCCAGTGGAACAAACTCGCGGACGAAGAGGGCTTCATCGTGGTCTACCCTTCAGGGCTGGGCATCCCCAAGCGCTGGCGGGTCGCACGCACCGCTGAGGATCCTACCGGGGTGGATATCGAGCTGCAATATTTCAGAGACCTGATCGATAAACTTAGCGCGGAGTATGCCATTGACCCTAAGCGCATCTACGCTAATGGGCTTTCCAATGGCGGCGGCATGTCGCTCAGGCTCGCTTGCAGCTTGTCGGATCGCATCGCGGCGATTGGCGGCGTGGCGGGAGCCTACCTTGTGAATCTTGACGAATGTCCAGGAGGCGTGCCGGCGATCTTTTTCCACGGGCAGGCAGACAAGATCGTGCCCTATGAAGGTGGTCCATCCGAACGCTTTCCCATCGACTTCCCGTACATCCCCGCTTTTGTAGAAGACTACGCGCAGCTAAACGGCTGCAACCCAAATGAAATTGTTTTCCTGGAAAAGGATCATGTGCGCGGAGTTCGCTACGAGGGCTGCGATCCGGGCGCGGATGTGGTCTTTTACACTATTTCAGATGGCGGTCACACCTGGCCTGGCGGCAAGCCCCTGCCCAAAAGCATCACCGGCAAGACCACCCAGGAAATTAACGCCACCCGCCTGATGTGGGAATTCTTCGTCGAGCAGACGGGGAAGAGGTAACCGGGATTTTTTATGTAGGCCGGGTTCCGCTGTTGAACCCGGCTCTTTTTCTTCCAATGCTCTTCAATCAACCATACTCAGGCGAGGTTATCCCTCATGCCCCTGTCCTTTTGGTTGGACCAAACTGCTTCCGGCACACGTTGCAGAAGTAGATCCCTTCATCGTTTCCGTTTAGCATGAGGTGAATTTTCGTTGTCGCCGCACCGATGTTGATCGTGCGCCCCATTACCCCCACCTGCACGCTGGCAGTATCCGCCGAGCCGCACACCGGGCAAGCGGGGAGGTCCGCCTGCTCGAACCGCCAGATCTGCTCTGTGATCCCAGGATACTGACTCTCCAACTGCTTGATATCGTCCTCTGTTTTCCTGATCATTTCTTGCTCCTTTTTCGTTTTGCTACCAGGAGTGGAAAGGCTAATGGGTTGTGGAAAGAGGGGGAATCGAAGGGTCGTTAAATAAAAACAGAAACCTTGTTTCGAAATCACTCTTTCGCACATCCAGACC
>CAYUGV010000029.1:0-14777 GCA_964444335.1 uncultured Anaerolineaceae bacterium | reverse complement strand
CATTGGAATGCTGCACCAATGGAATAATTCTTTTTGTGAAATGTTGTAACCCATCATTTTAATTCCCCTCATTCAATAATGAACGATAAACTTTAATCCCTCGAGCAGCGGCATATTCCGGTTCTCTCTCGTAGCGTGAGAATAACTCGAGCGAGAGATAACCGTCGTAGCCAACTTCCCTCAGGGTCTTAATGATACCAGTGAAATCCATCTCACCATCACCAGGGATCAGGTGATCCTCGCTGTCGCTGGTCGCGTCGATGAAATGGATGTGGACGATGTCTTTGTCGAGTTTGTTGAAGTACTCCACCATAGGTTCCCTGGCGATTAGAGGACAAGCCAGATCCAGCATGCCCTTGACCATGGGCGAGTTGACTTCAGAAACTGCCCAAAGCAGGTCATCAGACGTGACGAGAATGGTACCCTCGTAGGGTGTCACCGGTTCCAGGATGATGGTTTGCCCTATTTCTTCGGCGTATTCAGCCAGGACCTTGATGTTATTAATGAAGAGCTTCCTGACATCGCTTTCCTTGCGCCCATAGCCGGGGTGATTGCAGGCAAACATGCAGTACTTCGAATTGATTAGTTTAGCTGCGTCAAGCGCGCGTTTGAAGTACTCCAGGCTTTCCTGGTTGAGCTGCGCGTCCTGGAAAACAAGGCTGTAAGGAGATCCAGTGTTTTCTGGAGCATAACTTATTATCGGAAGCTGGTATTTCTCAGAAAGCGAAACGATCCTGGCAGCCCCGCCACGCACGAGGTCAAGCGGAAAAGCGTGCGGCCGGAAGCCGCCGATTTCAATCGCGTCGTATTGGTATTTTGCCGCCATCGCAAATGCCATTTCGAGCGGATATTTGGAAAAGCCTGCAGTAAACAAACAAGTCTTCATGATTCGATCTCCTTAAAAATATATTTACCCATTAAAAACCAAATAAATCCTGGCATCCACACAAAGATGTAAATAACCCTTCAAGCGCATAGACAACCAACGAGGATTATTTTACCATCAATTCATGAAAATTTACAGATAAGCTATTGACTATTTTGTACCATAGGATTATACTCGTGCTTAGTTAACTAATAGTCATTCTTATAAACAGGTAATCTTGCAAAATGAACCGCTTTTTCTCTCATATTAATGTGGTCAGATAGATCAAAGATGACTAAGCTTGCCTTCCTACCTTTCAATCGTCACATAAGCACCACCAGGTTGTTCTTCCTTTTACAGGATTGTCCTCTTGGCAATCAATTACATCGGTTAGCCGGAGTTTAGTAATTTTTTAATTCAATTTTTTAGAAGAAAGGGTATTTACTTATGTCAACTGAGTCTGAAAAGAAAAATGCAGTAACTGAAGAAAAGCACGCACTTGGTCGGAAACTTGGTTTTCTGGCAGTGCTTGCCATTGGCGTTGGAACCACTGTTGGATCGGGTATTTTCGCATCTGTAGGTGAGGTTTCCGGTGCAGCTGGCAGCGCATTGATGACCATCCTGGCATTCTTAATCGGTGGCATCATCATGATCCCCCAGATTCTGGCTTATGCTGAACTTTCGTCTGCATATCCCGAGAATGGCGGCGCTTATGTGTACTTTAAAGAAGCCGGCTCAAAGTTCCTGGCATTCCTCTCCGGTTGGATTGGTTTCTGGGGTACTGACACCCCTGGTATCTCGATCATGGCTCTGGCCATCGCCAACTACATCGGCTTCCTGACCGGCCTCAGCGGGCTCGTCTTGAAACTGATCGGTGTTGTGTTCGTGCTGTTCTACATGTGGACTCACATCCGCAGTGTTGAAGGCGGCTCCAAGACCCAGACAGCCCTGACCATCCTGAAGATCATCCCCTTCGTTCTGATGGTTGCCATCGGCTTGTTCTACCTGCGCGGTGATCTGCTCTCCACCCCCGCAATTGCTGGTGCTCCTGTCGGCATTTTGGCTCTCCTCTCTGCTATCTCCGCGACCACCTGGTCCTACGATGGTATGCAGTCCGCAGCCTGGATTGCTGGCGAAGTGAAGAACCCCCGCAAGAACATGCCCCGTGCTCTGATCATCACGGTCCTGTTCGTCACCCTGCTTTACACCGGTCTCTCCACTGTCATCACCGGTTTGCTCCCGATCGACCAGTTGGTGGCATCTGAAGCGCCTGTGGCTGAAGCCATGGCTCAGATCCCCTTCATTGGTCCTGTTGCCGGTATCGTGACCGCCATTCTGGCAATCATCGTGATCAACGGCTCCCTTACCAGCCTCATTCTGTTCCAGCCCCGCCAGCAATGGTCAATGGCTCAGGACGGTCTGTGGTTCCGCTCTTTCGGTCGTGTTCATCCCAAGTGGGAAACCCCCGTGCTGTCCATCGTGGTTCAGTGCGCTGTTGGTATCCTGTTCATGTTCGCTGGCAGCATTACTGATCTGCTGGGTTACTTCACCTTCGCTCTGCTGCTCCGCAACACCTTCACCATGGCTGCTATTTTCTGGCTGCGCAAGAAGGAAAACTACAATCCCTCATTCAAGATGCCCGTCTGGCAGCTTATGACCATCCTGGCGATCGCGTTCTCCTTCATTCTCTTGGTCTCCACCTTCATGTGGGCTCCAGGTCCAAGCCTGATCGCTTCCGCGATCGGTGTCATCACCGGCTGGCCTGCTTACAAGTACTTCCAGAAGACACAGAAGCCATTTGAAACACCCTCATACGATCCTGTGGAATAAGATTTCCTAAGAATCGTGCAAAAACCGATGTAGGTTTTCGGGGCATGGCACTCTTTGGGGATGCCATGCCCCTTTCCTTTGCAGATTACTACTTTTTTGGAGGTATTGATGTCACATTTTTTTGAAGGATTAGTCACTGAACTGATCACACCTTTCCTTGAAGATGGCTCTGTGGACCATCAGACTTTGGCTGAGATTGTTGATTTTCAAATTAAAAACGGAGTCAGGCACTTCTTTGTCAACGGTTTGGGCGGCGAAAGCCATGAATTGACGCTTGAAGAAAGGCAGGAAGTTCTGCGGACTGTCTCATCCCGATGCCAAAATGGCGAGAAGACCATGGCCTGTGTGTTTGTTTCAACAGTTGCTGAAGGCAAAAAATTGATGGACCTTTACGCTCAGGAAAAATTTGACGCGTTTTGTTTCACCGCTCCGCCTTTGTTCCCCTATACCGAAGAAGCTTTATATACCTTTACTTCTTCACTGTTGAAATATACAGACAAACCCTGCTACATCTATAACTGCGTTCAAATGGCAACCCTCTATTCACCAGACCTGCTCGCACGATTGGTGAAGGATCATGCCAACCTGCGTGGGTACAAAAACGCTACGCGCGATATTGTTCATTATATGCAGTGCCTGATGCGAATTGATCCCAAGACTTTCGATTTTCTGGATGGCTGCGACGCGACGATTGCCCCAACCATGATGATGGGCGGTGTGGGCTGCGTGTCCTTCATGGGCGTTCCGTTCCCAAAGGAAACCAAGGCGATCTGTGATTTTGCCCTCAATGGCGAACATGAAAAAGCCATGGAAGCCCAATTCAAGATCCTCGAACTGCGCAACATCCTGAAACAGGCGCCCTTCAATGCCGCTTACATGACTGCCATGGAGCTTTCCGGAGGTCCGGTTGCCAAGGGAACCCGTATGACCCCCGAAATGACCGAGGTGCCAGAGCGGATCAGAAAGCTTCTCTACGAAACCTATCAGAGGCAGCAAGCCTGATTATTCCAGGCGTGCTAATTTGGCAAGCCGCAACCCGGCAAGCGTCCGCAGGAGGTAAATATGACTACAACCAAAATCCATCTCACCGAAGCCATGTTCGCGGAAACCGAACGCGTCTTCCTGGAGAATGATGCTTTCAAGGTTTCACTTTTCAGATATCCAACCGGGGTCAGCGCAGTGCGGCTTGAGAATTCGGCGTTGAGTTTGATTGTTCTGCCGTTTCATGGGCAGCAGGTTTGGCGCTTAGCCTACAAAAACCGCGAACTAACAATGAAATCCATCTTTGACCAGCCGCAAAACACGGAGCGGTTTGGATTGAATTATGGCGCGCACCTGATCCACTGCGGACTGACTGCATCGGGCAATCCTTCCCCGGAAGATAGCCACCCCCTGCACGGCGAACTGCCAAACTGCAAGTATCAGAAGGCCTGGCTTTTGGTAGATATGGACAACGAAGATCCAGGCATCTCGGTGGGTGGATCCTTTACCTTCCGCAACAGCCTGGAATACTATTACACCTTTGAACCCAATCTCACCATCCATAAAGAATCATCCATCGTGGATGTGGAGATCAAGGCATCCAATTTACGCCAGAAGCCGATGAAATACATGTACATGGCGCACATCAACTGGCTGCCGGTTGAGAAGTCAAAGCTGATTTCAAGCGCAGCTACTGGGTCTGTGGAAGTATTCTCGGACACTTTTGGTTTGCCGAATGCTGAACAGCAAAAATTCCTCGATTATGTCAGCCAACTGCAGCAAGACCCTGAACTGGCAGACCGTATCGATTCATCCAGCCAGGTGCTTGACCCCGAATTGTGCCTGTACATGCGAATGCTCCCGGATGAAGCAGGTTTTGCACATGCTCTCCAGGTTTTCACTGAAGGTGACGCGGATTATGTCTCTTTCCGCGTAAACGAATTGCCCAACGCGGTCAGGTGGTATGCCAGAACCGGAGATGAAGACGCCCTGGCTTTTGCCATCCCAAGCACCAACAATCACCTGGGTTTCTCGCGAAACCTGGCTAAGGGTCTGATCAGGGAGATCCCTGCCAAAGACTCCATCACCATGCACTACCGGTTTGGTTATCTTGAAAAACAGGCTGCTGAGCAGCTCATTGGAAAAATAAATACAATTAAAGCAGCCCAACGATCTTAGTTGCTGTCAAAGAAGAGGAAGAAATGAATAAAGATATCGATGTAATTGTCCTGAACAGCCACGGTGTGGGTCAGTTCTGTAATATCAAACGCCTGCCATTTTTAGGCGAAACCCTGCGTGCGTGGAACTGGCGCGTGGAAGAAGACGGCGGCAAGGGCACCACCCAGGCTGTATCGTTGGGTCGTCTGGGGGTCAAGACGGCATACATCGGCAAGGTTGGAAAGGATCCCTGGGGCGACCTGGGCTTCAAGTGGATGGGCGATGCCGGCGTGGATACCACCTACATGTACCAAACCGACGAAGTCGCCACAGGTACCGGTCTGGTAATGATCGACGAAGAAGGGCGCAACACGATTGTGGATGGCGACAGCTCGTTGGAAAAACTGACGGTCGAGGAAATCACCGAAGCCCTCGAAGCCATGCGCACCGCGCGTTACTTCATCACCGGCTTTGCTATGCCCGAACACCTTGCTCTCAAGGCTGCTCAGATTGCTAAAAGCCTGGGTATGATCACTGTTCTAAATCCGAGCCCCTTGCCCCACAGCCCGATGGGCGACCTCGATTACATCGACTACCTGGTCATCAACGAAGTTGAAGCCCGGGTTTTAGCTGAGGTTGACGAGCATGCCGAGAACTATCCCGAAATCGCCGACCTGGTCAAGGCAAAATACCACTGCGGTTCCATCGTTATGACGCTTGGCGAGGATGGCGCCCTGGTTTTTGATAATGGCGAATACCACCGCCTGCCCGCAGTGAAGGTCAAGGTGGTGGATACGGTTGGTGCGGGAGATAGCTTTTTGGCTTCTTTTGTGGCCAACCTGGTTTGGGGCAAGTCCGTCAAGGAAGCCGCGGAATACGCGATCAAATGTTCCGCCCTCAAGGTTACCCGGGCTGGAACCATCCCGGCTTTCCCCTTCCGCGCAGAAGTCGAAAAGTTCATCGAGGAACTCGACCAGCAGTAAACGGTATCTGAATTGATTATAGGTAAGGAAAAGTCATGCTTGACCCAATTGGCTTTGGGTCAAGCATGTTTGTTTTTTTACAGGGATTGCATCAGGTCTTTGTTGCGCAAGTACAACTCGTCAAAGATCTTGCGGTAACGGGTATAAACCTCGTGGTTTTGTGGGTTGGGCGTGAAGACTTCCGCGGGCTCAATCTTTTCAGCCACTTCCGCGAAGCTTGGGCTGTTCCCGACAGCCACCGCGGCCAGCAGCGCGTCTCCGAACGAAGCGCCGATCGTGACCTTCGCTGTCTGGATCTCCTTGTTGGTGATATCCGCGATTAGCTGAAGCCACAGGCGGTTCTTGGTGCCACCGCCGACCGCCATGACCTTTTTCATTGGAAGTCCGTAGGATTGGATGATATCCAGGTGCTGCGCGATGCTGAACCCAACAGCTTCCAGGGCAGATTTATACATATGTCCGCGCGTGTGCTGCAGAGTCAGCCCAAAAATCATGCCGCGTGCCTGAGGGTCGTTCAGTGGGGTGCGTTCCCCGGCGAAGTAGGGCAGGGTGATCAAGCCGTCGCAGCCGGCAGGAATATCAGCCAGGTCGTCCAGGATGATCTCATAGGCGTTTCTGCCGGTTTCTTCCTGTTGGGCGAGGGCGTCGAAGTAGATCTGATCCCTGAACCAGCGGGTGACCGTGCCGGCGTTGTTGGTGCCGCCGGAGATGCTGTAGTAGCCGGGAATGATGAAGGTGTCATGCCAGAGGCGCTGATCGATGACGTGCTTTTCGGAGCAGTAGATCAGGTAGCAGCTTGACCCCAGCATGACCATCATGTCCCCGGGCAGGAAAACGCCTGTGCTGAGGGCTTCCGCCCCGGAGTCATCAGTACCGGTGATGACGGGAGTGCCTTCCACAAGCCCGGTCTCAGCGGCAGCTTTAGCGGTGATCGTGCCGACGATGTCCATCACGCCTCGGCATTCAGCCAGTTGGTCTGGCCGGCAATAGAGCTGGCAGAGTTCCTCGTCGATACTGCCATCTGTTTTATAACCTGGGGTAAAGGTGTTGATCAGGAATTTGTCGATCACATATTTGCCGGTCAGCTTGGCGGTGATGTAAGAAGTGGCAGTCAGGAATTTATAGGTTTTTGAGTAGACTTCAGGTTCATTGTTTTTGATCCACAATATCTTTGGAGCCACATCTGAGGAACAAAGCGGACGCCCCCAAAGCTCATTGATCTTCGCCTCACCATAGTAATTGTTCATGAACTCGATCTCACGATCCGCCCTGGCATCAATGCCATACAAAATGGCTTTGCGCAGAGGTCGGCATTCCTCATCCACCGGCAAACAGTCCGCGCCCAGGGCGCTCGTGCCCACGCAAGCAATGTCTTTTGGGTCGATGCCAGTCTCCCGGATCAGCCCCTGGGTGATCTCACACAAATCGTGCCACCACACTTGCTCGGCGTCGTGTTCAAAATAGTTGGGCTTGGGGTTTTCCAGTCCGTGTTTCACCGCAAAGCTGTGCACCAACTGGTAGTCCTGGTCAATCAAAACCCCTTTACTTTCATACGTGCCGACATCGACACCTAAAAAATAGCGTTTCATGAATTAGTTTCCTTTAATAGGTTTGATAACTTCTTTGGATTTCGCACTGAAACACAGGCGAGATTTCCTTTTACGAGCCACTGAGAATGGTTACGTTGTAGGTCCTTTTTGCCGGGCCATCGTATTCCATGAAGTAAATTTCCTGGGCTTCTCCCATCACCAGTTCGCCATCGTGCAGTGGGAACAGGCAGTGGTAACCGGTCAGCAAGGATTTCAAGTGACCAGTCGGGTTGCCAGCGGTGCTCCCATAGGAACGCAGGATGCGGGCATGCGCGTAGGGGTGATCCTCCGGGATGAGCCTTTGCAGCGTGTCATCGATGTCACTTTCGAGACATTCCAGCGCCTCATTCACCATGATCCCGGTGGTGGTGTGGTTGCTCGTGATGGCTACCAATCCGTCCTGGATCCCGGATTCCGCGACCGCTTCTCTCACTTGTTCAGTGATAACAATGAACTGGTTGTACTTCTCAGTGAACAGTTGGATACTTTTGATGAAGAACATGGTCACTCCCTTTAGCCTAAGAATTCCAACGCGTTTTGCCCAAGGATCAGCTCCAGGGAACTCTCACGCAGCCCGATCTTCCGCAGGGCATCAACCATCCGAATTTGCTCAAAACGCGGGTTGTTGGACCCGAACATCACCTGGTGGCGAAGAGAGCGGTCAATCCAGGAAAGATTGAGCTCTTTTTTGAAGATCTGGTCGTAAAACTCATATGCGCTGTCGAAGTAGAGCAAGCCGGTGTCCGCATAAACGTTCGGGAACTTCAACAGCAGCGCGGCGGTCTCCCGGACCCAAGGAAAGCCGAAATGCCCCAAGCAAATACGCAGTTTTGGGTAATCCAGCGCGATTTCCTCAAACTGGAAGGGAGTAGCGTATCGCGAGTCGGTGTTTGGCTCCAGGCTGATGCCGGAATGAAACAGAATGGGTTTGTTGTATTTGAGGCAAACCTTATAGAGCTGCCTGGCTTCTGCACAGCTGGGGTAAAACTTCTGGCGGGCAGGGTGCAGCTTTAGGCCTGCCAAGCCCAATTCGTTAAAAGCTCTTTCCAGAATTTCAACAGCATCCCCACGAAAGGGATCGACCGAAGCGAAACCAATAAAACGCTCTGGTTCCAGTTCAACGAGTTGCTTGATTTCTTCGTTGCTAACCACTTCCAATCCTTCCTGGGTGGTCAGGTCCAAAGGGAGCAAAACCAAACGGTCGATCCCTGCGCAGTTCATCTGGTTGTAAATATGCCTGATGGCTGAGGAGCCTGCTTTGTAGAGACCCATGGCAAGCTGACGCTGCTCCAATTTTTCAGGGGTAGAGCAGATCGGCTCAAAAAAAGCGGGATGGGTGTGGATGTCAATAACTTGGGTCACAGTAGCTCCTCTTAAGGTTCTCAGGCAATCAGGCTAAAAGCTCTCTCACTCTTTCGATGGCCAGCTCGGCGTAGAGGCTGGGTTCATTTATGTACATCATCACGAGTTCGATCGTGCAGAAGTGTTGATAATTCCTGGCTTCGATCGCCCTGAACAGCTGACGCAGGGGGATATTGCCATCGCCGGGCATCATGTGCCCATCGGAGCGACCGTCGCTATCGATGATATGCATGTGGCGCACTTTATCGCCAAGCTTATCGAAGTAGCTCATGATCGGTTCCTGATTATTAAAGGGCGGGCAGATATCGCACATGGTCACCAAACGGGGAGAATTGACGGTGTTGAGGACCTCAACAAGGTCGTTGGCTGTGACCACAACGTTGGACTCAAACTGGGTCAGAGCTTCCAGGACGATGTTGGTTTCCAATTTCTCAGCGTATTCTGCCAGTTCGGTCATGTTCTTGATCAGTCTTTCCCAGATCACGTCGCGGGTGGCTTCAAAGCCGGCGTGCGCGGCGGAAATCAGGGTGAAATCACCACCCATGGCTTTGGTCATTTCCAGGTTGAGTTTGATGTAGTCCAGGCTTTCCCTGCGCATAGCCTCAGTGCCGATCATCATATTGTAGGGATAGGCGTTGGTTTCAGGGGTGTAGCCAATGATGGGCATATGATATTTTTCGCTCAGGCGCAACAGTTCGTTGATCCCGCCTGCTTTCAAATCCGGCGCGTAGGCGTGCGGTCTGCCGCCCCAAATTTCAATGCCGTCGTAACCAAGACGCTCAGCGTCCTTGAAAGCGCGCTCCAGGGGGTAGCGCATGTAGCCCATGGTGAACATTCCAATTTTCATTTTCTCTCCAATTATTTAGTCGTTTTTTATTGGCATCCAGGGATGCCAAGCATTACTTGTTAGCCTTTAAACTCTTCCACTTTCGTGTTTACCGTGTGGGTCAGGTGGACGAAATCGCCTGGGCGATGACCGGTTTGTTTGCCGACATTGATCGAGATCAGTTGGATCGGGACGATTTCCGCGAGGGTCAGCCCAATCCCGCGGTTTTTGGGAAGCATGATCGTGGGCACCTGTTCGGAAATGGTGTTGCTGAACCAAAAGACTTTCATACCCAGCCTGGCTGCTTTGGCTGCCAGAAACTCATCCTCTTTTTGGGTCGCTTCTTCACCAGCCATCATCAGCAGCGAAAAATCCGGGTTTGCCAGCTCTACCATACCATGCCAGAACTGCCCGGTGGTTTGCCCTTCAACATACAGTTTGGGTCCTTCTTTGAAGCACAGAGCGCCTTCGAGAGCGGTCGCGTAGGAAGCGCCCCGACCCAAAATTGCCAGCTGCTTGACCTCGCCAATAGCCTGGTCGAGGTTTTCGATGTGCCAATCCAGGTCCTTCAGGTAGTTGTCCAGACCTTCGCCGGTGTAGTAAAGGTCTTCAACTTCTTTTTCAACCGTCTTTCCAGCAAGGTTCAACGCCATCAACTGCGTGACTGCCAGGGTGCCCAGGTAGCTCCGGGTCGCGAGAGTGATATCGTTGCCAGTATGGATGGGAACGATCAAATCCGCTGCCTGACCGAGCGGGCTTTCTTCGTAGTTCGTGTTTGCCAGGATGAACGGCGAGCCCAACTCTTGCCTGCGGTTGAGAATTCGCGTCATCTCGATGATTTTGCCTGAGTTTGAGATCATCCACAGGATTGTTCGGGGCGTGATCAACGCTGAGGCGTAGGTGTTCAATTCGCTTGCGTCCAGCCAGATTGCAGGCATCCCTGCCTGAGCCAGTCTCACCCAGGCGGCGTAACTGGCAAAGCCAGAGGAACCCATCCCGGTGACGATGATGCGGTCGAACTCGCGGCGGTGTAATCGCTCGCTAAGTTCCCGCATCGATTGCGGATCGTAGCCGTCCACAGCGTTCTTAACCCCTTCAGGCTGGGAAAGGATATCAGTAATAAATGGAAAATCTTGTGTCATCTTGACCTCTCTGTCAATGGAGTAACTCCAGTTTTTGTAAGAGAGCGTAAGCTGCGCCTATGATTCCCGCATGATAGCCTAACTTCGCCCGCAAGATCTGAACTTCCGGCGCTGGAACCATCAAATGATGCTTTTGCATGGTTTCAATCACCTTGGGTTCGATAAGATCATAACTTTCAATCACACCGCCGCTCAGCACCACGCGTTCGGGCACGTAGGCAGTAATCAGATTCAACAAGCCGAGGGAGAAATAGTAAGCTTCCCGCTCCATGATCTGCCTGGCGATCACATTACCCTGGCGAGCAGCCTGGGCTGTGATAGCCCCATTTACAGAAGCCGGCTCTTTCAGGTTCAGCTCTGCCACCCAGGAGGGGTTGTCTTTCGCAACCGCCCTGGCATAATCCGTCAGGGCTTCGCCAGATGCCAAGGACTCCCAACAGCCTTTCGCGCCGCAATAACATTCTGGTCCGGAGGGATCGATGATGTGGTGCCCAGCTTCAGGGTGTGCGCCGTTCAAACCGCGATAAATTTTGCCATCGATGATGAGCGCTGTTCCAATGCCCGTTCCAACCGTCACTGCCAGCAAGCGGCTAACGTCCTTGCCGACTCCCTGCCAATACTCAGCCAGGGCTGCCGTGTCGGCGTCATTTTCGAGGACAACCGGCACCTGGAAGTGCTCGCTCACCGGCTGGCTGTAGGGGATGTAGCTCCAGGAAGGCACGGAATAGGGGCTCAGGATGGTGCCCCTGACGGGGTCCACCGGTCCGCTGGCGCCCACGCCGATCCCCAGGATGGCTGGAGAGCCATTGTCTTTGAGGATCTTTTCCACCAGGTCGATGGTTGCATTTACACCTGTCTTGTCTGTTTTTGGTTTCTCCAACCGGGCAGTTCGGAAATCGATCGGTTCGCCTTTGACAGTCATCAATCCAACTTTGACGTAACTGGCGCCCAGGTCCACCCCAACCACGACGGCTTCCTTTTTTGCCTTCGGGTGATCCTCTTTTGCAAGTTGTTTGGAGATAAATGTATTCTGGAATGTCTTGGAGAAGGAAACCTGGTATGAGGCTTTATCACTGCGCGTGTAGGACTGGTTAAACTCGAATACTCTGCCATCCTGATCACGGCTGATGCAGTTGAAAACCAAGACTGGCGTTTCAGAATCGATCTTTAACCAACGGGCATCCTTTGAATCAAGGCGGGTTGTTTCCACGGTCTGCTGGGCATGTTGGTAAATGATGCCGTTAAATTCCATGATGTCGTAAAGTGAAAAAACATCCAGGTCCGTAAACTCGATCGCAGGCAGGATCTCTTTGGGGATGTAAACATCCTCAATCGAGTAAGGCTCATCATCAACCAGGTACAGTCGCCGGATATAGAATATCTCTTCTTCCGGTTCGATTTCTAGCAACTTCGCGAACTTCAACCCGGCGGTGCGGATAGTCTTCACCAGGATCTTAACTGTTGGCTTCAGCCCTTGCTCGCGTATTTTTTGGCGAAAACCAGCCAGGCTTTCGAGGTTGTGCTTGATCTTCTTGCCGAGTACGTACACGCCTTTGCCTTGAATGGGCTTCAGCATGCCTTCTTTGACCAGCGAGTCGATAGCGTTACGCACGGTGAGACGGTGGATGCCGAATTCTTCCACCAGGTCGCTCTCGGAAGGAATTGCCATGCCCGGCAAATATTCGCCATCTTCGATCCGGGCGCGGATGATCTCCCGGACCTGGGCGTATTTGGGGCTGTCGGAGTTGAGTTCTATCTGATTTTCACCCATGGCTCAAATGTTTCCACAACTTTCGCTGCAACGCGCGCTCCGGTTTCCAGGGCTTGCTCGATGCCGTGCCCTTGAAGGATCGCGTACATAAATCCGGCGATGAAGGAGTCACCAGCTCCAACCGTGTTTTCTACGACCGCGGGGAAGACGCCAAAGGAGTAGAACTGCTTCCCATCGAAAGCCAGGCTTCCCTCAACCCCAAAGGTCCCTACCACCACTTTTGGGCCGAGCTGCCAGGCGTGTTCGAGAAATTCTTTCGCGCTTTCTTTTTGCAGGGAGAAGAAGGCATAATCGACCAGAGGCAGAGTGCGCTCCACCAGGGGATCGTCGCTTTTAGTGGCGTAGTCAAAGCTGATCAGCGCGCCATTAGCTTTCAGTTCTGCCAGGTGGGAATCGGCCTTGCCCCAAAAAGCGCTATGGACCAGGTTATGCCGGGAAGCAAAATCAATCTGATCCCTGGAGAACACCACGTTCTCCAGCACGCCTTCCACGTAATCGCCATGCACGCGGTCTTTGCCGTTCATGTCCATGTACGTGACTGCGGTCGCACCATCGCCCACAGCCAAATGGCTGGTATCGAGCCCTTCAGCTTTAAGGGTCTCGATCATCCATTGACCGTTTTCATCGCTGCCCGTGACGCTGATCACGGAAGTCGGAATGCCCAATTGCTGCATGTTGACAGCAAAATCGACCACGTTGCCCGTGGGGTACTGCTTGCCCAGGCGGGGGTAAACATCAATACAGTTATCACCAATTGCCGCGACGCGCATACCAGTTTCTCCCATTCCTATACCAGCCATGCGCCGGTGTATTGCAGGGTGACTGCAGAGTTCCGCGCCCCAGCCGCCAGGCACTCGGCAAGCGGCTTTCCCTGCAAAATTGCCTGGATGAAACCCGCGATAAAGGAATCGCCTGCACCCATCGTGTCCACAACCTGCACAGGGATGATACCCTGTTCGAGGAAAATTTCGCCATCGTAGGCAATGCTGCCGTGCTCGCCCAGGGTGGCGATCACGTATTTAGGACCTTTCTGCCAGGCGTTTTTGATGTACTCGCGCAGTTCAGGGCTATCTTCTTCAAAGGAGAAGAAGGCGTAATCTGTGTAAGGCAGTGCTTTTCCAACCACTTCGTGTTCGGGTTGATCTGAAAAGTCGAAGGAGATGGTCATTCCGCGATGTTTCAATTGGGGCAGGTATTTTTCGATCCGGCTCCAAACGCTGGTGTGGATCAGGTCATGTTCACACAGGAAGTCGATGTCTTCGTCTGAGAGTTCGAAATGCTCCATCACGCCTTCGTCGTACGTGCCAAAAACGCGGTTGCCGTTTTCGAGCGTGATCAGGGTATAGGGCGAAGTGCCTTCCTTGGTGTGAAGGTGGGAGACGTCCACGCCTTTGGCGATGAGGGCTTGCCGCATGCTGGTGCCGTAAGTGTCCGTGCCAACAAAGCCAGTATACGATGCCTGCTCTCCCAATCTGAGCAGATACACCGCGACGTTAACCGCGTTCCCGCCAGGGAAAGCCTGTCCCAATTCGACATAAACATCCGTCGAGTTATCACCTACTGCCGCAACTCTTGCCATCCGATATCTCCTATTGTTTGCTTAATTCACTTACGAATCGTATCTTGTCTGAGCGTGCAACTGATTTAAATACCTCAATGACCTCGTTGTTATTGTCAAATGCCGTGCCCTTAAGGTAGAAAAGTGATGCGCCTGCTTCGATGCCCAACAATTCTGACTCATCCTCATTCGCGAAGGTCAGGTTGATCTCTTCTTGTCCGTGATCCATCACCACGCCGTATTCATTTTCAAGAATAGCGTAGAGAGAAAGCTTCTCGAACTCATACTTATCGATGTTTGGGAACTTCTCGCATGAAACATAAGAAGTGTCAATTGAAACCGGGTCACCCTCGATCAAGCGCAAGCGGATGATCCTTAGAATGGGGCTGCCTTTTTCCAAAAAGAATTGGGCTGCCAATTTAGACGTCGCTTTGATGATGGTCTGGTCCAACAGGCGGTTGGTCAGGTTCAGTCCCAAGCCCCGCACAAATTCGGTCAGAGATGTCAGGTCCTGCAGGTTGCGATTGAGTTTTGATGGGGGGATGTAGTAGTTTACCAGCGGGTTCTTTGCGAGAACTCCCGCATTGATCAAGCGCTTAGCGGCTGAACGGAAGGTCATACGGTTGCAGTTCCAACTCTCACACAACTGGCGTTCGCTGGGCAGACTATCGCCTTCTTTGAGGCCGTGCTCGATGATGTAGCACTCAATTTG
>CAYUGV010000028.1:0-14790 GCA_964444335.1 uncultured Anaerolineaceae bacterium | reverse complement strand
ATTTTTCACAACCCGGATTGACAGCTGTGGTTATTTGAAGTCTCCGGGCAGACACAGGGGTGTTTAGACAAGTTTGATTGTTTACAACCTATACAGGGTGATTGTTTACATATTCCTGGGCAGACACGGGGGTCTGCCCCTACAAAGTTGCCCCCTCCTTAACCCCGCAAAGTAGGGGTAACCCCCCGTGGTTACCCGCTTTCATGGCATAAATGGGCTTGCCATTATGATTTAAGGGATGCTATGTGATAGACAAAAGTGTAAACAATCACCCTAAACTAACTTCAAACCATCATGGTCTTGACACGTGCCATGCCCCTACCACAGCGCCTTTTCCCTCAACCAAATGGCAGACACTTCTCTACGTTGCCTCAAATCTTTTATATGCCATGTAAACACGGTTGACGCTCGCGTCATCCGAATGTGACGATATTACTGGATCGAGGAGCGCTGTCACGCTTCTGCTTGCCCTAACGGCATATTCTCGCAAAAACAGCGGATCCAATACTTTGCCAGTTTGGTGGTCATTGGGTCAAGACTGTGCCCATGGGCACAGTTTGGCGATTGGATAGTTACTCAAACAAGATCTATCAGACTGTTATTAATGCGCGTAGATATGTATCAAGTAGACTATAGTCTCAAAATGACATATTAGGGGGGTGTATGCAATGATAGGTTAATCGCCAGGCCTACACCCACGTAATCAAGTTTTAGTTCTTGATGTGACAACTCCTAACAAATACGAAAAGGGCTGAGTATTAATCCTTTTTTGGGCAGGTTTACCAAAAACGATCGTTGGGATTTCTCGAAAATTGTCAGGCGGGATCAAGGCGGGGGGGGTGGTAGATGGGTTTACCAACGATTCAACCCTCGTGCGCCAAAAAAACAGCCAAAAATGCTTACCGGGCTTAGAATCCGCATCTTTACCTGGAATCCAGCCAAAACGCCAGATATGCTTGCAAAATGCACACACGAGGTAATACCACAGCTTGTTATTTCAGTTAGAAACCCGCAAAAAAACGCGGGGCAAAGTGGGGATACTCTGCGAGCGCTATGACCTGACCTCCGACTGAAGGTAAAAAAAAGACCGCGATATTTCGCGGTCTTTTTGACAGACATTTTCTTTATGCCATTTCAAAGTTTTCGATGTGAACCTGGCTGGACTTGATGCCAAGGTACACGTTGCTCTTGGCAACACCGAGTTTGACGAAGTTCTTTTCCATTGCTCGCAGCATTGGTTCCGGACCACAAACGAAGAAGAACAGGTCCTTGTAATTCTCTGGCAGGACGCTGGTCATCAGGTCAGCTGTGATGTAACCGGGGTAGGGATACCCTTCGTGCAGCGGTTTTTCCAGCACAGTAAAGGATTTCAGGTTGATCTTCTTTGCGGCGGCGGCAAACTCGTCCTGGTAGAGGGTGGTATCCTCGTTGTAATCGCCATAGAAGACATACACGGGGCGTTTATCGTTGGTGTCTGCCAGCGTGTTCACAATGGACATCACTGGGGCCACACCAATACCACCGGCAAGCAGGACGAGACCCTTCTGGGTATCTTCCCTTTGCAAGTTGAATTGGCCGTATGGACCATCCACGAACACCCTGTCTCCCGGCTTCAGGTTTTTAATAGTGCTGGTGAAGTCACCTGCTTCTTTGATCGCGAAGCGTACGCGACCACCGGCGGCAACATCAGAACCCGCGTAGCTGAAGGGGTTGCGGCTCAGGACCCAGGGGCTTTTGCCTGTGCTGATCCAGGCAATCTGACCAGCTTTGAACGGGACGCCCGCATGCCCATCGGGCAGCAGGTTGAGGGTGTAAACAGAATTAGGCTCTGCTTCCACTGACTCGACTTTGAAGGATTTTTTGCCGACTGCCATGGGATGGAGAACGCGGATATAGACGATCAACAAGGCCCAGATCGCGATTTCGAGGAACCAAACCCACTTCACAAGCGGGAATTCCATGTAATAGTTGACCTTGAACATGTGCCAAAGCCCAAAGACCAGGATTACCGCAGTCAGCAGATTATGGAGACCCAGCCAGGGTATATATCCCAGCTTGATCTTTTTACGAAGGACGGAGGTCAGACCAATTAAGACCAATCCTGCCAGGCCGATCCAGCCTGAATTCAGCGCGAATCCAGCGCGAAAAACCTTGCTCGTAATCAGCAGCGTCACAGGGTGCAACGCAACCAGCACAATCGCAAAGATCGAGACGATGTGATGCGAGCTGTAGACCTTGTCCATATCCAGGGCATCTGCCAGGCAGTTCAACTTGGCAATCGGGATCAGCTGCAGACCAGCCAGCGCCAGCCCAACGAAGCCCAAGAGGACTGAAATGTTGATGATGAGGTCGCGTGGAACCCAGACAATCATCATCGCGATGGCCGGCAAGAGCAGCAATACAAAGAAAATAAGGTAGAAAAAGGCTCTTCTTGTTGCAGATTTCATGGGATTATCCCTTTTCCTTTCGATCTGCCTATGGTCGAGTCAGGCCGTCTGTAGTCACGCCGCTTACCGCAGAGAGATCTTCAATCGAGTCAAACATCAACTGCAGAACGTACTTGCCATTGTGAATATAGGCACCTGGGTCTTTGACGGTGAACATGTAGTTGTAACCGGCTTTTAACAGACGGGGTGTGAACAGTTTGTACTGGTTCGGGAAGGTGGCCTCGTCCTCAGTGATCTGACCGTCTTTGTTGGTGTCAATGAAGGAGTAAGGATAGGCATCGCCGTAGAAACCAAACATGGTACCATCACCAATTTTGGCGGAATACTGGCTCATTGCCTGGTGCAGGATGGCCTTCACGCCTTCGATTTCGTCGTACATGCTCTCAACAGCGCCATCGCCATCAAAGTCGACTTTGGACATTGAGACAGTTTTGTATTCCTGGTAACCGGTAACACCAGAATGGCAGGTCTGGCAAAGATTTGTGTCGGAGTTCTCGGGCTTGCGACTGTGAAGCGAGTGGGGATCGTGGCAGGTGGCGCAGGTTTCCACGCCGGGAGCATGAGTGAAGGTGCCGACGTAGGTTTTGCCTTCATACTCAAAGCCGTTGCCGCCATCAGCGCCAGAACGCGTTGCAGCTGCAGCAAAATAGTGGTTTCCCATGATGCCGCGATCGCCGATGGGTTCATCTTCGGGCAAGCCTGCTACGACATTCGCAACAGATTTACCAGATCCCATGCCGCCGTGGCAGGTCATACAAGCTGAGGATGAGCCAGTTCCGGTGATTTCTACACCTGAGGGGAAGGTCACCGCATCCAGTTCGTGGGCAGCGGTACTATGACAAGCGGTACAGTTGACAGGATCCTGGATTTTTCCAGCCATCTCAACTGAGCCAGCCGCAGAGCCATCCGCTCCAACATAATCGCGGAAACCGGAGGTGCTATGGCACTTTGCACAGGTTGCGGGAATTTCGGCAGGATCATCTTCGTTCCAGTGGTTGAAGGCTTCCGAAGTCATATCTGCATGACCTGAACCTTCCCACTTGGCAGTGATTTCCTCAACGGATGCCTTCGCGTCGGTAGCCTGCAAAGTCGTGCAACCCACCCACACTAATAGTGCTGCAGCAAACACAGCGATCAACAAAAAAAAGCTCTTTTTCTTCATTCAGTATTCTCCTCGAAAGTTGGTAAAATAGCTTTCCGTAATAAATAATACTAAGATTATTATAAAGGTATCTTGTTGTCTGTCAATGTGTGAAAATTGTAACAAGCTAAGGGTTTACCTCCTCGTCCAACGAGAGAAAAATCACTTATGCGGATAAACAAGTGCTCTGGTAAATAAGATAGAATAAATAAAAAAATGAGGATATTCTTTTGAAGAAGAAGAATCAAAAAACCATTATTGCTGTGCTGGTGATCGCAATTGCGTTGATCGCTCTATTGATCGCAACGACTCGCTCCAGCACACAATACTTTCTGACCGTGTCCGAGCTCCAATCTGGTGAGACCGACATGACTGGTCGGAATGTTCGCATGTCTGGCGTTGTACTGGGTGATACCATCGTTTATGATCCCCAAACCCTTGACCTCACCTTCGAGGTAGCCCAGATCCCCGGAGATCATCGTGTTATCAAGGAAATGGGTGGGATGGCCGTGGTTCTTGAAAAAGCAGCTGCTGACCCGACGCTCCCGCGCATCACCATCCACTACAATGGTGTGAAACCTGACCTCCTGAAGCATGAAGCCCAGGCAATCGTTTCTGGTTCGCTTGATGCGAATGGCGTTTTTCAAGCTAAAGAACTGCTTTTAAAATGCCCCTCAAAATACGAGTCCGCTCTGCCAACTCAGGCCGGCAAATAATCCCTCTGAAAAGGTCATCATGTTTCAATTAGGACTACTTTCCTTCGCCGCTTCCATGCTGGCTATTCTTACTGCTCTGGTTCTCACTATCTTCCAGCTGATCAAACGCCAAACCTCCCTGACGAAATCGATTCTCACCCTGGCAAACCTCTCTTTTGGTCTGCATACTCTCAGTCTCCTGAGCCTGATGGCGATGCAAGTGCTGCAGGATTACTCGAATGCCTATGTCGTCTCGGTGGTGAATTCTGTCATGCCCACCGTTCTGAAGATGACAGCAATTTGGGGTGGTCAGGCCGGCTCGCTCTTCTTCTGGGGTTGGACGCTCAACCTGGTGCTCTTCATCTCACTGCATGTCCGTCGGCAGATCCAGGATGGCTGGTCCTTTTTGTTCACTACTTTGAACCTGCTCTTTTTCGGCGCGCTCTCACTCTTCGCTGAAAATCCATTTAGCCGGGTTTGGGCTTTGGAGTCCGGGGAGATCCTGGATGGTGTTTTTTCACCTGCTACAGGCGCAACCGTTTATGGCGGGATTTCGGGCTTCGGCCTAAACCCTCTCCTGCGCCACTGGGGCATGGTCATCCATCCGCCGATCCTCTATCTCGGATTCGCTCTCTTCCTGGTGCCTTTTGCTGTGGCAGCGTCCTACCTGATCAGGGGAGAATCTGGTGAAGGTCTGCTGGGAGAGACCCGTCTCTGGCTGCTTTCTGCCTGGGTTTTGCTGACCGCTGGCATTATCCTGGGCAGTTGGTGGTCCTATGATGTGCTTGGCTGGGGCGGTTACTGGGCTTGGGACCCTGTGGAAACCGCGTCGCTGATCCCCTGGCTCACCAGCACAGGTTTGCTTCACAGCCTTCTGCTACAGAAGCAGCGGAAAATCTTCCAGCGATTCAACTTTGTCTTGATCTTGCTGACCTACATCATGGTCATTTTTAGTATTGTCATCACCCGTGCAGGTTTGCTCAATTCTGTGCACGCTTTTGGTGAAAGCAAGATATCGCTCCCTCTTACTCTGCTCGCACTTAGCCTATTTTTGGTCTGCGTCGCCTTGCTAGCCTGGAGATGGAAGCGCCTTCACTCTGGTTGGGAGCTCACTTCTTTGGTCACGCGTGACGCGGCTTTCCTTTACACAAACGTTATCCTGATTTCTCTCACGGTTGTGTGTTTCTATGGCTTGGCTTATCCGCTGATCACCGGTGTTTTCACAGGTACCCAGATTGGTCTCGACCGGACCTTCTTCGATAAGGCTGCGACACCGCTCTTTATCCTGCTGGCAGCCCTGATGGCAGCCTGCCCGCTCAGCGCCTGGACGGTGAATTCGACCAGGCAATTGGGAAAGAAAGCCATCATCCCCCTGGTTTTGTCTTTGATCCTGCTGGCAATTTACTACTTCTTCGTGACAAAGTCCTGGCTGGGGCTGACAGTGCTCTTCGTGGTCACCTTTGGTTTGATGCTGATGCTTGCCCTCACGCTACGCGACAGTAAATCTCCCGGAGCAGCAGCCAAGCGCTGGTGGGGTCAGCGTGCCCGCCATGGCGCCTGGTTCGTGCACGCAGGTGTGCTCCTGATCGCCCTTGGCATTGTGGGTATGGAAGCCCTTGAGGGAAGCATCCAGGGCACCATGATCCCAGGCGACAAAATGCCGCTGCGTTCCTACGAGGTGGAATTTGTCGAACTTACCACGGAATATGAAAACCCGGAGTACATGACGATCGAAGCCAAACTCGTGCTCTGGAAAGATGGCAAAGTCGTTGATACGCTCTATCCTGGCCAACACCTCTACGAAGACCGTGGTCAATATGTGAGCATCCCTGACAAGCAGTCCAGCTTGCGCGGCGATTTCTATACGCTGCTTTTGGATTACAGCAGCATGATGGGCTACGTTACCATCCAGGCTTCGGATAACCCACTGGTTAATTTCATGTGGATGGGCGCGCTGTTGATGGTCCTGGGTGCAATTTTGGCTGCCACCCTGCCATGGAAGTCCCTGCAACTTGAGGTTGTTGATGAGAAAGAGCAGGAGTTAACAAAATAATGACCCTTGCGATCCGGCAGGTTACCAAATCATTTGGTCAGCACCGCGTTTTGGACGCGCTTGAGCTGGAGGTGCAGCCTGGTGAGCTGCTCTGCCTGCTTGGTCGGAACGGCGCTGGAAAAACCACCCTGCTGAAGATACTTGCCGGGTTGCTCAAACCCGAAGCTGGCTCTATCTGGCTGGACGGCCGCCAGGTTGATTATGATGAGTCCCATGCCAGGCACGATATTGGCCTGGTTATGCACCAGCCTTTCCTGTATGAACACCTGACTGGCATCGAGAACCTGCGCTTTTACGCCCGGCTCTACCAGGTGGCGGATGATGCCGCCGCCCTCGAAGCTGCATTGGCGCAGGTTGGAATGCAGCGATATGGCGGGAAACCGGTCAGAGCTTATTCGCGCGGCATGAAACAGCGCCTCACGATTGCCCGAGCATTGTTGCATGACCCCCGCATTTTGCTTCTAGATGAACCCTACACCGGGCTCGACCTGCAGGGCAGCCTGGTTTTCAACCAACTCATGCTTGAGCAGAAAAAACAGGGGCACATCGTGATCATGACCACCCACGATCTCTCGCATGCCCTGCCCATCAGCAGCCGTTTTGCTTTCCTGGCCAGGGGTAGGGTGGCTGAGGACCTGCCAAACCGGGAGCTTTCGCTCGATACCCTTGAGAACTGGCTAACGCTAAAGCTTGCTAAACCCAATTCTGAGCAGCAAAAGGTGGCAGCATGAGAGATTGGCTCCAATCAGTGCGCACCCTGGTCTGGAAAGACCTGCTGCAGGAGTGGCGCAGTAAAGACATGCTCACAGCCATGTTCGCTTTTGCCATCCTGACCCTGTTCATCTTCAATTACGCGATCGAGCTTTCGCCGGTCAACCGCGCGGAGATTGCTTCGGGGATCATCTGGGTCGTGATCGTATTTGCGGGCACGCTTGGGCTGAACCGGTCCTTTACCGCAGAACAGGACCAGGGCTGCTTTGACGCGCTGGTAATGGCGGTACCGGATGTTTCGGCGATCTACTTTGGCAAGATGCTTACCAACTGGCTGGTGATGCTGTTCGTGAGCGTACTGATCCTGCCGATTTACTCGCTGCTCTATAACCAATCTCTGTTTAACCTGGGTTTCATCCTGGTTTTGGTGCTTGGCGCATGGTGCTACAGCGCCGCCGGCACCCTGATCGCCGGCATGACCGTGCAAACACGCATGCGCGACCTGCTCCTGCCGATATTGCTTTTCCCGATCCTGATGCCCGTCAATATGGCGGTTGTTAAAGCCGCGGGCGGCATTCTGGCTGGCGCTCCACTGGTGGAAGTGCAAGCCTGGTTGGTTTTGCTGGCGGCTTACGGTATTATTGTCACTACAGTCTCAATTTTGGTGTTTGAATATGTCATCCGAGAATAAAAAACTAAGATTTCTGGGCTTGATTGCCCTCTTCCTTGTTCTGGCGGCTTTTGCGATGGTGCTTTTTTATGCCCCCATCGAGGTCAACATGGGCATCGTCCAGAAAGTGTTCTACTTCCACGTCAGCGCTGCCTGGATTGGCATGCTGGCCTTCCTGGTTGCGGCGGTTTGCGGCGTCCTTTACCTCAACAAGAAACAGCTCAAGTACGACTTCATTGCATTCTCTGCGGTTGAGATTGGATTGCTTTTCACCGCAATCGCCAACTTTTCCGGCATGATCTGGGCGAAACCGATTTGGAACACCTGGTGGACCTGGGATCCCCGGCTGACAACCATGACCATCATGGCTTTTACGTATATCGGTTACTTACTGCTGCGCAGGGGTGTGGATAACCTCGAAAAACGCGCTCGTTTTGGTGCTGTTTATGCGATTATTGCCTTTGCAAGCGTTCCATTGACCTTCTTTTCATCCCGCCTTCTGCGTACCATTCACCCCACCATATTTGGTGCTAACAGCGGTGATATGGCCATGACCCCCGCCATGTACCAAACGATGGCTGCCAGCATAATTGCGTTCACGGTCCTGTTTGCTGCATTACTTTGGCATCGCTCCATTTTAGCAGCGCGTGAATCTGAAATTGATAATCTCAGGGCGCAGACCGAAGTTGCGGAATTTGGGGAGGTGCAAGATGACTAATCTTACGTACTTTATCGCTGGTTACCTGGTAATCTTTGGGCTTCTTGGCGCTTACATCCTGCGCCTTTTGTCCCTGAAGAAGCGGCTTGAAAGAGAATACAACGAACTTTCCGGGCATAAATAAACCAACTCAATAAAAATCAGTTTGCGATGTCAGGTTGACCTCGCATGAAAACACGCCGGGCTAGCTGCGAACGCTCTTTGAGCACGATGACCTGACCTAGGTCAAACGGCGAGGTTGGTAATACCTTGGATTACGGTTGGGTGGGGAAGCCGGCGGAGATGAGAGCATCGTAGCCGCCAAGAACAGCTTCAACTTTACGATAACCATCTTTTAGCATGATGAACGCCGCACCGGCGCTCGTGTTTTCAGCCGGTCAGGTACAGTAGGTGATGTACCAGGCGTCTTTATCGAGGGTATCAACCCAAGATTCAATATCCGCGTAAGGCATGCTGTAACTTCCTCGGGCATGACTGGCTTGATATTGAGAAGCACTACGAGTATCCAGCAGGAAGGCTTCATTCGCATTTATTGCCGCGATTGCATCAGCTGCGGTGATGCGGGGAACATCTGAGGCAGACAAAACGATCGGGTTGCCAGCTTGCTTGCGAATGCCGCGAAAGATCATAAAGCCAATCGCTAAAACCACTAACAATCCCATCAGGTAAATAGGCAGGATAATGATTGGTTTTTTCTGAGGGATCATGCGTTTCATGGACAAAATTATCACACTGGCTTGTTAATGTGTCGAGGGACTGTACAAGGTGAGCGATAGCAAAGAGGTAACAAGAAAAATGTGAGCTTCGGACATTGTTTTTGATTAGTCTTTTATAATACATCAAACTCATCTGAGAGGGCGACATGCTCGATATCAACGTAAACGGCGTTAGCTATTCATTGGAAGAAATACCAGGAGAAAAACTCAGCGATCTATTACGCCTAAGGTTGAGACTGACGGGCACAAAGGTCGGCTGTGGAGAAGGACGCTGCGGGATTTGCACGGTATTGATGGATGGCAAGCCGGTCCGTTCCTGCATTACTCGCGCGAGCAAAGCCCATGGAAAATCGATCCTCACAGTCGAAGGCTTGCGCGCGTTGAGGCCAGTGGAGCGGCAGGATGAACGCGCGGACCTGCGCGCTCTGCACCCGTTGCAGGAAGCGTTCATCATCCATGGCGCGATCCAATGCGGCTTTTGCACCCCCGGACAGCTGATGCGCGCACACGCGCTATTGCTGGAAAACCCTGATCCGAGCGTGAGCGAAATTCGCGAGGCGATGAATGATGTGGTCTGCCGCTGCGGCAGCTATGAAGCCATCGTTTCGGCGATCCAGGCGGCAGCCAATTCACTCCGAACCGGGCAGGCGGTGGAACCCAGGGTAATCACGCTGGGCAAACAGGATTTGACCCATGTAGGCAAAGCTATCATTCGTCCTGATGCGGTGGCAAAGGCGATCGGCGGAGCAAAATATACAGATGATCTCCAGTTCGAAGGCATGCTTTACGCTCGCGTATTGCGGGCGGGGATACCCTCTGGAATCTTAAGAACGCTTGATGTAAGTGCAGCTGTCCAGTTGGAAGGAGTCAGAGCGGTTTTGACCGCGGCAGACTTGAAGCACGCACGCTTGCACGGGGTCTATTCAAAAGACTGGCCGATCCTGGTTGGGATTGACGAGCGGGTAAGATACGTTGGGGATGCGATCGCGATCGTGGCGGCGGAGACACAGGCAATTGCTGATGAAGCAATCTCGCTAATAAAAATGGTCATCGAACCCCGCCCGGTGGTGAGTAACCCGATGCTGGCAGCCCAGCCGGATGCGGAAAAATTACATGAGAAGGGAAACTTGCTCAAGAAGATCAAAGTGGGCAAAGGAAACCTGGATGAAGGATTCGCCCAATCCGATGTGATCGTTGAGCACACCTTTTTCACGCCATTCATGGAACACCTTTTTATGGAACCGGAATGTTCCATCGCGGTGTCGAGAGAAGACGGAGGCATGGACGTGTATGCCGGCTCTCAGATCCCTTATGAGGATCGTCGGCAAGTTGCCGAAGCCCTTGGCCTGGAGCCTGAGAAAGTGCGCATCCGGGGGCAGAAAACCGGTGGCGCCTTTGGCGGAAAAGAAGATATTGCCGGGCAGATCCATGCAGCTCTGCTGGCGGAAGCGACTGGCAAACCGGTCAAGCTGCTTTTTACGCGGCGGGAAAGCATGATGGTGCACCCAAAAAGGCACGCCACCTGGACGAAAATCAAGCTGGGTGCAAAGCAAAATGGGGCGTTGATGGCAGCGAAGACTGAGATCTACGGTGACACAGGCGCCTATGCCTCGCTGGGGGTTGCTGTGCTGACTCGGGCGACGACTCATTCGTGCGGTCCATACATCATTCCCAATACCCTCTCGGAATGTTACGCCATGTATACCAACAATCCTCCCGCGGGTGCATTCAGAGGTTTTGGCGTGGTGCAGGCGATGTTTGGGATCGAATCAGCCATGGATATGCTGGCTGAAAAGCTCGGAATGGACCCGTTGGCATTGCGCGAGATCAACGCGCTTCATAAAGGCAGCGAAACCAATACTGGTCATCGCCTTGAAGAAAGCGTCGGATTTCCTGAATGCCTGGAGGTTTTGGGGACGCGCCTTTCAGAGCTTGGTGTTTCCGATCCCTGGAGCCCTCAGGAGGAGGAACTTGACGGTCGGAAAGTGATCACTTGCTGGGGAATGGCGTCCGGTTTTAAGAACACCGGGCTTGGAACTGGCACAGAGGACAGCAGCGGTGCGATCTTGCGGCTTTTACCTGCAGGAAGGCTGCAGATCATGACAGCGGCATCGGAAGTGGGGCAGGGGATGAATGCCACGTTGCAGTTGATTGCCGCCGAAATATTGGGAATTTCCCCCGAGAATATGAATGTCTACCTGATGGATACCGCACTAACCCCGGATGGAGGAGCAACCACAGCCAGCCGTCAGACCTATGTAACAGGTAACGCAGTGAAAAATGCTGCAAGCGAATTGAGGAAACGCATTGAAGCAATGCTGGCTGTGAAACATGGTTTGGAACCCAGCAAGATGATTTTTGGCGAAGAATTCATAAAAGTAGATGACAGGAAAATTGCCTGGCAGGATGTTTACGATTTGCTTGAGAAGAGCCCTGAAGGCACGTCCGTGGAAGTGCGCTATTCTGCCCCTCAGACCTACTCCCTGGAAGTTGGCGGAAAGATCCACGTGGCATATGGGTTTGCTGCACAGGCAGTCCAGATCGCGATCGATCCGGAAAGCGGGGAGGTCAAAGTTCTGCGGGTGATCGCGGCAAGCGATGCCGGCAGGGTCATTAATCCGCTTGGCTTCCAGTCCCAGGTGGAAGGGGGTGCCGTCATGGGAGTGGGGCACGGGATCATGGAAGAATTCAAGCTGGAAAACGGCGTCATCCTGAGTGATCGAATCGCCAAGTACGAAATACCACGTATGAAAGACAGCCCAAAGGTCGAGTCGTTGATCGTGGAAGATCCAACCTCTGAGGGACCGTATGGAGCCAAAGGCATCGGAGAATTGGTATGCGTGCCTACCCCGCCGGCGATCGCGAACGCGGTCTATAACGCGATTGGCTTACGGGTGGATAGCCTGCCCATCACCAAGGAGAAGGTTAAAAACTGGCTGGAAAAGAATAGCGCAGAATAAAAGAGGGGAAAGTCTGGCACTCATATTGCAACGGATGGGTTGATTATTCTCGTTTTAGCGAGGAGGTATATCCACAGCAGGAGGCAGTATGGGCAGAGCATTTGGAATCGATATCAGCAAATACCAGTCCAGTAAGGATGGCAGCAAAAAAATGGACTTTACCGCCGTGCAAAATAACGCGGAGGAAGTCACATTTGTTGCGGCGCGGAGTGGCATTTCGTGGGGATACACCGACCCGATGTTCCACCATTACTGGAATGAGATGGCGCGCATCAATGTAATGCGCATAGCCTATCACGTGCTGTACTTTGGCGAGAGCGCGCTGGCACAGATGGACTCGTTGTTCAAGATGCTCGACGGCAGGGCAAATTTTGCTTTTGACCGCATCGCGCTCGACCTGGAAGTTGCAGGGATCAACCCCAGGAACAGGATCACAGCTACGACACAGAAGTGCGTTGATATTTGCAAGGCAAGAACCGGCTTCTTTCCGATCGTGTATTCGCGGGCAGAATGGATCAACACTTATCTTTCCGTGGTCGACCTGCCAACATTGGACTGGTGGTTGGCGACTTATCGTAAGCCCCTGGTTTCGCCTTTGTACAGCCCGGAGCACGATGGTCCGCCATATCTGCCAAAAGGTGTGAGCACTTACCTGATCCACCAGACAGGCGACCGGTGCAAGTCCATCGGCGGTGTGAGCCACTACATGGATTACAACCGTTGGAATGGTGAGAAAGGGGATGTGCTGCGCTACTTTGGAAACCCAACCGGGAACGTCCTGCCACCCGAGAACAAAGTTTTGTTCACCGCAAAATGCACCGTGAGCGCGCTTTACAAACGCAGCGGTCCTGGACCAACCTTCCAGGTGGTGGGAAACCTGAGCCTGGGAGACGTGGTGTCGGTATATGAAGTTAATGATGGCTGGTATCGGATCGACCCAACTGCCCAGTTGTGGTGTTCTGGCAAGAGCACCTACCTGCAGCGCCTGGGCGAAACCCCACCGGCGGGAAAAGTCCTTTTCAGGGCCCAGTGCATTGTTACGGCCATTTACAAGAGGGAAGGACCCGGCAGGAACAGCAAAATTGTCGGTAATCTGATCAAGGATGATGTGGTATCGGTGTATGAAGTGAAGGATGAATGGTACCGCATTGAACCTGGGCAGAGCGTCTGGTGTTCAGGTGCCAGCCAATACATGCGCACGATCTAGCTCTTGATGAACTGAAACAATCCTCAAACCCGAATTTTGAGTAAAAGAAACGTGGAAAACAGATTTTGTTTCCTCGTAAAGGTTGGAATCCCAAGGGTGGACGAATTTCTCATCCAACTGGAAATCATCTATAATAAATACTAGTCTCTTGACAATTAAAGTTATGGCGTTAAAATAGTTGAAGTGTAAACTACGCACTCACCGCGACCAATGATGCAACAAGTAAAATTCGAGTTGTACGAATCACTCAAGTCGATTTTTCTACATATCGACAACCACGAGAAGGCATTTCTCGCTCGGTTTGGCTTGAATGTTCCTCGATTTTATGTGCTCATGCATGTAGAAAAGAATCCCGGAATCAATTACATTCTTTTGAGTGACCTGCTGCTCTGTACGAAGAGCAACACAACGCGGGTCGTAAGGGGTATGCAAACAGAGGGTCTGATCAACCGTGAGGTGGACCCCAACGATCGACGCAGTTATAAGCTCACCTTAACTGAAGCGGGGCATGACCTGTTCAACCGCGTCTATCCTGATTACAAAAAGCTTGTTGACAGGCTAATGTCCATGCTTGATAAGGCAAAGCTCGAAGATTATCTTAGAGCAAGCTCTGAAATTGAAAACACCCTGACCCCAAGCCGGGCAGAAATGATCTTAGGTTAGTTTCACTGGGCGGGAGATCAGGATGCAAACAAAAAACAACGGCAATAATGCCAAACCAGTTCTATCGTTTCAAAAGGAGAAAGAAATGAAGAAAAGCTATCTACTCATTGCAATCGCATTGGTTGCAACTCTGCTCCTTGGCGCATGCGCCAAGCCGGCGGAGACCCCCGTCGCAACGGAACCCCCAGTGGTTGAACAACCCACCGAGGTTCCAACCGAAGCCCCCACCGAGGCCCCAACTGAGGCCACCGTGGAAGCACCAGCTGCCACCCTGCGTATTTGGGCTGACGAACAGCGCGCTCCAGTTCTGACTGAACTCGGCGCCAAGTTCAAGGAACAATACAACGTGGAAGTTGTTGTTGAGAATATCTCTGGTATCCGCGATCAGTTCCTCGTGGCTGCCCCCGCTGGCGAAGGTCCGGACATCATTGTGCTTGCCCATGACCAACTGCCTGCCCTGATCGAATCCGGCCTGGTTGCCGAACTCGACCTTGGTGCCAAAGCTGCTGAGTTCGATCCCGAATCACTGAAAGCTTTCACCTATGAAGGCAAGCTCTATGGTATGCCCTATGCCCGTGAAAACCTCGGCTTCTTCTATAATGCCGACCTGGTCACCGAAGTCCCCACCACCTGGCAGGGCGTCTATGACCTTTCCAAGACCCTCATTGATGAAGGCAAGATCCAATACGGTATCGTGTTGGCTGGTACCTCCTACGATGCCTATCCCTGGATGACCTCTCAGGGTGGTTACGTCTTCGGCCTTGACGCAAACGGCGATTACAACCCGAACGATGTTGGTGTCGGTTCTG